>CBJMMB010000308.1:0-3002 GCA_966430775.1 uncultured Dyella sp. | reverse complement strand
GCCACCAGCAGGTGCGGCATCTTGGCGAGATCCGCCACCATCGCGCGGCCGCCGATGTCCTTGCCCAGCGCCAGCGTGAGCGGCGACTTCATCTGATCGTATTTATCGGAGCGCAGAATCTCCGACAGATACACGATCTGCTTCTTGGCGTTCGGAATTTCCAGGCCGATCACATTCTTGCCGGGAATCACGTCGACCACGCGCACGCTGACCACCGACAGGCCACGCGCGATGTCCTTGTCCAGGCTCGATACCTGGCTGCCGCGCACGCCCGCTGCCGGTTCCAGTTCGAAACGCGTGATCACCGGGCCGGGATACACGCCCACCACCTTGGCTTCGATCTTGAAGTCTTTGAGCTTCAGCTCGACCTGGCGCGACAGCACTTCCAGCGTTTCTTCGGAATAACCGGGGCCCTGCTCCGGCGCTTCGTCCAGCAGCGACAGCGGCGGCAATTCGCCCGGCTGGGCGGCGCCGACGAACAGCGGAATCTGTGTTTCCACGCGCGCGCGTTCGCTCTTCACCACCGGCGCGGCGGGGGCCTCGATACGCACCGGTTCGCGCTTGGCTTGCTTGATCGCTTCGGTTTTCTTGACCACTTCGCGCTCGACGCGCGCCTGGTGCGCGGCGATCACTTCCGGCGCCTTGCGCAGCTTGCCGCCGAACCAGCCGGCGAGTTTCAGCACGCCCTGTCCGATCAGGTCCATCAACTTGAACCAGGACAACCCGGTGGCTAAGGTGATCGCGACCAGGAAAATCGCCAGCAGGAACAGCGGCGCGCCCTTGTCGCCAAACGCGCTGAGCAGGCCATGGCCGACGCCGCGGCCGATCACGCCGCCCGGCCCTTCGGGCGCCATGGTGCTGTCGCGGAAAATGATCCAGCACAGCCCCGGCGCGGTGATGAAGAAGAACACCGAGCCGATCAGGCGCAGCGACGGCTCCCACGGCTGCACGCTGCGCACGCCATGGTTGCGCAGCACCTGCACGCCCAGGAACAGCAACAGCAAGGGGAAGCAATACGCCACCGCGCCGAACAGATAGCGCAGCAAGTCGGCGAAATAGGCGCCGACCGTGCCGCCGAGATTGTGCACGTGGCCGCTGGTATCGGCGTGCGACCAGCCCGGATCGGCCGGGTCGTAGCCGAGCAGGCATACCAGCAGATACAGCGCCAACGGCAGCAGCAGCAGCGCGCCGGCTTCGCGCAGGCGGCGCTTCACCTCCTCGCTCAAGGCCGTCTTTTCCTTTGCTTTTCGTACGTTTGCGCTACGCGCCGCCACCGGGGTGTGTTTCCTTCAAGGTATGTAGGGATATGCGCGATGCAGTGTAACAAGGGGTGCCGGCCACATAGCGAGAGCGCGGAGGATGGCGTTCACAGGTCAGGTTCAGAAACGGTGCCCGCACGTCAACCTTGAATAGGCTGTGCGACTTCCCCATCCTTGCGGACTCCCCGGAGCGCCCGCCAGGGCGTTTCCGCAAACCCAAGAACCACCTTACAAATTGCCAGCAAACCCTTAAGGATTATAGCAATGACCACCCCCAAGCATAGCCGCCTGCTGATCCTCGGCTCCGGTCCCGCCGGTTACACCGCTGCGGTGTACGCGGCGCGCGCCAACCTCAAGCCGACCATGATCACCGGCTTGCAACAAGGTGGACAGCTGATGACCACCACCGAAGTCGACAACTGGCCCGGCGATGTCAACGGTGTGCAAGGTCCGGAACTGATGCAGCGCATGGCCGAACATGCCGAGCGCTTCGAGACGCAGATGGTGTTCGATCACATTCACTCCGTCGATCTCAAGCAGCGTCCGTTCCGCCTGAAAGGCGATTCGGGCGAATACACCTGCGACGCGCTGATCATCGCCACCGGCGCCACCGCCAAATACCTTGGCATTCCCAGCGAGGAACACTTCAAGGGCAAGGGCGTGTCGGCTTGCGCCACCTGCGACGGTTTCTTCTTCCGCGACCAGGATGTCGTCGTGGTCGGCGGCGGCAACACCGCCGTGGAAGAGGCGCTGTACCTGGCCAACATCGGCCGCAAGGTGTACCTGGTGCATCGCCGCGACAAGCTGCGCGCGGAGAAGATCATGCAGGACAAGCTGTTCGAGAAAGCCGCCGCCGGCAAGATCGAACTGGTGTGGAACCACACCATCGCCGAAGTGCTGGGCGACAACACCGGCGTGACCGGCGTGCGCGTGAAAGACATCAACAGCGGCGCCACCCGCGACATCGCCGCCACCGGCTTCTTCGTGGCGATCGGCCATACGCCCAACACCGGCATCTTCGAAGGCCAGCTCGACATGCACGACGGCTACCTCAAGATCCGGAGCGGCCTGGAAGGCATGGCGACGATGACCTCAGTGCCTGGCGTGTTCGCGGCGGGCGACGTGGCTGACCATGTGTATCGCCAGGCGGTGACTTCGGCCGGCTTCGGCTGCATGGCGGCGCTGGATGCGGAGCGGTGGTTGGATCAGAGCGTGAAGGTTTGAGGTTGATGCTCCTTCTGCTCAAGAACACGCACATCGATATAACCTATCGAAATACCTGATGTGCCTCACCGTCATTCCGGCGAAAGCCGGAATCCAGTTTAGATGCGCTGTGCGAAGCACTCAAAAGCGGTTTTGTGTCCTTCGGACGCTTGTTTGACCTGGATTCCGGCCTTCGCCGGAATGACGCCGAGGCAAGGCCAAGGTCTACCTGGATTAGGTAGATCCCGATGTTTTGGGTGACGAAAAAGTGATCGAAGCCCGCTTCCACGACAGCATCGACGACATCGCCGCCGCGGCGTGGGACGCACTGCGTCCGGACGACAATCCTTTCCTCTCGCACGCCTTCCTCGCCGGCCTCGAACGCACCGGCTGCATTCGCCCGGAATGGGGCTGGCAGGCCCATCACCTGGGTCTGTATCGCAACGGCGCGTTGATCGCCGCGGCGCCGTTGTACCTGAAAGGCAATTCGCACGGCGAATTCGTGTTCGACTGGAGCTGGGCCAGCGCGTGGGAGCAGGC
>CBJMMB010000307.1:0-3008 GCA_966430775.1 uncultured Dyella sp. | reverse complement strand
TCGCCTTGCACGCCGGTGACGGTGCTCACCTGGCTGTGCTGCCACGAAGCGATCTGCGGCAGGCTGCTGGTGGTGGCGTACCAGGTCACGCCCTTGTCGGAACTGCTGTAGAACGTGCCGGTGGATGGATTCCACGCATAGAACAGATTGCCGTTGGCGCCATCGGATACCACTTGTACGCCGGTGGGCAATGCGGTGAGCTTGGTCCAGGTGCTGCCGTTGTCGGTGGAGTAGGCGGGCGTGACATCCGTCGGCGCCCATACGATGGTGCCGCCGTCGGCGGAAATCGCCACGGTGCCGCCGCCATTGGTGGAGCCGGCCTGGTTGGCGAACGGCGTCCAGCTGCTGCCGCCATTGGTCGATACCGCACCGAACACATTGTTGCCGCCTGTACCGACGCGCACGATCTTCGACGGAAGGCTCTTGGCGAAATCCAGCCCGGTGCCGTTGGAGCAGATCGGATTGTTGTTCTGCGTTGTCGGCGCGGTGGTAAGGCTGGTGTGCACGAAACCGCAGACGTCACCGAGTGCGCTGACCAGATGCGCGCCCGAAGTGGGAGAAATCAGCCCAATCACCGCGGTTTCCTCGACACCGTCGGCGCCGACGGTCCAGTTGGTCGGCTGTCCGTTGTCGATCGCAGTGAGGTTGTTGGTTGCCCAGATGCCGCCGCCCCAACCGTACATGGCATGCGCGGAATTGAACGGATCGATCACCACTTCGCCCCAGTTGCCGAACCCTGCCTGCGACTGGCCCTGCGTCATCCACGGCGACAGGCTCGAATCGCGCGTGGCGGTGGCGCCCACGTCCACCCAGCTGGTGCCGCCGTTGGTGCTGCGATACATGGTGTCGCTCGGCCACCAGTGATCCATCGTCATCACCACCACCGTGCCGGGCTTGGCCGGATCGACCGCCACGCCGCTGAAGCCGGACGGGTAGTTGTATTTGTCCGGCGGCGTAATGTTCTGCCAGGTGTTGAGGCCGATGCTGTACTTCCACACTTGCCCGGCCGTCATGCCGTTGGGCCCGGGCGCATTGCCGTAGGTGATGTACATGTTGCCGTCCGGCCCGATCACTCCGCGCTGCGGCATCTGGCCGGTGGGGCCGCCGCTCACCGCTGCCCAGGTCACGCCGCCATCGGTGCTCTTGTAGAGCGTCGACGCGGCGGTGCTGGTGGAAACGCCGGCAAAGATCGTCTTGGTGGGCGAGCCCTTGACGCCCGACGGCTTATAGAACGCGACGAACGCCACGCCCGCACCGGTGCCGTCGCTGGACAGCGCGTTGAAGCCACTTACCTTGCTCCAGCTCGCGCCTTGATCGGTGCTTTTCCATAGGCCATTGGTGCTGGGTTGCGAAGCATCGTTCATGGTCCCGTAGAACAACACCGAGCCCAGGTTTGGATCCACCTGCAGGCGCTCGCCGGCGTTGCGTCCATCCTCGTTGCCGCCTGTGCGAAAACTCAGCGGATGCGGCGTAAAGGTCTTGCCTTGGTCAGACGACACCAGCACTGCACCGTTCGCGCCCCAGGACTGCGTATACAGTCCAGTAACCATGAACAGCATGTTCGCGTTGTTCGGATCGACGGCGATGCTTTCCACGCCCGTCCATTGCGGATTGGCCGGCGCTACCCAGTCGTTCAACGGTATCCATTTGCCGGTGGCGGAGTTGTAGCGATAGGCGCCACCGACGTCGGTGCGCGCATAAAACAATCCAGGCTGCGCGGGATGCGCAATGATGCCGTCGACATAGCCGCCGGCGACGATGCGCACGTTCTGCCAGCTGTACGACGGTGTGGTTTGTGCCGCAAGGTTTGCGACAGGTGATGTAGCGAGTACGGCAAACGCGCCATAGGCGAGCCCTTTGGCGATGGCCCGGCGTAACGTCTTGGTCATGATCCCCTCTCCAGGTTGGCTGTGCAGCTCATGTGCAGAACGCGCCATTGCAAAGCAACCCCATGCTTCGTCAACGACGTCCTCGTTTTTCATCGCACCCGAAAAAGCTTCTCCAATATCCGCTTGCTGAAGCCGACGGCAAAGGAAGCCGGAATTTTTTTGGGCTTCCTTGTCCGGAGAGGGACAAGACCACGATGCATGATGTCTTTCAAGGATCTGGTGCGGCACACAAAGGAAAATCGCAAGATGGTCTGAGTGATTTATGCTCCAGGCATGAGCAGGATGTGATCATCGTCGCCTTCGCACTTGCTTTCGCCGCATTAACGATTTCTTCTTCACTGCTGCTACACACTCGGCACTTCTCGAGCCAGCGACTGGAAGCGGCATGAATCAGCGATTCGATGCAGTGGTCATTGGGGCAGGGCAGGCCGGGCCGCCATTGGCCGAGCGCCTGGGCAAATCCGGCCGCAAGGTCGCGGTGATCGAACGCAAGCTGGTGGGCGGCACCTGCGTCAACACCGGCTGCATTCCCACCAAGGCGATGGTGGCCAGCGCCTATGTCGCGCAGATGGGGCGGCGTGCAAGCGATTACGGCGTGCTTGCTCAGAGCGACGTTCGCGTGGACATGCAGCGCGTGTGGGAACGCACGCAGGGCATCTCCGGCCTGTCGCGCAGCAGCGTGGAGAAATGGTTGGATGGCATGCAGAACGTATCCCTGCTGCGCGGGCAGGCCGTGTTCGAATCGCCGCGCACTGTGCGCGTGGGCGAGCAGTTGATCGAGGCCGACGAGTTTTTCGTCAACGTCGGTGGGCGCGCGAGCGTGCCTGATTTTCCCGGCATCGATACGGTGCCCTACCTGACCAACACCAGCATCCTGGCGTTGCGCGAATTGCCCAGACACCTGGTGATCATCGGCGGCAGTTACATCGGGCTCGAGTTCGGGCAGATGTTCCAGCGCTTCGGCGCGGAGGTGACTATCGTCGAGCGCGGCGATCGCCTGCTGCCGCGCGAGGATCCCGAAGTGTCCGCCGCGGTGGTCGATATCCTGCGCAAGGAAGGCATCGCGTTCCACCTTTCGGCCGAATGCATCGAAGTGCACGGCACGGCCGGCGAGGTGCG
>CBJMMB010000306.1:0-3017 GCA_966430775.1 uncultured Dyella sp. | reverse complement strand
AACATGCCCGCAGCGAACATGCGTCCGATGAACAACGCCATGCAGCCGAACAACAACATGGCGCTACGCTCGGCGAGCTTTGCGCCGCACGCCAACATGCCGAACGCGGCGCCGATGCAACACGTCAACAACAGTGCGATGCGCACACCGCAATCGGCGCCCTTCAACAACGGCTCGGCGTTCCATTCGGCGAACTTCGCGCACACGAATGCGCCGGCCGCGCCGAACGCGATGCGTCCCAGCGCCAACTACAGCAACCTGTATCGTCCTGGCGGCGTTACCGGCGTCGCGCCGACCAGCCGTCCGATGCAACCGATGAATGCGCATCCGATGAACACCTATCGCGCGCCTGCCACCGCGTACCGTCCGGCGCCGTCACCGGTGTATCGCCCGCAGCCGCAACCGCAGTTCCATGCACCGCAGTACCAGTACCACGCGGCGCCGGCACCGCAATACCGCGCCTCGCGCCCTGCTCCGGCGCCGCATCCGTCCGGAGGCGGTGCGCCGCACGGTGGTGGCGGGCGTGATATGCATCACGGCTGATCGCCTCACTTGGCAGCAACGAAAAAGCCCGCGTTTCGCGGGCTTTTTCTTGCGCTCGGCATGATGTTCAGTGTCCGATCTGACCACCTGCCAGCAACGTACGGATCATGCGCAATTTGGCCTTGAGCTGGGCTTCGTTCTCCGGGCCGAGGCGCAGCATCAGCTTCTGCCCGTTCGACAGCGACTGCAGTTGCGGATCGACGAAGTGATAGCGCGCGCCTTCCTTCGTCACGGCAATCGGATCGTGAACGTCCGGCGCAGCGAGCATGTCGTCGATTGCGGTAATCAGCCGATCGTTGAAATAGCCGCGCGGATAGCCAAGCTCGCGATACGCCTGCTGGAACAAGGGATAGTTCTGCTTGTACCAGGCGACCAGGGCATGCGGATCGACCTTGGCGAGCACCGTCATGTAAGGCGCATAGCGCTCCGCATTGGCGGCAGCGATCACGCTGGCGCCGTTGGCCGTCTGCAATTGCATGGCGCCGCGGGGCGTGCGCAGCGGAAGGATGGTGGTATTGCCCATGCCTTGGCGCGGCAGGGCATCCACCGTCGCCACCACGCGCGAGATGATCTGGCTCGGCGCCAGCAGCGCACCCATGTCGCTGCCCACCATGCTCGCCAGGGCTTCGCGCACGCTGGCGTCGCTGTCGACCAGGGCCGGCAATGCTGCAGTGGATGCGGGCGCGGGGCCGGCGGCGGCCTGCGCGATGGGGTGCTGGATCGTCGAGGACGAACTTGCCGGCGCCTGCGCCGCTGTCGATGGCGGTGCGCTGGGCGGTGGATTTTCCGATGCGGCCGGATGCATGCCGCGCTGGACCAGGTAGATGCCCGCTGCCACGACAGCAAGCACGATGATGATCGCGGCGATCCAGCCGCCATACGAAGTCTGTTTGATATTTCGATTCACGATGCTGCCCGTTCTGCTCGTTGAACAGTCATTGTGACAGGCGTATCGGCGGTTCGTTCGCGTGCATCGTCAGCGGGCGTGGTGATGACAAGGCACGGTGTTGTTATCGTGACAGTTTCTTCGTTCAGCTTTCCTGACAAAAAAAGCCACCGGCACCTTCGTGCCGGTGGCCCTCCCCCTCCCCATCTGCGCCGCGAAACGGGCATGCCTCCCGCTCGTGCGGCGCGTTCCCCTGCGCTTGCACGCTACTTGCCGATGTCCTTGAGGATCTCCTTGGTAAAGGCCAGCACGCCCGCGCTCGGATACGAATTGCACGTGGACGATGCCGACCCCGACGCGCACGGCGTATCGCGATCCAGCGACCAGAAATGCACGCCGGCCAGGCCGTTGGCCGTGGCGTAGTTGGTGATGGTGTCGATGTCCGCCAGTGTGGTGATTTCACCGCCGGAATCGTTCTGCCCGATCATCGGCGTGAGCTCGATATGGCTGGCCGGGATGCCGTACGTATGCTCCAGGTTGGTCACCGCCTGGATCGCGGACTGCCCCATCTCGCACACGCCGCCCACCACCACGCAGTTGGACGACGTGGCGCCGCCGTAATCCATCACCATCAAGTTGATGGTGTAGTTGTTCAACGCCGGGCTGGACGCCTTGATCGCCTGCACCACCCATTGCCCCAGCTGGTTGATGCCACCATAGCTGCCGTCCGACGCGCCGAGCGTGGCCAGCGTGAAGGAGAAGCGCAGGTTCGGATACTGCGATTGCGCCGCGGCGACATCCGCTACCAGTTGCTGCACTTCCGCCTGCGTCTGGCCGCCTTCGATGTCGAAATCCACGCCGATCATTTGCGCGGTGTAGTACTTCGCGATAAAGCTCTGGAATGCCGACGCGGAGCCGCAGGTGAACACGCCCGCCTCGCCACCAGTGGAGACGATGTAGTTCAAGCCCGCGCTGGCCAGCGAATTGGCGGCGCCTGGCGTGATGTTGGCGGAGATGAATTCCGCTGGTGTCACGCCTGCCCAGTTTTCGCTGCCACATTCGCCGGTCGCGAACGCAAGCGTGATCGCCGGCAGGTTTGGCACCTGCGTGGCGTACAGGCTGCCGCTGCCTACCACCGGAATGGTCGTGCCGGTGACCGCCGTAGCCATGGCGTAGGTATTCCAGTTCATGTTGATGCTCATGTCCTTGTACGGACTGAACACGAAACCGCTGGGTGTCGGTGTGGGCGTAGGCGTTGGAGTCGGTGTTGGCGTGGGAGTAGGCGTCGGTGTCGGAGTGGGCGTCGGCGTGGGCGAACCGCTGCACGTGTCGATTTCCGTCCACGGCTGGCCGCTGCCGCTCGGGCCGTTGTTGGTGGCCGGATCGTTGCCCTGCGTCCACCAGTTCGCCTTGTAGTTGATGTTGTTTTCGCTGACCAGCGCGCCGCCGTTGTATGCGGTGGATGCGTTCCAGGCCGGATCGCAGCCTGAAGGTGTCGGCGTTGGTGTCGGTGTCGGTGTCGGCGTTGGTGTCGGTGTCGGTGTCGGAGTGGGCGTAGGTGTCGGGGTTGGGGTGGGCGTGGGCGAAC
>CBJMMB010000305.1:0-3018 GCA_966430775.1 uncultured Dyella sp. | reverse complement strand
GGTGTCGGTGTCGGAGTGGGCGTAGGTGTCGGGGTTGGGGTGGGCGTGGGCGAACCGCTGCACGCGCCTTCGGACGTCCACGGCTGGCCGCTGCCGGAGCCACCATTGTTGGTGGCCGGATCGTTGCCTTGCGTCCACCAGTTGGCGACGTAGTTGATGCCGTTTTCGCTCACCACATTGCCGGCCGTATAAGCCGTGGATGCATTCCACGCGGCGGCGCAAGTCGATTGCGCATGCACGGTCTGCACCGGCGCCACGGTAAGCGCCGTGGTGGCAAGCGCCGCGCATATGGCGGTGCTCAACGAGCTACATGCCAGGGTGGTCCAGTTCGTTGGTCGTTTCACTTGCATGGGACTGTCTCCAGAATTTGGATTGAACCGCAACAGGTGAAAAACATCGGCGATGCGATGACTGCGTTCGCTACAGCAAAGCCGAAGACGAACGCTGCCGCGCATCCCGCGTATCGGTACTGTCTTGCGGCGCATGTCGCGCGCCGCGTATCCCGCCAATCCACGCTATGCCACCGTGGCGACCCGGCACTGCCGGATCGCCACGGTTTCCCCTGCATTCCCTGCTTTTCAGTGTTATTTGCCGAGATCCTTCAGGACCTCGTTGGTGTAGCCCAATGCGCCCACAGTCGGATACGAATTGCACGTGGACGATGCCGAACCGGCCGCGCATGGCGTGTCGCGATCCAGCGACCAGAAATGCACGCCGGCCAGGCCGTTGGCCGTGGCGTAATTGACGATGGTGTCCATGTCCGCCAGCGTGGTGATTTCGCCCTGCGCATCGTTCTGCCCGATCATCGGCGTCAGTTCGATATGGCTGGCCGGAATGCCGTAGGTGTGTTCGAGATTGGTCACCGCCTGGATCGCCGACTGCCCCATCGCGCACATGCCGTTCACCACCACGCAGTTGGCGGCCGTCGCGCTGCCGAAATCCATCACCATCAAGTTGATGGTGTAATTCTTCAACGCCGGGCTGGCCGCCTTGATCGCCTGCACCGTCCATTGCCCCAGCTGGTTGATGCCGCCGTAGCTGCCGTCCGATGACGCGAGCGTGGCCAGCGTGAAGGAGAAGCGCAGGTTCGGATACTGCGATTGCGCCGCGGCGACATCGGCCACCAATTGCTGGATATCCGCCTGCGACTGGCCGCCTTCGATATCGAAATCCACGCCCAGCATGTGCGAGGTGTAGTACTTCGCGATAAAGCTCTCGAACGCCGAGGCCGATCCGCAAGTGAACACGCCGGATGCACCACCGGTCGACACGATGTAGTTGAGGCCGGCGCTGTTGAGCGCGCTGATGTTGCCGGAGATGAAGCCGGACGCCGTCACGCCGCCCCAGCTTTCGCTGCCGCACGCACCAGTGGCGAAGGCCAGCGTGATGCCGGGCAGGTTCGGCTCCTTGGTCGAGTAGAAACTGCCGCTGCCCACCAATGGCAGCACCGAGCCCGACGCGGCGGTCTGCATGCTGTTGGTGTTCCAGTTGAGGTTGATCGTGATGTCTTTGTACGGACTGAACATGAAACCGCTGGGTGTTGGCGTGGGTGTCGGTGTTGGAGTGGGCGTTGGTGTGGGTGTCGGGGTGGGCGTCGGTGTAGGAGTTGGGGTCGGCGTAGGTGTGGGCGTCGGCGTAGGCGTCGATGTGCACGTACCTTGCGACGTCCATGGCTGGCCGCTGCCTGGGCCGCCGTTGTTGGTGGCCGGGTCGTTGCCCTGCGTCCACCAGTTGGCCTTGTAGTTGATGCCGTTTTCGCTGGCCGTGTTGCCGGCCGTATAGATGGCCGTAGCGCTCCATGCCGCGGCGCAGGTGCTTTGCGCATGCACCGCCTGCACCGGCGCGACGGTAAGTACGGTAGTGGTAAGCGCGGCACCCACCGCCGTGCTCAACGCGCTTGCCGTAAGGGTGGACCACTTCGTGGACTTCTTCTCTTGCATGACTGTCTCCGGACTGATGGAACGCAACGAGGTTGAATAAACACCGGCGATTCACGACCGCACTCCAGGCAGTCGAGGGGGACAGTCGCCATTCGCATCCATGCGCGCTTACCGCTTGTCATGAAACTGCAAAGTGGCGCGAGTATTGGCCCGATATGACAACGTTGTCCAGTGCAATTGGCCGATTTGCCCACGCTGGAACGTGATTCGTATCGCAAAGGAATAAATGTCATGTCGCCGCCGGGTGCCTTCACGAAGCCTGCACGCTGACAGAAAAAAACAGCCAGAAACGCAGGTTTTTGCCGTTGCGTCGCAGCACATGGCATTCGTTGCAAAGACACAGGTCGCGATCATTCCGCGTTGGGCGAAGCGTCAATAGCCGAACGCAACGCAGCATGCGTACACAGCCATGGGTACCGCATAGCATGACATCGCTGACAACGATAGCCAGCTTTGGACATGTTTCATTCGATCCAAACGCTTGGCGAAACATTTGTCGGCGCTTGTCGATTTCACGCCGCCACGGTCGTCGCACCAGTAAGACATCCCATCCACCACGGAGGCATCCGCCATGAGCTCGCGATTCCAGCGCATCACCCCGTTCCTGTGGTTCAACGAAGAAGCCGAGGAAGCCGCCAACTATTACGTGTCGGTGTTCGACAACTCGCGCATCCTCAGCGTCACCCGCTACGACGCCGCGACGGCGCAAGCTACACATCGCGCACCGGACTCGGTGATGACTGTGGCGTTTGAACTGGAAGGGCAGCCCTTCACTGCCCTCAACGGCGGCCCGATCTTCAGCTTCACCCCCGCCGTCTCGCTGGTGGTGAACTGCCGCACGCAGGAGGAAGTGGATCACTACTGGAACGCGCTATCCAAGGACGGCGATCCCGCCGCACAGCAATGCGGCTGGCTGAAGGACCGCTTCGGCCTGTCCTGGCAGGTGGTGCCGGTGCAGTTGATCGAGCTGCTTACCGCCAAGGACAGCGCCAGGGCGCAGCGGGTGATGCAGAAGGTGATGACGATGAAGAAGCTGGATCTTGGCGTGCTGGAGGAAGCGGCGGCGTAGTGCGAGGTT
>CBJMMB010000304.1:0-3049 GCA_966430775.1 uncultured Dyella sp. | reverse complement strand
GCGGCCGCGCATCGGCGGCAGTTGGAGCATGCGACGTTACGCTTCCTGAAAAAGCATATATAGCTGCCCAGAAAAATAATGAGACGACGGCGTCAGTCATGAGACGCGCAGCGTGGGTTACCGACCGAGCTCGACAGGCTGCGCAAATCCTTGACGAACGCGACCCTAACATCCCGCGCGCAGGGGCTCAGGGAGGATTCACTATGAAATGCTTATCGCCTAAGAGCCGCACCGTTGCGGCTTGGTTGCTTGCCCCCGTCTCCTTCGTATTGGTTTTCCAAGCGGCGCAGGCTCAGTCGCAGATTGGTGCGGCGGGTCCTGTGTCAACAGCGCCTTCGACGGTGCCGGTGCCTGCCGGCAAACCGTGCGAGGTGGATCTGCTGACCATCGCAAACGGCAGCCTTTTTGAAGAATATCCAACAGGGTCGACTGAAGGGGATGCCAACTTCACCTATGCCCCACCTGCCAACTGTCCGGGGCCGTGGGCCAAGGTGGTATTGAAGGTATCTGTCCAGGAACAGATTTCCGGCATAGATTCGACCCGGGCCTCCATCCGCCTGGGAGATGTCCAGATCTATGCCGGCACGATGTCGAATCTACCGCCGCCTGGACCCGCCGATTTTCCTTTTTGGGAGGTCGAGCGTGATGTCACCGATTTTTCTTCGCTCTTCACGACCGCGCAAAATGGTGTAGCCAGCCTTGTTTCAGACCAGGGTTACTGGCAAAACTATCAGGGCATCAACACCATCAGCATGTGGGCAGAGTTGCTGTTTTATCCTGCCTCCAGCACAAACCCGGCGCAGAAAACGCCCGATGCCGTGGTTGGCCTGCCATCGGGCACGAATACGGTCACGCTTCCCCACAATATCGTTCGCGCCTACCTGGACATCTACAATCAGGAGCCATGGTGGTTCACCTGCGTTCCCGATCAGGAGTTCAATCAGAAAAAACGTCCCTTCGGGAGCGACCTGGCCATCGGCGGCGCTTACAAGTCTGATGCCGTGCCAGACGAAGGCTGCGGCGGCGGCAGCTTTGCGGAAATCGGCGTAAGCATCGACGGCGCGCCCGCTGGCGTCGCCCCGGTGTTTCCACTGCTGTCCCCGATCGACAACTTCGCATTCCTCAATGCGCTCAACGCGCCAATCCAGCCGCCGCAGCTGCTTAACTATGCTCCGTATCGGGTGGACCTGACGCCGTTTGCGGCGGTTCTCAATCAACCGGGACAGCATACGGTCGCGCTTAGTCGCTCGGACGCCGCCAATCTTCTGGTTTACGAGGACAAGGGGTCTAAGCAAGTCGGCGGCGCGGTGCTGCTCAATACGCTGGCAAGCTCCAACGGCTCGCCAACGGTCACCGATACCATTCAATCCTCAGGTGACAGCCTTTCGGGCCAAGTAACCACCAGCCTGGACCGCGGCTTCGTTATCACCGGCTACGTCAACACGTCGAAGGGCCGCGTGGATGCCAGCGTGGAGCAGACCAGTCATTTCCAGAACACGCAGGATTTCTATCTCAATGGCCTCACCTTCCCGAACTATCGGGAGTATCGGCAGCACGTGCAGCTGGCGAGCCAGACCCTGCAGCATAGTCAACGGATCAGGGCAGGGGTGGTGTTGAACGATGATCTGGTGACGGCATCCTATCCACTGGATCTGCGCTACGACATGACCGGGCATGTGCTCGATCACGCAGCCTATCCGTTGCAAGGAACGATCAGCGCAACCCAACAGCGCAACCTGGATGCGATACATCTGAAGCAAAACGCTGCCCTCTATGCCAGCCAGGTGCGCGACAACTTCGTTTCCACCAACACCTACAACACGGTGACGGGCGAGAACAGCAACTGGCAAAGCCAGGCCGATTATCACTTCACCGACAACCTGGGCAGTTGCTATCAATCAGCGCTTACTGCGCTCAACGGTATCGTGGCTACCGAAGCCACTGGTGTGGGATGTCCGAATGGGCATAACGCGGTGCTCGGGTTTGCGCATCCGGATGGGTCGCCTGATAGCCTCGGTTGGGCGCATTGATCAACGGTCCAGGGCGCCAATGATGGCGCCCTGGAATGCGCACGCATTCGCGACGGTGGTGCTGACGAGGGTACGGTGAGGCGAGGGCACGAACACGCGCTACGCCAGATGCGCAGCGCGTATCGAACAGTCATGCGCTTTTCTCCTTGGTAACGGAGTGCGCTGAGCCTGACCTAGTATTCAGTCATTCTTATGACTCTGCTCGCCCGCTTTTACATGCTGTTCGTGGCTTCCGCCGCGGCTGGAGCTGCCCGAAGACGACTTGCCTTCGTTCTTATGGCTTTGCTCACCCGCCTTGACATGCTGCTCATGGCTGCCGCCGCGATTCGAACTACCTGAACTGGATTGATCCTGCTTATGAGATTGCTCGCCCGCCTTGACGTGTTGTTCGTGACTACCACCGCGTGTGTTTTCGTTGCTTGCCATTGTCGTACTCCGGAAAAGAAAAAATCGGGGTGAGCACGGCTCGCTTTCGTGCCGGCTCGATTTACCTTCGCGCACCTGGTCTTATCGCAAAGTGATTGAACAATCAGGATGTCTACACAGCAGGTTGCAAGAGCCTTTGAGTACGCTTGCAGCTATGCAGCGGGCAAGCTGGAAGGTTCAAACGGTGAACTGATGGGAAGCTGCGCAGTGCGGCACCATGCTTGGCCCACGCAATCGACCTTCGTCATATGGCTGTTCGGGGTTGCCTGGAGTAGATACAGCGCGGGGCGCTACGATCTATGCTCGCTTCTTCGCTGCCGAAGACTTCTTCAATGCCACGTCACCACCACCATGTCTATGTCATCGAACTATCGCGGAAAGTGCTGGCCGAAGCGCGCTTCATGAAAGCAAATCCCCATTACCTCGGCGACAAGCCTTGCGTTTATGTCGGCATGACAGGGCAGTCACCGGACGTGCGCTTTGACAAACACAAGGCGGGGCTGAAAGCGAACCGATTTGTGCGGGAATATGGCCTGCATCTGATGCCGGAGCTGTACGAGTGCTTCAACCCGATGCCATACGAGGCGGCACGG
>CBJMMB010000303.1:0-3055 GCA_966430775.1 uncultured Dyella sp. | reverse complement strand
GTGGCGATGCGTGGATATCGGCCTGGATGAGTGACGCCATGTTCGAGCGACGCGAAATGCGACCCCCTCCCCTACGTGCAGTAGGGGGCCGTACTTACTTTTCTCCTTCTGCAAGCAGAAGGAGGTGGGGTGGGGTGAAGCCCGCACGCTCGCCGCAACCCCCGAACAACCCCACCCAACTCTCCCCTGCACGCAGCAGGGGAGGGAGCAGATCTAGCAGCAGTGCAACCGTATTGGAGAACGTGATGAAGTTTCGAATCGCCAACCATCATGTATGGCGCCCTCGCAGGAGCATGCTGTGCCTCGCCATCGGTCTGCTGCTGGGCGGACAAGCCGTCACAGCCTTCGCGCAGGACGCAGCACCCTCCACCAACGCCACCATCAACCTGATCCGTTTGATGGTGAAAAAAGGCCTTATCACGCAAGGCGAAGCCGATGGCCTGATCAAGCAGGCCAACGACGAAGCCACGCAGGCACGCACAGCCATGGCAGCAGCGCCAGCCGATGGTGCACAACCGGGCGACGTGCGTGCCGTCTACGTACCGCAAAACGTGCGCAACGAGATTCGCGAGCAGGTGAAGCAGGAAGTGATCGCGCAAGCCAAGTCGGAGCACTGGGCCGAGCCGAATGCGTTGCCGGAATGGCTGGATCGCATCAGCTGGTACGGTGACGTGCGAGTGCGTGACGAATCCTGGTACTACAGCCGCAAGAATGCGCCGGATTTCATCAATTACGCCGCGCTCAACCAGACCGGTCCGTACGACATCAACAGTCTTAGCCAGCACGTCAATCCGCCGATCCTCAACTCCACCCAGAACCGCCTGAATATGCTGCGCATGCAGGCGCATATCGGCATCAACGTGAAACTGGGCGATACGGTTACTGCGGGTGTGCGCATCGGTTCGGGCAACGACAACAATCCGGTATCCACCACCCAGACGTTGGGTGGCGGTCTGGTCAAGAAGAACCTGTGGTTGGACCAGGCCTGGGTGCGCTGGCAGCCCAATCAGTACTACTCGGTGACGGCCGGCCGCATGCCGTCGCCGTTCCTGCAGACCGATCTTATTTTCTCGCCCGAACTCAATTTCGACGGCGTCGTTGGGCACGGCGAATTTCCATTTACCGACGACCTGAAAACCTTCGTTACCGCCGGCGCGATACCGATCCAGTACACCAGCAACCATGCGCCTACGCAGGCGCTTGGCAATGACAAGTATGCGGCTGGCGACAAATGGATGTGGGCCACACAGCTTGGCTTCACGTGGAAGCTTGCCGAGGACGTGCAATGGCAAGCCGGCTTGGCCTATTACTTCTTCAATCGCATGCAGGGCCAGCTTTCTGCGCCGTGCCAGGTTTATAACGGGCTGGTCAACTACTGCAGTACGGACAACACTGCGCCGGACTACATGCAGTGGGGCAATACCGTGTTCCTGCTGCGCGATATCCTTCCCGACACGTCCTCGCCGAACAACTACGC
Organism: uncultured Dyella sp.; assembly: GCA_966430775.1. Taxonomy (GTDB): domain Bacteria; phylum Pseudomonadota; class Gammaproteobacteria; order Xanthomonadales; family Rhodanobacteraceae; genus Dyella_B. The sequence goes on along the minus strand of CBJMMB010000303.1, from coordinate 1,578 downwards.
GCAACCGCAGTTCGTGGGCTTGTCGTACAACTATCACATCGCCGATCTGGTCAATAAGCTCGACTTCAAGGTGGGCGAGACGCCGATCGAACTGCAGGCCGAATACGAACGCAACATGGCCTATCACATGCGCACCGCGTTCAACCGCTATCCGAATGGGCTCGGCGTGCCGGTGAACAATTACCAAGGCAGCAGCGATGGCTCCAATGGTCCGTACAAGAGCGGCCCAGTGGGCTGGCTGCTACGCGGCATCATCGGCAATCCGCATCCAATGGCCTTGAACGAATGGAACATCGCGCTGGGCTACAAGTACCTGCAGCCCGATGCGATGCTCGATGGCCTCACCGACCAGAACTTCCACCTGGGCGGCACCAACGCCAAGGGCTTCATCCTCACCGCCGATTACGGCATCGCGCAGCGCACGTGGTTGTCGGCGCGTTACTTCGCCGCCAAGCAGGTGTACGGACCGCCGTTCACCATCGACGTGGTGCAGTTCGAAGTCAACACGAAATTCTGAGGTGCATGATGAAACGCGCAGCGATCGCCCTCTTGCTTTTCATCCTGCTCACCGCAGGCGCGCATGCGCAGACGCTGGAACAGCAACTGCGCTCGCAACTGGCCGATGCCCGCAGCCAGTTGCAGGATCTGCAAGGCCAGCAGGCGCAATGGCAGGTGGAGAAAGCCAAGCTCGAACAGGAGCGCGATACGGCGCGCAAGGACGCCGACGCCGCCAAGGCCGAACTGGGCAAACCTCGCCCGACTTCGACCGTTGACGCGTCGGCGCTTGCCGCCGAACGCACCGCGCGCGAACAGGCCGAAGCGGAAGCGCAACGCCTGCAAAAAGAAGTGGCCGATGCCAATGCCAAAGCGCGCGCGCAGGAACAACAGGGCGGTGAACTTACCGGACAACTGCATGAAGCGCAGACGCAGGTCACCACCTGCACGGCCAAGAACCAGCAGCTTTACCAGATCGGCAACGAGATATTGGATGCGTACAGCCACATGAGCATCGGCCGCGTGATCGCCAGCCGCGAGCCGTTCGCGGCCTCGGAGCGGGTGAAGCTGGAGAATGCGGCGCAAGCGTATGGCGATCGCCTGTATGAGCAGCGGTTTGATCCGCGGGCGACGCCTTCCAGTAAATCGGGCGGCGCGACGCACTAGCCCTATGCCTGACCGTCATTCCGGCGAACGCCGGAATCCAGTCAAGAATGACGTGCGAAGCACACGGTATAGAAGGTTTTGTGTGCTTCGCACGATGTATTCAGACTGGATTCCGGCGTTCGCCGGAATGACGACGAGTCCAGATTTGGGGATGGCGGCAAAAGGGCCGATAACGACCTTGCTGCAATCCCGCCGCAATTGGCGTACGTTGAAGCCCTTTCAACCGTCCACATTCACCATCCAAGGACTCATCATGCGCATTGACCGCACGCTACTAGCCACTGCCGCACTCGTTCTCGCCAGCGTTCCGGCGGCCTCCGTCCACGCCCAATCGAGCGAAAGCAACCCGCCGCTCGGCGGCCCCGCCGTATCTGGCGTCTGCCTGCTCTCACGCGAAGCGATCTTCGCCAACGCCAA
>CBJMMB010000302.1:0-3059 GCA_966430775.1 uncultured Dyella sp. | reverse complement strand
TCGTGCCGCTGGGCAGCACTATTCCGCGCATAGACGGCCAGACAAAGCTGGCCGATTGCACCGCGCCCGCCGCTGCGCGCGTTCCCGACAACAGCCTGGATTTCGGCACCGGCTACGACTGCTTCAGCGAGGCCTCGCATCCATCGTTCCAAAACATCCCCGCCCAAGCGAAAGCCAACCGGCTTCTGCTTCAATCGCTGATGGTCGACGCAGGCTTCGCGCCGCTCGATACGGAATGGTGGCACTTCACGCTGAAGAACGAACCATATCCCGCCACGTATTTTGATTTCCCGGTCCGCCATATCCCGTAGGTTGGGGTGCAAACCCCAACGTCGCCATGCCGATCAATACGTTGGGGTTTGCACCCCAACCTACGTGCTCGATCACAAGAACGGGATGGACGTTCCAGCCGTAACCGTAGGCTGGGTTAGCGCAGCGTAACCCAGCAGCGCCGCCGACATACGTTGGCCTGCGGATCAAATGCGGGATTTCAATTGCCCCGTGCGTCATGTTTCACCGTAGGCTTTCAAATAACCGAATCGTCATTCCGGCGAAGGCCGGAATCCATGCTTCGTACTGGCGATAGATTCCGGCCTTCGCCGGAATGACGATGAGGTGAGGTGGTGCTTTATCGGCAAGTTGTGCGCTTGTTTTTTTATCAGGACAACAAAGAAAACTCCCAGCAACCATCCTGCACGTTATAACGTCACACCGCTCCCAGAAAATCAGGCGTAGAATGCGCGCATCCAAGGTCAACCGACCGGCCAATATGATCCGCATCTTTCAGTGTCCTGCTCGTTTCGGCGCGCCAAGAAAGACAGCCGCAGCTTAGCCTCCTCCAGCGAGCGCACCTTTCCCCAAATCTCATTCGAACCGTGAACGACTCTGAGCGCAGGTTCGCTCCTGGTCATCGCCATGTGCCCACTATCCATTGCGTTTTCCACGTCATACCGATTCGGCTCGCTTGTTGAAGCCATCGGTCGACGACGTCGATAGCGCGTAACCACTCAACCGTTTTTCAACCCTCAGCCCGAGCACAAGCCCGGGTTGCGGCCAGGCTCGGTCCAAATCCGGCTTGGCGTTCTTTTGCATAACGGCCCTGACTGCACGTCAGGTTCATTTCTCACAGGGACTTACAATCATGTTTGTGCTTATTGCGTCTGCAGTAACTGTAGTCGTGCTGGTGGCGTTGACGTTTGCGTCCAATGCCATCGTCTACATTCCCAACGATCGCGTCGGTATCGTCGAGCGGCTGTGGGGTGCGCCGTCGCTGACGCGCGGCCTGATCGCCTTGAATGGCGAAGTGGGTTTCCAGCCGCAGGTGTTGCGCGGCGGTATTCATTATTTCTTTCCGTTCCAGTTCCGTGTGCACAAGGTGGACCTGGTGACGATTCCGCAGGGTGAGATCGGCTACATCTTTGCGCGCGACGGAAACGAGCTGGTGGATGGCCAGACGCTCGGTGCGCTCGTCGATGCCGGCGTGGAAGATGTCGCGGCGTTTCTCCGCGCCGGCGGTCAGAAGGGTCCGCAGCGCGCGATTCTTCGCGAAGGTACGCATGCCATCAACGTGGCGCAGTTTGCGATCATCACGGCGGCGCGCGTGCATGGCTTGCTGCTGTCGGACGAAGAGAAGGACACCGTCGACAAGATGGGCCGCGTGTTGAGCGAGCGCAATGGCTTCATGCCGGTGGTGATCGGCGGCGTCGCCTCGACGGCCGGCGTGATGGATAAATCCGAGCGCGCGGACGAAGACCCGCGCGACGTGCTGGGCGTGGTGACCATCCACGACGGCCCGGTGTTGCCGCAGGATGAAATCGTGGCCCCGCGCGTGGGCGAAGACCCTGCCAACAAGGCCACCTTCCACAACAACTTCCAGAACATCAATGCGTTCCTGCGCGCCGGTGGCCGCCGCGGTCGCCAGCATCAGGTATTGGTGGAAGGTACGTATTACCTCAATCGCCTGTTCGCCACGGTGGAATTCATCCGCAAGACGGTGGTGCCGGTGGGCAGCGTGGGCGTGGTCGTTTCGTATTTCGGCAAGACCGGCGCGGATCGTTCCGGCGATGGCTATTCGCACGGCGAGCTGGTCGACAATGGCTGCCGCGGCGTGTGGAAGGAACCGCTGCTGCCGGGCAAGTACGCCTTCAATACCTACGCCGGCAAGATCCAGTTGGTACCGACCACCAACTTCATCCTGAAGTGGTCGAAGGAAGTGACCAATGCGCACAAGTACGACGAGAACCTTTCGGAAGTGGCGCTGATCACCAAGGATGCGTTCGAGCCGCTGATGCCGTTGTCGGTGGTGGTGCATATCGACTACCGCAAGGCGCCGCTGGTGGTGCAACGTTTCGGCGACATCAAGCGCCTGGTCGACCAGACGCTCGATCCGATGGTCTCGGCGTATTTCAAGAACACCGGACAGACCAAGACCTTGCTGGAACTGCTGCACGAGCGTGCGGAAATCCAGCAGAAGGCGAGCATCGACATGCAGGAGCGGTTCGCCGCCTACAACCTGGAACTGCAGGAAGTGCTGATCGGCACGCCGCATGGCAGCGCGGGCGATGCCTCGGGCCAGCGCATCGACACCATCCTCAACCAGTTGCGCGATCGCCAGGTGGCGAAGGAGCAGATGGATACCTACCAACAGCAGCAGGAAGCCGCGATCAAGGAACGCACCTTGCGCGAGGCACAGGCCCGCACGCAGATCCAGACCGAGCTCACCAAGTCCGAGATCAACGTCAAGATCAAGACCAACGAAGGCGACGCCGCCATCGCTGCTGCCACCAAGGAGGCGCAAGTGATCAACATCAATGCCGAAGCCGAACGCAGGCGCCAGATCGCGGTAGGTGAAGGTAAGGCCGCGGCGACCGAATCGGTCGGTAAGGCCGAAGCCAATGCGATCCGCGCCAAGGCCGAAGCGCTGACCGGCGAAGGTGCGCGCATGCAGTTGATCAACGATCTGGGTCGGCAGTTCGCCGATGCCTTGCGCGAAGGGCAGATCGCGATCGTGCCGAAGATCGCGGTGGGCACGGAAGGCGGCAATGCGCTTGCCACGCTGG
>CBJMMB010000301.1:0-3069 GCA_966430775.1 uncultured Dyella sp. | reverse complement strand
TAAAGTGTCCACCATGTCTTGGCACACCTGTAAACCATGTGTCCGGTCTGAACACTTTTGCCGGAATGACGGTGAGGGGTAGGGGAGCCAGCCGCGGACTCCATCACTTCTGACACCGCGGACACCAAAACGTCGACCGCTGCCCAATCATCTGCTGCCGTATCGGCGTACCGCACACCCTGCACGGCTCGCCCTCGCGCCCATACACGAACAGCTCGCGAAAGAAATACCCCGGCGCGCCATCCGGATTGAGGAAATCGCGCAAGGTCGTGCCGCCGCGTTCGATCGCCCAAGCCAGGATGCGTTTCACCTCACCGGCCAGGCGTTGATAGCGTGCGCGCGACACGGTGCCGGCAGGCCGGCGCGGATCGATGCCGGCCGCGAACAGCGCTTCGCTCGCGTAGATGTTGCCTACGCCGACTACGATCGCGTTGTCCATCAGGAACAGTTTCACCGCCGCCTTGCGTCCGCGCGAACGCTGCCACAACAAATCGCCATCGAACGCATCGGTGAGCGGTTCGGGGCCGAGGTTCTCAAGCAGTTCGTGCGTGGTACCGGGGGCTTGCCACAGCAGGCAACCGAAACGTCGCGGATCGGTAAAGCGAAGCATGCGCGCGCGTTCGCCTTGCAGCGGTTCGAGATTGATATCCACGTGGTCATGGATGCCGGGCGCTACATCTGGCGGTAGTACGCGCAGCACGCCGGTCATGCCCAGATGCAACAGCGCGCTGCCGGCATGCGTGTGCAACAGCAGATATTTGGCGCGGCGTTCGACTTCGTCGATGCGCTGGCCGGGCAGCAGTTCGGTGATCTCGCGTGGAATCGGCCAGCGCAGGTCGGCGCGCCGCAAGGTGACGCTGGCGACGCGACGACCGATCAGGTGCGGTGCAATGCCGCGACGGGCGGTTTCGACTTCAGGGAGCTCGGGCATGTTATTGCGCCTGGATCGCCTGGCTCTGCGCAGAGCGTGGCATGTGCTGCATCGATACGATACCTATGCGGTCGCCAACTTGCACGTAGACGTTGTGGCCGATCGCGGTCGCGATACCGAAGCGCAGCGTTTCACCATCCAGTTCGAGCTTGGCTTGCGCGGGCGCCAGGCCGATCTTCGCCAGGTCGTAGCCGGCTGCCGGCCGCCAGCTGCGCACGGGCGCGGCCGCGATGCGTACCAGTTCTTCCAGACGCTGATCATCGGTGCGCGTTTCGGTGCCCCCATCAATGCGCCACCAATGTTCGCCGCGTTTTACGTAGTGCTCCGCTGGCGCGCGGCCTGCTTCCAGCGTTACCTGCGTGATCGCGTCCGGCTTGAGCGGCAGCAGCGTACCGGGTGCGGCCTGCTGGTCGGCGTGCAATTGCCACCACGCGGCGGCCAGCAACACGGCTATCGCAACAAAGAACCAAAGCTGATTACGCACCGTCCTCTTCACGCGCGCCGCCTGCGCCAGGCGATCAGTCCGCCGATGATCAATAAGATCAATGGCAGGATCAGCATGAAGCCAGCGCTCAACAGCCCCAGTTCGCCCTGCGAGACATTGAGCATGCGATCGGGCGCGCCACGCGGCGGCATGCTGATGAGCTGGTCGTCACCCAACAGCCAGTTGAAGATGCGCTCGCCCAGCGCCCGGTTGCCGCCGTTGCCCAGATAGCTGTTGGAAAGAAAATCGCCGTTGCCGATCACCGCCACGCGCTGCTCGCTCTTGTCGGGGCTCGGCGAAAGACGGCTGAGCGCGAAGCCGAAATCGAGCGGGCCTTTCAGCGCTGCGGCCGCGCTTTTGTCGAGCGATTGCGTGCTGGCTTGCGGGCTGGACCGCAGGAATGGTTCGAGTTTCCAGTCGCTCTTGCGCGTTTGCGCCAGCGGCGCGACTTCCGGAAACAGCGTGGTGAGCGTGAAGCCGCGCGTGATGATGCTCGGCGGATAATCGCCCAGCGCGATGATGCGTGGATCCTTCAGGCCTAGCGCCGCGGACGAGGGATCGATCAGTTCGCCGGGCAATACGCGAAGTGCGAGCGCATCGGCGATCGGTTGCAGGCTTGCATCGAGATTGCCCGGGTCGGCCAGCCAAAGCAGGTTGCCGCCGCCGGCGAGGTAATCGAGCAGCGCCTTGGTGGCGCCGGGCGCCAGCGATGCCTGCGGCCCGGCCAGCACGACCAGGTCGGTATGTTCGGGCACACCGGTGACCTGGGAGAAATTCAGCGGCACGGCGCGCAGGCCGCTTTTTTCCAGTTGCGATACGAAGGTGCCCAGATCGGCGTTGCCCGGGCCGTCCGCACGGCGTTCGCCATCGCCGGTGACGAACGCCACGATGCGATCGCCGCCGCGCACCAGGCGCTCCAGTGCATCGGTAAGGCTGCGTTCGGTCAGGGTATCCAGGCGCTGCTGGCGATCGCGATAGTGCAGGATCAGTTCGCCATCGACGGTGATGCCGAGGTTGCGCATGGCCGCCGGATCCTGCTGCGGATCGACGAAACTCAGATGCAGATCCGGCTTGGCGCGTTGATAACGCTGCAAGGCGGCGGCGATGGTCTGGCGCAGGTCGCCTTGCGGGCTGGCATAACTGACGATGTTGACCGGTCCATCGAATTTCGCCAGCACCGCGCGCGTTTCCGGCGACATGCTGACGCGGCTGTTGAACGTCCAGTCGGCGACGCGATCGTGACGAGCGGTGAGATAGCCGATCGCGCCGGCACCCAGCAACACCATCACCGCAAACAGCCAACCGTGCAGACGGCGCATGAAAACCATGTTCATCAGCCGCGCTCCTTGTCCGCCGCCAGGCGTTGCACGCCCAGCACGAGCGCCACCGCGATCGCGAGCAGAAACCACACCACGTCTGCGCTGGATACCAGGCCGCGCAGCAGCGTTTCCTGATGCGTGCTCATCGCCAGCCAGTTGATGAAGCCGCTGTTGATGCCGGCGAGTTGCGCACCGAGATTGATGCAGTTGAGCGCCAGGCTGATCATCAGCGCGGCCACCGCGGCCACCGCCGGATGCGAGGCGAACGCCGAACAGGCCACGCCGATCGCACCGAGCACGGCCAGCCCCAGGAAGGTGCCCAGCGTGGCGGCGGC
>CBJMMB010000300.1:0-3075 GCA_966430775.1 uncultured Dyella sp. | reverse complement strand
ACGCCGGAATGACGACGTGGCACAAGGGGGCATAGCATGAGCTTGATCACCGACATGACCCGACGCAAATCCGTCGCCGCCATGCAGCAGGAAACCGGCGAACGCAGCGGATTGCGGCGCGTGCTTGGGTTATGGCAGCTCACCGCCATCGGCCTGGGCGGCATCATCGGCGTCGGCATCTTCGTGCTCACCGGCACGGTCGCCGCCACGCAGGCGGGGCCGGCGGTGGTGCTGTCGTTCCTGCTCGCAGGCATCGCCAGCGGCGCCGCGGCGCTTTGCTATGCGGAATTCTCCGGACTCATTCCGGTTTCCGGTAGCGCATACACCTACGGCTATGCCGTGCTGGGCGAGTTCGCCGGATGGATCATCGGCTGGGATCTCTTGCTGGAATACGCATTGATCGCCGCGGTGGTGGCGGTGGGATGGTCCGGCTACGTGCAGGCGTTGCTGGATGCGGCGGGCATATCGTTGCCGGTGTGGGCGCAAGGCGCGTATGGCAGTGCACCGGGACGGTTGTTCAATCTTCCGGCGGTCGTGGTCTCCGTGGCGATCACGACCTTGCTGGCGATGCGCATGCAATGGGGCGCGCGCTTCAATACCACGATCGTGGCGATCAAGATCGCAGCGGCGGCGGCGATCGTTATCGCCGGGGTTGCCTACGTGAAACCGGAACGCTGGCATCCGTTCATGCCGTTCGGCATGCATGGCGTGGTTACCGGTGCAGCGGTGGTGTTCTTTGCGGTGTTCGGTTACGACATGCTCACTACTGCCGCGGAAGAATCGCGCAACCCGCAGCGCGATCTACCACGCGCGGTGCTGCTGTCGCTGGCCATTGCGATGGTGCTGTATTTCGCGATCTGCCTGGTGCTGACCGGCATCGTGCCGTACACCACGCTGGATACGCCCGCGCCGGTGGCGAGCGCGTTCACCGCCATCGGCATGCCGCAGGTGATGGTGGCGATTTCGCTGGCGTCGATCTGCGGCATCACCAGCGTGATCTTCGCCAACCTGCTGGCTGGCGCGCGCATCTGGTTTGCGCTGTCGCGCGATGGCCTGCTGCCCGGCTGGTTCGCCAAGGTGCATCCGCGCTGGCACACACCGCATCGCACGACCTTGCTGCTCGGCACCGTCACGGCGACCGCATCGGGACTGTTTCCGCTGGATGAACTGGCCAAGCTGGTGAACATCGGCGTGCTGTGCGCCTTCATCGTGATCTGCACCGCGGTGGCCGTGCTGCGCTGGCGCCATCCCGAGATGGAACGCCCGTTCCGCACGCCGCTGGTGCCGTGGGTGCCGCTGATCGGCGTGGGTTTCTCGTGCTGGCTGATCTGGGGGCTGCCCACCATCACCTATTGGCGTTTCGGCTTATGGCTGCTGGTCGGGCTGCTGGTGTATTTCGCGTACGGGCGCCATCACAGCCATCTGTCCACGAACGGAAGCGCCGTCGCACCTGTGCACGAATCCGCATCCTAGGCGCCGGATTTCGCCAAGACGCTTGCGCGAGACTGGCCCAGGATGCGGGTAGGCCCGTGCACGACGCCACCTCCGCCGGTCGAGCACACCGGCGTCCTCCCCAAGGCGTGCACGGGCCATTTTTTTGCGCGCGGCGCGGCCAGGCGCCGGCTGCATAGGGGCTGATTGCGTGGATCGTCGACGTTTTTTGCAAGGGCTGGCCGCCACCGGCGCAGCTGCGGGTTTGACTGGTGTAAATCGTAGCCAGTCCGCACCGGCCACTTCCGCCGCGTTCGTGCGAGCCAGCCATCCGCCAGTGCGCGTGCCGCTCAGTGGGTTGTCGCTGCAAGAGCATGCATCCATCGCGGCGTTCTCGGCGGCGGATCGCCATTGGCAGGTGTTGGAAGACTTGCGCGATCCGCACGGCGCCTTGACCTTGAGCGACGGCGAGCATGCCTGTGTACTGACCAAACGCGCCGAACCGGTGTACGCCGAGGAAGGCGCGCCCTACTTCGGCATGAAGCTGGCGGACATCGCCCTGGCCGAAGCGGATCTGCTCGCCGATCATCTGCTGCGCCACGGCGAGCCGGATGAAGACAAAGTGCGCCGCGCGGCGCCGCCCGTCGCTTCGCAGCTCAATCCGGAGAATTACTACGGCCGCCTGCCATGGACCACGTTCGTGGGCACACGCCAGTGCGCCGATACGATGCCGGTCTATACCTCCGGCAGCACGCGCACCTATCACACCGATCAGGTCTTTGCCGAGTTGCACGATCCCAAGCGGGTGGCGCGCCGTCGTGAAGGCCTGCTGGGCGGCTGGCTTCCCGCCGTGCACAAAGTCGTTCCGATCGGCGACGACAGCTGGTTCGACGTATTGGTGTTTGCCGATGTCGACGCCACCGACCGCTTCGTGGTGCAGACCTGGCATCGCACCGCGCGTGTCGAACATGGCCGCATGGTGCAGGTGCGCTATGGCCACAGTTATCCGGCTTACCCGCCGCGCCGCATGCCGCCGGATGCGCCGGCGTTCTACGCTGCGCTGCTGCGTTTCCACGACTATTGGCAAGGCGAGCTGGCCGATGCCTGCAACGCCAGCGTGCCCGCAGCGGGTTGGACCGAGATGGTGCGGCACGCCTTCGCGCGCGAGCTGATCGTGCGTCCGGATGGCACGTATCCGAAATACGGCGCCGTCGATCGCGATTATTACGGCAACGAATACGACGGTTTTCAGGACACCTTCACCAGCTCGCTCTACGCAAACCTGGAATGGGGCCGCTTTATACAAGCCGCCGCCGTGCTGGACGAATACTTCACCGATTTCGTGCAGCCGGACGGCATGATCAATATGCGCGGCGCCGAAACCGCGCAATTCGGCCTGACCTTATCGCTGCTTGCGCGCTACTTCCATTACACCCGCGACGCAGCGCTGCTCATCAAGCATCGCGCGAAGATCGAAGGCACCGCGCAGATCCTCCTGGAACTGCACGACGAAAGCCTGCGCCTGCCCGCCGACGATCCCGGCCATGGCTTGATCCACGGCTGGAACGAATCGGACGCCTGCCTGTTTCCCGATCCCATGCTGTGGTGGAAGCCGTACTACGCCAACAGCGCGATGGCGGCGCG
>CBJMMB010000299.1:0-3084 GCA_966430775.1 uncultured Dyella sp. | reverse complement strand
GGAACGCTTGGCTGGCTTTGAACTGGCCATGCGTTCCATGGGGCGGGAAATGTGACCAAGAGACAGGACTTGATCCGGGGGTAACCCAACGATGTCGCTTCGAAGACGTTGGGTTACGCTGCGCTAACCCAACCTACGAAGACTTTCTCGCACACCGCAAAAAAACCTCCCGCGAGCACGGGAGGTTTTGAAGCTTCACCCGCAAATCAATGCTTCTGCTTATAGATCCGCTTGCTATTGTGGTTTTCCGCACGATTGAGGTTGCGCTGTTCCTTCTTGGTCAGGTGACCGTTGTGCTTGGCCTCATCCACCGATTCGCGGCGGGCGATATTGGCATCGTGCGCCTCGTCGCGCGCGGCCTGCTGCTGCGTCATGGTGCCGTTCTTCAAACCGTTCTGGATGCGATCCTGCTGGTTTTCCAGGCGATTGTTCACTTCGTTGACGCGTGGATGGTTGGGCACGTCGGTCTGCGCAAACACGGTGCCCGACGCCATCGCTGCACCGATGACCAGACCGACGATGACGAACTTCGACTTAGCATTCATGGTGATTCCCTTGACAGTTGGCGGACGTCTTGATCGACCGCTTGCCGTAAATGCATGGCAAGCAGCATGGCTGCGTCGAGTGGGATCATCTGGTTATTCAAGCTCGATGGTGTCTCCTGCAGCGTCCTGCTCCATCGCGTTCCCCGCACCCCCGCAAGCGCCATAAACGAGCACGCTTAGGGCCCGTTGACGGCGCTGCTTCACGCGAAACCCATTCGGTTCAGCGAGCGCATAACTTTGGATAATAGGCCTTGCGGCGAGCTGACGTGCCGGTGCTTTGATGCATTGCGCAATCACCGCCGGCTACGGCATTCGGAAAATGGTGCCCCCGATACGATTCGAACGTACGACCTTCCCCTTAGGAGGGGGACGCTCTATCCAACTGAGCTACGGGGGCATCTGCATTACTTTACACGAACGTCGGCCTGTCATGCCCTTCGCTATGCCGGGTTGCCGTTTTTTAAGCCGCGACAGCGTGAAGCTTGATGCCCAGCGCGTGGAGCACTTTCAGCACCGTTGCAAAGGTCGGGTTGCCTTCCGGCGAGAGTGCGCGATACAGCGCCTCACGCGCCAGGCCGGTGTCTCGCGCCAATTGCGTCATGCCGCGGGCGCGCGCAATGTTGCCAAGCGCGGCGGCAACGAATGCCGGATCGTCACCGGCCTCGTCGAGGACGGCATCCAGGTAGGCGGCGATATCTTCGTCGGTCTTGAGATATTCGGTGGTGTCCCAGGGACGAGTAGTGACCTTCTTCATACGTCCTCCAGCGCTTTGGCAAGAGTGATGGCTTGCCGAATGTCTTGGCTTTGCGTGGTTTTGTCGCCACCAACGAGGAGCACAACAATCTGGCCTTTGCGCTCGGTGAAATAGACGCGATAGCCAGGCCCGTAATCAATCTTCATTTCCGACACGCCGCCGGTCAGGTTGCGGAATTGCCCGGCGTTCCCGGCGGCAAGACGGTCGATGCGCACCTGGATGCGTGCCTTGGTTTGGCGGTCGCGAAGCCGGGCGAACCAATCGTCAAAGACGTCCGTGGTGCGAATCTCCATGGCACGAACTGTAACTTTCAAGTTACAGACAGTCAACCGCGACTTTCACTTCGCTCCGGATGGGCGCCGAACCGGGCTAGGCGGCCGGCCTGATAGAATTGCTGTTTCCCTATCCCAGGCGCACAGACGCCACGTCTTATGGAGCCCAGCATGTCCCACGAAATCCTCAAGGCGCTCGGCCTTGCCGGCGAGCAGTCGGGTACGTATCTCGGCAACGGCGAGTGGTCCAAGACCACCAGCGCCGGCACGCTGCAGCCGCTGAACCCGGCCACCAACGAGGTGATCGGCACGGTGTACGCCTCCAGTGCCGCCGACTACGACATCATCGTCAAGCGCGCGCAGGAAGCGTTCAAGGTGTGGCGCACCACCCCTGCCCCGCGTCGTGGCGAAGCGGTGCGCCTGTGCGGCGAAGCGCTGCGCAAGCACAAGGATGCGCTGGGTTCGCTGGTGGCGCTGGAGATGGGCAAGATCAAGCCCGAAGGCGACGGCGAAGTGCAGGAGATGATCGACATCGCCGATTTCGCCGTCGGCCAGAGCCGCATGCTCTACGGCTACACCATGCATTCGGAACGCCCCGGCCACCGCATGTACGAGCAGTACCACCCACTCGGCATCGTCGGCATCATCAGCGCATTCAACTTCCCGGTGGCGGTGTGGGCGTGGAACGCGATGCTGGCGGCGATCTGCGGCGACATCTGCATCTGGAAGCCCTCGCCGAAGACGCCGCTATCGGCGATCGCCACCATGAAGATCTGCAACGAAGCGCTGAAGGCCGGCGGCTTCCCGGATCTGTTCTTCCTGTTCAACGACGCCGGCACGGAATTGTCGCAGGCGTTTGTCGACGATCACCGCATTCCGCTGATCAGCTTCACCGGTTCCACCAAGGTCGGTCGCCATGTGGGCGAGCGCGTCGCCAAGCGCATGGGCCGTTCGCTGCTGGAACTGGGCGGCAACAACGCGATCATCGTGGATGAAAGCGCGGACCTGAAGCTGGCGATTCCCGCCATCGTGTTCGGCGCGGTGGGGACCGCCGGCCAACGCTGCACCACCACGCGCCGCCTGTTCGTGCACGAATCGATCATCAACGAGGTGACCGACAAGCTGGTCGCTGCGTACAAACAGGTCGAAGGCAAGATCGGCGATCCGACGCTCGCCACCACGCTGATGGGGCCGCTCAACAGCAAGGAAGCGGTCAGCGCATACCTCGCCGCCATCGAAAAAGCCAAGGCCAGCGGCGGCACCGTGCGCACCGGCGGCGCGGCGCTCGCCGACCGCAAGGGCAACTTTGTGCTGCCTACCATCGTCACCGGCCTGAAAAACAGCGATGACGTGGTGCAGACGGAAACCTTCGCGCCGATTCTCTACGTGATGCCGTTCAAGACCGTGGACGAGGCGATCGAGCTGCAGAACAGCGTGCCGCAAGGTTTGTCCTCGTCGATCTTCACGCAGAATCTGAAAGCCGCCGAGCAGTATCTGTCGGCCGCCGGTTCGG
>CBJMMB010000298.1:0-3091 GCA_966430775.1 uncultured Dyella sp. | reverse complement strand
GCGATGTTGGGGTAGGACTCCACACCCATGCCCAGCACCGAGATGGTGCCGACCAGGGTGATGAGAATGGCGACCACCCACGCAAAGATGGGACGGTCGATAAAGAAACTCGGCATCAGCGGTCTCCTTACTGCTTGGCGGCGGCAGCAGCGGGGCCTGCCGACGTCTGGTCAGGCTTCCATGGGGTCGCCTTGGCGGGCGCGCCCGGCTTGACGCCCTGGACGCCCGACACGATCACCTGATCGCCCGGTTCCAGGCCGCTGGTGACGACCCAGTCGTGCTCGTGCATGGTGTCGGCGGTGACGCGCTTCTGCGCCACCTTGCCGTCCTTGCCGACCAGCAGGGCGAAGGCGCCGGTCGGGTCGCGCTGGATGCCGGCCTGAGGAATCAGGAACACCTTGTTGAGCTCGCCCATGTTGGCGGTCAGGTTGACGTACATGCCCGGCAGCAGGCGGCGATCGGGGTTCGGCACCACGGCGCGCAGGTTGATCGCGCCGGTGGTCGGGTTGACCGAGGTGTCGGAGAAGTTGAGCGTGCCCGGCTTCTCGTACTTGGCGCCGCTGGGCAGGGTGATCTGCACCGTGGTCTTGTCCTGCTCGGCCAGCTGCACGTTGCCCTTGGCCTGGGCGTGGCGCAGGGTATCGAGATCCGCCGCGCTCAGGGTGAAGTTCACATACAGCGGATCGAGCTGGTCCACCGTGGTCAGCAAGGTGGCGTTGGCGCCGGCATCGGTGACGCCGTTGCCGACGATCGCGCCCTCGGTCACCTGCTGCTCGCCGGCACGGCCGTCGATCGGCGAGGTGACGTTGGTGTAGCTAAGGTTGACCCGGGCCGTCTGCACGGTGGCCTGGGCCTGCTTCACCGCGGCCTGCGCGGAGCGCTCGTTGGCCTCGTCGGTATCCAGCTGCTGGCGCGAGATGTAGCCCTGCGGCACCAGCTGGCGGTCGCGGTTGGCGATCACGTGCGCATTGGTATAGCTGGCCTGGGCCGAAGCCAGCGCCGCCTCGGCGTTGGCCAGGGTGGCCTTGTAGGGTTCCGGATCGATCTGGAACAGCAGCTGCCCCTTCTTCACATCCGTGCCTTCGGTATAGACGCGCTTGAGCAGCACGCCCGAGACGCGGGCGCGCACGTCGGCGCTGCGGAAGGCGGACAGGCGGCCGACCAGGTCCTTGGTCAGCGGCACGTTCTGCGGCTGGGCTTCGATAACCCCGACGGTCGGGGTCGGCATCTGCGGCGGGCCCTGCGTCTTGCTGCTGCAGGCGGCCAGCGCCAGCAGGCTCAGGCACAGCACCGGTGTGCGCATTGGCGTCGACTTCATGAGAACTCCATGACTTGCGTAATCGGGGGTAGGGGGCGGGCGCGGCTCGCCCGGTGCCCGGCTGTTCCGGCCGGAAAAGCTTACGTTTAACGGATTGGGGTTTACTTTTTCCTGTGCCGTTTGTCCCGCTGACGGACATTCGATCAAGTATACCGGCCAGTTTACAATTTATTCTTCACGGGAATCCAGCCTTTCGCGAGGATGACTTGCGGCACGGGCGCTGGCCGGCGGGTTGTGAACAGCGGGACGGATCGGGCGCGCCGTGACGCTCCCGCAGAGCAGGCGGCGGCGAGCATGTTCTTGTCATACAACTTCAGCGTTACAGGACATGCATGGGGTTGCTGCGGAATTCGGATGCTCTTTCGCGTGCATGTCCGCACGCAGCGGAAGCGACGCGCCATGCATGCGCCGCGCATCGAACGACCACGAACTACAGCAAGCGTTGCTGCGCTGCCGATAGATTCAATGCAACGCGAAGCGTATCCTTCTAAAGCTTTCTGCTCCACATACCCCCATCATCAACTTCTTAAGTAGAAGCCATGAATGCGATCCGTGCGGCCAACGACATTCCCCTCGTGTCTGTCGTGTTCGAAGAATTGAAGAAAAGCGGTTATCCGACCAAGCGCCTTGATGAGGCGCAATTTTTTATCGGCGCCTTTTTCGCGCGCATCGCCAGCACCGACGTCGACTTGCACACGCCCGCCGAATGGGCGCAGGTGATCGCCGGCCTGCTCGATTTCCTGCAGCAGCGCACGCCGCAGCGCGCCTCGGTGCGCATCACCAGCGCGGCGCATGCGGCGCGCAGCGCGGTGGAAATCGTCACCGACGACATGCCGTTCCTGGTCGACACCACCAGCATGATCCTGTCCGAACACTCGCCCGTGCACCTGGTGCTGCATCCGGTGGTGAAGGTGAACCGCGACGCCAACGGCCAGCTTCAGGGTCTGGGCGACGACAACGGCGCGTCCGAATCGGTGATGCACTTCGAAGTGGACAGCATCCTGGACGAATCGATCCAGGCGCAGCTCAAGACCCGTATCGAAGACGCCCTGGAAGACGTGCGCGCGGCCGTGCGCGACTGGCGCGCGATGCGCGACAAGGCGCTGTCGATTGCGGCCGACCTGCCCAACCGCAAGTTGCCGCTCGATGCCGCCGCAGTGACCGAAGCCAGCGAATTCCTGCGCTGGCTGGCGGACGACAACTTCACCTTCCTCGGCTACCGCGAATACGAAGTGGCCAAGTCCGGCGACGACGAAGTGCTGCGCCCGATCGAGGAATCGGGTCTTGGCATCCTGCACAAGAGCGAGCGCTCCGTGGCGCTGCGCTCGTTGCGCTCGCTGGCCGCGCACGACCTGCCGCAGTCCGGCGCGTACGACGCGATCATCCTCACCAAGACCAACGCACGCTCGCACGTGCATCGCGCCGGCAACATGGATTACGTAGGCGTGCTCAAGTTCGACGCCAACGGCAAGCCGGTCTCCGAGCAGCGCTTCCTCGGCCTGTTCACCTCCAACGCCTATATGACACGCACGCAGGACATGCCGCTGGTGCGCCAGCGCGTGGAAGCGGTGATGGCGCGCTCGGGCCTGAAGCGCGATGCGTATTCCGGCAAGGCGCTGCGCCATATCCTGGAAACGCTGCCGCCGGAAGAGCTGTTCCAGAGCACCGAAGACGAATTGTTCGCCACCGCCACCGGCATTCTGGAATTGCAACAGCGTGCCCGCACGCGATTGTTCGTGCGCCGCGACCGCTACGGCCGCTTCTTCACCTGTC
>CBJMMB010000297.1:0-3138 GCA_966430775.1 uncultured Dyella sp. | reverse complement strand
TCGTTCCACGCGACCACTTCCGTCGGCCGCACATTGCCTGCCTGCAATAAACCTTTGCTGCCCAGCACTTCGAAGCGCTGGTCGTAGCCATAGGCAGCGCGGCGCGAGGTATTGATCTGGCATAGCGCACCGTCGCGCGTGCGCAAGGTAACCGCCGCGTGCGAGATATCTCCGGCGGCAGCCACTTCAGGCATGTTCGGGCAACCACCGGTGGCATGCACGCTGACCGCCTCGCCGCCGAGAATCCAGCGGAAAATATCGAAGTCGTGAATCAGCATGTCCTTGAACACGCCACCGGAATGCGCGATGTAGGCGGCCGGCGGCGGTGCGGGATCGCGGCTGGTCACGATCAGCACTTCCGGTATGCCGATCTCGCCCGCATCCAATCTTTGCTTGAGGGCAGCAAAGGTGGGATCGAAGCGACGCTGGAAGCCGATCATGCAGACGACGCCGGCCTTCCTCACCGCTTCCGCACAAGCACGTGCGCGCTGGACCTCCAAATCCACCGGCTTTTCGCAGAAGATCGCCTTACCCGAGGCGGCGGCGCGCATGATCAGGTCCGCGTGCGTATCGGTGCTGGAACCGATCACCACCGCACCGATGGCCGGGTCGGCCAGCACCTGCTCCACTGTTGCGACGCTGGCGCCGTGCTTTGCCGCTAACGCCTCGGCGGAAGGCTGATGCACGTCCACCACGTAGCGCAATTGCGCACGCGGATGCCGGACGAGGTTGGCGGCGTGGATCTTGCCGATGCGTCCGGCGCCGAACAGCGCAACGCCAATGCCCATGTCAGTCATCGTATTCTCCGGGATGGATGGTTTCTTCGACTTTCAGTTCAAGCCTATAGGCCAGCGCGACGAACAACGCCTGACACAGGCAGATGGTGCTGGTGAGTGCGCGGAACGCGAATGCGCTGCCCTCGTTCACCAGCAAGGTGATGTGCGCCTCGCGACCCAGCGCGCCGAGCGCGCTGTCGGTGATGGCCAGTACCTTGGCCTTGTGTTGATGCGCGACACGGCTGCAATAGAGCGTTTCCTTGCCGTACGGTGGATAGCTGATGGCGATCAGCACGTCGTTCTTGCCGATGCTGCGAATCTGCTCGCGGTACATGCCGCCCAGCCCGCTCACCAGGTGCACGCGCTTATGCGTGTGCTGCAACGCGTAGACGATATAGCTGGCGATGCTAAAGGTGCGGCGCACCGCCACCACGTAGATGTTCTCGGCCTTCACCAGCAGGTTGACGGCTGCGTCGAACTGCGCCGCATCCAGCGACTTGGCCAGTTCGTCGAGCCCGATCCGGCTGGCGTCGATAAAACGCAGCGCCATCTGCGAGGTCGGCAGGTCGCCTTCGCCCTCGGCGATCACCTTGCGGATGCGCTGCTGGTAGCTGCGCGCGGGCGTCACGCCTTCGGTGTAGTCGTGGCGAAACACCGCCTGCATCTCGCTGAAGCCGGAGTAGCCGAAACGCTGCGCAAAACGCACCACCGCCGAAGGATGCACCTCGCAGCCCGCCGCGACTTCGTTGATGCGCTGGACCATGATGTTGGCCCGCTCCCGCTCCAGGTAGCTGGCCACGTTCTGCAGCTGCCGCGGCAGGGTCTCGAATTCGCTCGCTATGCGCTGCAGCAGCTCGTCGACTGCGCTTTGTTTGCCCATGCAGGCCGTCCGCTGGAGGTCCGGCGCCCATCCTGGCGCGCCTGGAAAATTATTTCCATAATTTTTTATTGTGCAATGCAAATTGCAATATCGGAAACGCCGTTCCTATGCTCGCCTACCGGCGGCGTGCACAGCGCCGATCGCTAAACCCTGGGAGATACCTATGCGCATGCGATGGATCTCGACCTTGCTGGCAGGCATGCTGGCGGCCAGCGCGGCAGCCGCCGCCGGTTCGCATGCGGGCGAACGCTATGTGCTGATCAGCCATGCGGCCGACTCGGACGTGTGGTGGAATACGGTAAAGAACGCCATCAAGCAAGCCGCCGACGACTTCGGCGTTGCGGTCGATTATCGCAACCCGCCCAATGGCGACCTGGCCGACATGGCGCGCCTGGTCGAGCAGGCCGCGGCGCGCAACTACGATGGCGTCGCCTTCGACATCGCCGATTTCGACGTGCTGTCCAGGCCCGCCATGCGCGTGACCGCCAAGCGCATTCCCTTGATCACGATCAATTCCGGCACCGCCGAGGAAAGCCGCAAGCTCGGCGCGATCATGCATATCGGCCAGCCGGAATACGAAGCCGGCAAACAGGCGGGAGAACGCGCCAAGGCCGCGGGCATCAAGTCGTTCGTATGCGTCAATCATTATTCGACCAACTCGGCGTCGTTCCAGCGTTGCAAGGGTTTTGCCGACGCACTCGGCGTCGATGCGCGCAGCTCGATGATCGATTCCGGCGTGGATCCCACGGTGGTGGCGAGCAAGGTCAGCGCGTATCTGCGCAACCATCCGGGCACGCAGGCGATCCTGGCGCTGGGGCCCAATTCGGCCGAGCCAAGCTTGCAGGCACTGCAGCGGATGGGCCGGGCCGGCAAGGTCTATTTCGCCACGTTCGATCTTTCCAGCGTGATCATCGACGGTATCCGCAAGGGTTACATCACCTTCGCGATCGACCAGCAGCCGTATCTGCAAGGCTATATGTCGATTGCCGCGCTGGCGATCGCGCACGAGAGCAACACGCGCGACCCGGCCGCCATCCTGGCCACGCTGAAGGCCAATCCGAAGTTTCTGGCGCGCCTGAAGAACTATGGTCTTGATCCGATTTACACCAAGGATGGCGTCAGCTCGGGTCCTGCCTTCATCACCAAGGACAACGTCGATACGGTCGCCAAGTACGCCGGCCAGTACCGCTGATCCCGGAGATGCTTGATGAGCGCGACCACTCCCCCCATGCAGGCCGATACACGCGAGGACAAGCCTGTCGTGCAGGCCGATGAGCGCGTACGACGCGTGTCGCCCTGGCGCAGCTTCGTCAATCGCCCGGAGTTCGGCTCGATTGCCGGCACGGTGCTGGTGTTCGTGTTGTTCGGCATCTTTGCCGGCGGCTCGGGCATGTTCCATCTCGACGGGGTGATGAACTGGGCGCAGGTCGCCGCCTATCTCGGCATCATCGCGGTGGGCGCATGCCTGCTGATGATTGCCGG
>CBJMMB010000296.1:0-3158 GCA_966430775.1 uncultured Dyella sp. | reverse complement strand
CAGCTAAAAAAATGGGGCGCCCAAAGGCGCCCCAATGACTGTCGAACCGCGAAACCCTTACTTGCCGCTGGACGACGAAGATGCCGGCGCAGCCGTATCGGAAGCCGGCGCCTTGGGCGCGGCTTCCGCACCTTCCGCCTTCTTCCCCTCGCCACGCGCATAGACGATCACCTTGCCGCCGCCGTCGCACTGGCCGACCACCTTGCCGTTGCCGGCCTGGTCTTTCGCAACCACATCGAGCGTGTAGTTCGACACGTTGTTGGCCTTGATCTTGGCGTCGATGCTGGACTTCACATCGTCACACGACGCGTGCGCGGCGAACGTGGCGGACATCAGGACCAGGGCGAACAAACTAAACCGGGCTTTCATGCAAACCTCCATGGTGGGTGAAAACGCGGTGAGTGTAGAGCAGCCTCGGCGCGCTTACCACGTCACGGCAGCCCCTACGCTTGCGCCTACGTCCCCTCGCGTATTGCCGCTCATGTTGAGCTTGTAAACCCAGCGGCCACTTTCCGAAACCGTCGATACGCCCACGGCCACGCCGGCTTGTCCATGGAAGGCGCCGAACGCCACAGCGGCAGCGTTCTGGTTGGGCTGGTAGGCCTGCGGCAAACCCGCCATCGCCATGGCCGAAGCGACCCCCGCATTGGCCCGCAGGGATACCGCATTGAGGTTCTGGTTGATGTTCTGCAGCTTCTGGTCCACGTAGTTTTTCGCCCAGCTCTCCGCGGCCTGCACGCCACTGTTCACTTGGCCGACGTTCGCCGCATCGCTCGCCGCAGTGCCGTTGGCGACGTTGTGCACCTGCGTGGGCGCCTGCGCGGAACCCAGCGTGACGTTGCCGTAGTCCACGCTGCCATCGGCGTTCTTGTCGTATTGCACGGAAGCTGCTTGTGCGGCGTCGAGCTGGCTGACGTTGACCGCGTCGGTGGAGGCGGTGCCGTTCGCCACATTCGTCACGCGACGCTGCTGCGTGGCGCTGCCCACCGACACCACGTTCGATTGACCGCCGTCAGTGGAACCCGCGCCGATGGCGACGGAATTCGCACCCGTCGACGAAGCATTCGCACCCACCGCCACGCTGCCCGCGGACGAGGATGCGCTGCCATTGCCGATGGCGATGCTGTTGTCGCCCGACGCCGTTGCCGCCGGACCTTGCGCCACTGCATCACTGCCCGTTGCGGAACTGGCCGCGCCGTTGGAGTTGGTTTGCACATATTTGCCGGTGCTGGCCAGGCTGGTTGAAACGTTGCTGACGGTGTTGCTCAGGCTCTGGATCGCCGTGGCGTTCGTGCTCGCCTGTTGCAAGGCGCTGTCCAGCGAGGTGTTGATCTGGTTCAACACGCTTTGCACGGAACCGTAGCTGCTGCCGCCGTAGCTGAGGCTGGTGGTGAGCACGCCGGTCGCGGCATCGTACGCGCTGCCGCCGCCCAGGCCCTGCGCCACACTGTTGCCAAGCTTGTCGACCAGGCCGCCGAGACTGGTCATCTGCACGTCTACATTGGTCGTCAATTGAGTGATCGCGGTGCTGTTGTTGGCGATCGCCGTGGTGTTGGCATCGACTTGCTGATTGGTCGCGTAGAGTTCCGAACCGTTCACCGCATCGGTGCTGGTTGCGCTCACGCGGCCGGCCGCAACGTTGGTGATGGTGCGCTCATTGCCGACGGTTCCCAGGCTTACCGTGCTGCCTGGATTCGTGCCCATCACCGCATAGGTGTTGCCCCCGACCGTCACGCTATTCGTGCCGACCAGGGCGGACGTGGTCGCACCCGCGCCCAACGCCACATCGCCCACATTGGCCGTGGCCGCCGCGCCGTTGCCGATCGCCACCGCGCTGTTGGTAGTGGCGTTGGCGTTCGCACCAATGGCGACCGAGCGGGTGGCGGTCGAGAGGGCCGTGTCGCCTATCGCAAGCGCCTTGGTGCCCGACGCCAGCGCATTGCCGCCGATCGCCGTCGACGAACTGCCCGCGCTGTTGGCGCGCGAGCCGATCGCCAAACCAAACCCGTTGGCCGGATTGCCGTCCGTGCTGAGCGAACCGCTGGCCGACGCATTGGCGCCGAGCGCCAGCGAATTGCGCCCGCTGGCGGTGGCGTTGAAGCCCAGCGCCATGGCGTAGATGCTGGTGGCGCGCGCGGTATCGCCGAGCGCCACGGCGCTTGCACCAGAAGCAGTGGACGCGTTGCCCAACGCCACCGTGCCCTGCCCGTTAGCCGTGTTCGTGCTGCCGAGCGCCACCGCACCAGTTCCGTTGGCGGTATTGTTCGCGCCCACCGCGACCGCGCCGGTGCCGTTGGCCGTGTTCGGATCACCGATGGCCACGGCGCCATTGCCGTTGGCAGTCTGGCTTTCGCCCAACGCCACAGCGCCGATACCGCCTTTCACCTGCGACTTGTGTCCGCCGGCGATCGAGCCCGTGCCCGCGGTGGTGGACACCGTGTTGCCGTCGCCAATCGCCACCGTGGAAAGGGCCTGCGCCAGGGAAGCATTGCCGATGGCTACAGCATTGGTCGCCGAAGCGCCCGCCGCCGCACCCAACGCCACCGCATTGGATTGCGAAGCTGTCGCGCCTGCGCCCAGTGCAACGGAACTTTGGCCCGCTGCATTGCTTGCCGTTCCGATTGCGACGGCATCGCGTCCGGTCGCACGCACGCCGCCGTTCCACGCATCGCCGATCGCGATCGCACCCGCGGCGTTGGCTTGCGCACCGGCGCCGATCGCGGTGGCCATATTGATGGCCGATCCATCCCCCGCGGAAACAGCGCTGGCACCGATAGCGATGTCATAACTGTTGGTCGCCTTGGCGCCCGTACCCAGCACGACGGTATTGGTGGTCGCGGCCGATGCGTTTTGATTTACCGCCAATAAGCCGATGGCGACGCTCAATGCGCGAAGATAATGATTCGACAAAATCAATGTGATTTTCATATCCGGTGACCTCGACGGGTTCCCGTGGCAGACGTGGACGCACGGCATCGCGCGCCGGCGTTCGGCACGTGAATCCATGCAGGAATCTTTGGCGAGGTCTTCAGGAAAACAGCGGCGCAACCCGACCGGTGTCGATGCGCTTAGCATCAACACAGCAGTCTTTGCACGAGAACATCCATGGCGCCGTTGGCACTCATGTACCTGGCATCAGATTACGATGCCATCGTAGG
>CBJMMB010000295.1:0-3161 GCA_966430775.1 uncultured Dyella sp. | reverse complement strand
CGCATCGTGGAAGTGGAGGCCTATCGCGGTGCGGATGATCCGGCCGCGCATTCGTTTCGCGGCATGACGCCGCGTACGGAAGTGATGTTCGGCGCGCCGGGGCACATGTATGTGTATTTCACCTATGGCATGCACTGGTGCGCGAACGCCGTGTGCGGGCCGAAGGGCGCGGGCAACGCGGTGTTGATTCGCGCCTTGCAGCCGATCGGCGGCCTCGACCTGATGTACGCAGCGCGGCCGCTGGCGAAGAACGATCGGCAATTGTGCAACGGGCCGGCCTGCCTCACGCAGGCGATGAGCATCACCAAGCTGCAGAACGGCATCGACCTGGTGGCGGGCGATATCTGCGCGATCGTCGATGACGGCACGCCGCCGCCGGCGCGACCGGTGCAGACCACGCGCATCGGACTCACCAAGGCGGTCGACTACCCGTGGCGCTGGTACGTGGCCGATAGCGCGTACGTGTCGAAGAAGTAACTCATCCATACACCTGCGCACGTTGCGGGTTTAGATCCGCGCAGGTCCCCCCATGTAAACGTACACATGGACTTTGCGGAGGCGTCCGACGTAACCTCGTGCGCATGAGTTTCAAACCCAGGAAAGCAGCGGGCACCGAAGCTGCTGAGGAAACCAGCGTCGTCCCCACGGCGTCGGGAGCAGGGGAGATGCATGGCTGAAAGCGTGAAAGGCAACGTGCTCGTCGTGGAAGACGACGTGCAGTTGCGCAACGATGTGCTGATACCGGGGCTCAAGGCGTTCGGTTTCCACGCGACCGGCGTGGGTAGCGCAGCGGAGCTTTACCGCGCCATCGTGGTGGAGCGTTTCCGCCTGATCGTGCTGGATATCACCCTGCCCGACGAAGACGGTTTCAAAATCGTGGGGCAACTGCGTGCGCTGTCGGATATCGGCATCGTGGTGCTGTCCGATGTCGACTCCACCGCCCATCGCGTGCGCGGCCTCACCGAAGGGGCCGACGTCTATCTCACCAAGCCGGTCGACGTGGAAGTGCTGGCGGCTTCGCTGCACAGCTTGAGCCGGCGCGTGGCCAATGCAGCTTCTTACGAACTGGCGTACACCGGCTGGCACCTGGAAGCCGGCGGCTGGCGGCTGATCACCCCGGGCGGCGTGATCATCGCGCTGTCGATGCCCGAGCGCCTGCTGCTCAACCGGCTGGCCGCATCCACGCCGGAGCCGACGCCGCGCACGGCATTGATCGACGAAATGGCCACCATCATTCCCGGCTTCGACCCGGCGCGGCTGGAAATGCTGATCCACCGTTTGCGGCAGAAGGTCACAAAAAAATCAGGTGAAATATTGCCGCTGATTTCCGTGCGAGGGGTGGGTTACACCTTGGCCCTGGATTGAAGGGGTCAACGATGTAAACGTCTTCACCTGCGCAGGACATCTGCAAGAAAGTGCAAGAAAAGGCAATTCTTTGAGATTGTGGGACGTGCGCCGAATACTTAAAGTTCGCGTCGCTGCGAGGTGGCGGATACGTCAGGGAAGTTGCGGGCAGCGATGATCGCAACATTCCTCCAGGAAAACTGGGCACGCCGTCTCGTTCCAGCAGTAACCATTGACTGAAAGCACTAAGGAGCAGGGGGAGGTTTCACGCGCAAGACTCGATTCGCGGATGAATCGATCGTGCCGGGTGAAACCTGGACGAGCCACACAGGGGTCGTCCTTCGTAAACCACGCGTCATTCAACTGGCTTGAGTCCAGCGCTTGTGCGCGGCCGTTTTTCGGTCGCTACGCAAACGCGGGAATCCGGCCGGAAAGCTGTGCTGTGTGCGTGATTCGAAGAGCGCGCGGACGAACGCCCCACGCGCGCGAAAAACAGGCCGTCAATCCCACATTGGAAGGTGTAGTGCCATGAATTTGAAGAGCCGCCCGAGTTGGAATCGCCTTGCCCGGCGAGATATCGCGCTGTCCGAAAGCAATTTCACCATCGCGCCCGACGCAGCACGCAGACACACGCTGGGTCGTCGCGTCGCGATGCTTTCGCTGCTGGCGTCGGCGCTGGGCATGACCGGGCTGGCGTATGCCAGCGGCGGTCCCACCGGTGGGCAAATCGTTGGCGGTTCCGGCCAGATTCAGCAGGTCGGCAACACCACCACCATTCACCAGAACAGCTCGACCTTGTCGCTGAACTGGCAGAGCTTCAACATCGGCCCGGATCAAACGGTCAACTTCGTGCAGCCGGGCAGCAATGCGATCGCGATCAATCGCATCTTCGCCAGCACGCCCAGCGAGATCTACGGCCACCTCAATGCCAACGGCCATGTGTGGCTGATCAACCCGAACGGCGTGCTGTTCGGGCAGAGCGCGCAGGTGAACGTCGGCGGACTCGTGGCCTCCACACTGGACGTCGACGACAGCACCATCGATTCGAGCAATCGTCGTTTCAGCGGCTCGGGCAAGGGCAGCATCGTCAACCGTGGCAGCATCAACGCAAGCAACGGCGGCTACGTTGCGCTGATCGGCAACCAGGTTTCCAACCAGGGCGTGATCACTGCGCAACTCGGCACGGTGGCGCTCGGCGGCGGCAGCGCCGTCACGCTCACCTTCAACGGCAACCAGCTGCTGCATCTGCAGGTGGACCGGAGCACCTTGAACAACCTGGCGGAAAACCGCCAGCTGATCGTCGCCGACGGCGGCCACGTGATCATGACCGCAGGCGCGAAAGACGCCCTGCTCGCCAGCGTGGTGAACAACACCGGGCGCGTGCAGGCGCAGACGGTGCAGAACCACGATGGCACCATCACCTTGCTGGGCGGCATGGAAGCGGGCACGGTAAATGTGGGCGGCACGCTGGATGCGAGTGCGCCGAATGGGGGCAAGGGTGGTTTCATTGAAACTTCCGGTGCGCAGGCGCACATCGCCGATGGCAGCGTCATCACCACCAAGGCGGTCGGCGGCAAGGATGGCACGTGGCTGGTGGATCCCACCGATTTCACCATCGCCGCCAGCGGCGGCGATATCACCGCCAGCACGCTTGAAAGCCAGCTCGCTAACGGCAACGTCGCGTTCACCAGCGCCAACGGTGCCGGCGGTACTTCCGGCAATGTCAACGTCAATCAAGCGGTGACGTGGAGCGCCAACACCACGCTCACGCTGACCGCGAGCAACAACGTCAACCTCAACGCCGCCATCACCAATAC
>CBJMMB010000294.1:0-3173 GCA_966430775.1 uncultured Dyella sp. | reverse complement strand
CTTGAGCGCATCGCGGCGCGCCAGCGCATCGGCCAGGCGCTCGCGCAAGGTTGCAAGGCCGCGCGGCGTGACGTAATTGGGATGCGCGCTTGCCGGCAATTCGGGCAAGGCGTCCTGGGTGTCGTCATCATTGTCTTTGACGAAGGCTCGGCTCATTGCGGCCCTCCTATAGGAATCATGTGTTCAGAACCTGCCTGGCCGGCAGGTGTCTTCGGTAAGTACATAAGGGCAGGTCCGGATGGCTGCAACGCCATGCCGGCCGACCGGTTCAGCTGGCGAAGTCAGTCTTCGTCCAGTTTGGGTTTCCACGCCTCGCTGAGCTGACGTTGCACCGGCGGCGGTACCGGTTCGTAGTGGCTCAGATCGAGGCTGTAGCGGCCGCGTCCGCCCGTCATGGCTTTCAGCTCGGTCGGGTAGTCGGTGAGTTCGGCCAGCGGCGCCTGCGCCTTGATCACCAGCTCGCCATCCCGTTTGGCATCCGTGCCCATGATGCGTGCGCGCTTGCTGGCCAGGCCGCCGGTGACGTCACCGACGCTCGGTTCGGGAATGGCCACTTCCACGTCCACGATCGGCTCGAGCACGATCGGCCGCGCCTTGCTGACCGCATCGAGAAACGCTTTTTTTCCGGCGGAAACGAAGGCGACTTCCTTTGAATCGACCGGATGGTATTTGCCGTCGTACACGGTGACGCGCAGATCCTGCAGCGGATAACCGGCTACCGCGCCGAACTCCATCGCCTGCCGCACGCCTTTCTCGATCGCCGGCAGAAACTGCCCGGGAATGACGCCGCCCTTCACCGCATCGATGAATTCGAAGCCCGCACCGCGCTCGAGCGGATCGACGCGCAGAAACACTTCCCCGAATTGTCCCGCGCCGCCGGTTTGCTTTTTGTGACGATGATGTCCTTCGGCCGAGCCGGAAATGGTTTCGCGATAGGCGATGCGTGGCGGATGCGTGATGACCTCCACGCCGTAGCGCTCCTTCATGCGCTCCAGCATGATCTTCAAGTGCAGATCGGACAGCCCGCGGATGACGGTTTCATTGAGTTCCTTGTGATGCTCCACCCGAAAGCAGGGGTCTTCTTCGGCCAATCGCGACAGCGCCTGCGACAGTTTCTGTTCCTGGCCCTTGTGCTTGGGTTCGAGCGCCAGGCCGAACATCGGCTGCGGAAAATGCACCGGCGCCAGGCGAATGCTGTCTTCGTCGTGGGAGTCATGCAGCACGGCGTCGAAATGGATGTCTTCCACCTTGGCCACGGCCGCGATGTCGCCGGGTATCGCCTGCTCCACTTCCGTGTGCGATTTGCCGTTCAGGCGGAACAGATGCCCCACCTTGAATGCCTTGCGGTTGTCGTCGATGAAAAGCTGGCTTTCGCGCCGCACCGTGCCCTGCCATACGCGAAAAATCGCCAGCTTGCCGACGAAGGGATCGTTCACCACCTTGAACACGTCGGCGATCACATGGGCGTTCGGATCCGGCTCGACGGCGATCTGCAGGTTCTGTGCATTGCGAAAGGGCGGCGGATTGGCCTCGGCCGGATTGGGCAGCAGGCGTTCGAAGATATCCAGCAATTCATTTACGCCCGCACCGCTGCGCGCGCTGACGAAACAGATCGGCACCAGGTGGCCTTCGCGCAGGCATTGCTCGAACGCGTCGTGCAATTGCTGCGGCGTGAGCGCCTCTTCGCCGGCATCCAGGTACGCGCCCATGGTCGCTTCGTTGACTTCCACCACCTGGTCGAGAATCTGCTGGTGCGCTTCGGCCAGCGAGGAAAAATCGGTGGCGCCGTCGCGATGGAAAAAGCAATCCAGCACCTTGCCGGCGTTGTTCGCCGGAAGATTCACCGGCAGGCATTCGCTGCCGAATTCTTCGCGCAGCGCGTTCACCAGGGCGGGAAGGGCGGCGACGTCGGCGTCGATCTTGTTGATCACCAACAGTCGCGCCAGGCCGCGTTCGCGGGCGCGCTCCATCATCCGGCGCGCGCCGTGTTCGATGCCATTGGCCGCGTTCACCACCACGGCGACGGTTTCCACAGCGGCGAACGCAGCGAGCGTGCCGCCGCGGAAATCGGTATAGCCGGCGGTGTCGATCAGGTTGATGTGGCAGGCGTTGCGGTCGATGCCGGCGATGCAGCTGTCGATGGAGTGGCCGCGCGCCTTTTCTTGCGGGTCGGTGTCCGATTGCGTGGTGCCGCGCTCGACCGATCCGGCGTTCTGGATGACGCCACCGGCTTGCAGCAAGGCCTCGAACAAGGTGGTCTTGCCGGCGCCGGCGTGACCGGCGAGCGCGATGTTGCGGATGTTTTCCGTGTTGTAGGACACGATGCGACCCTCCTCTGCAAGAGCCGCACGCGGCGGCTAGTTCGTGGCGGGACGTCATGCTCGTCCTGTGCGTACGGGACGCTGGGCGGGTCATGGCGGGAATACCGGCGAGCCTGCTGGCTTCGCGTTCGGCTAGCCTTCTCTCATTGACCGGGATGGTCAAGTTGCAGTGCGAGGACGTCGGCCGCACGCGTTAAAGCGGCGTGATTGCGCATGGAACTGCAGCGGAAACTCACGGTCTTTGTCTGCACCCGCCGACACCGCCATCCCCGCAGCGAGGACGCTTATCGAACGCCCCGATCAGGTCGAGCATCATCGCTGGTCGCCCGAAACCCATCGCGGCCTGGCGCTGCTCGACGGCCCTACGCGCGCCATGCTGCACGAACTGCGCTGGCGCAAGCCGCCGCGCGATCACCGACGCCTGTGGATGGCGCTGGCGATTGCGCTGGTGCTGCACGTCCTGTTCGTGGCGGTGGTGTGGTACGAGATGAAACCCACGCCGATGCCGCCACAGGTGGTGCAAGTGCAGCTCGACCAGGGCATCCAGGTGCGTTTCATCGCCCGCGCCCCGGCGACCGCCATAGCCGCGCCACCGCCCGTCACGCCGCCGCCATTGCCGCCGCCGGCACGCGAGCCGGTATCGAAGAACGCGATGACCTTGCACATGCCGGCATCGCCGCCACCGCCGCCCGCACCGGCCAGTTCGGCGCCGCGCCCGGTGCTGTTCGATCGCACGGGACAGGTCGTGCTGCCGGCATCCAGTGCATCGGCGGCGCCTTCCGCCGACTACGTGCAGCGTGCGCCGCAAGGGGATACGCAGATCATGCACGACAAGGATCCGATCAAGTACAA
>CBJMMB010000293.1:0-3178 GCA_966430775.1 uncultured Dyella sp. | reverse complement strand
AATCCTTTCCATCCGGATTCGTCTCCGCCGCATCCACCAGCGCCTTGTCCTGCGCGTCCAGGCGGGCATCCATTGCCACCTGCTGCGGGTTCACCTGCGCGCCGGGCCGCACGTGCTGCAAGCCGTTCACCACCACCACGTCGCCCGCGTTGAGGCCGTTGTCGATCACGCGCAGGCCGTGGAACAACGGGCCGGTGTCGACCTTGCGGTATTCCACCTTGTGCTGCCCGTCCACCACGTACACGAACTGATTGCTCAGATCCGTGCCGACCGCGCGATCGTCGATCAGCACGCGCGGACGCGGCTGGCCGGCCTGCAGGTGCACGCGTGCATACAAACCAGGCGTGAGCAGGCCGTCCTCGTGATCGAACACCGCGCGCAGGCGCATCGTGCCAGAGCCCGGACGCACCTGGTTGTCGACGAAGTCGATGCGGCCTTCATGCGGATAGCCCTGTTCATCGGCCAGGCC
Organism: uncultured Dyella sp.; assembly: GCA_966430775.1. Lineage (GTDB taxonomy): Bacteria > Pseudomonadota > Gammaproteobacteria > Xanthomonadales > Rhodanobacteraceae > Dyella_B. Next base: position 2,709 of record CBJMMB010000293.1, on the reverse strand, counting down.
CACGGTGGCTTCGATGCGCGGCGCGTGGCCGTTCTTGATGGTGTCGCGGCGCAGGCGGTCGAGCTTCAGCCAGGTCTGCTCGTCCACATCGAAGTACACGTAGACCGGGTTGACCGATACCACCGTGGTCAGCACGTCCGAACTGGACACCAGGTTGCCCGGCTGGATGCGCGCGTTGCTGACGCGGCCGTCGATCGGCGCGCGTACTTCCGTCCAATCGAGATTGAGCCTGGCTGAAGCCAGCGCCGCGGTGGATGCCGCCAGCGTGGCCTTGGCGGCCTGCTCGTTGGTGTTCTGGCTGTCGGCCTCTTCCTGCGAGATCGCATGCTGGGCCAGCAGCTTGCGTGCGCGTGTCGCATTGGCCTGCGCCAGGCCCAGTTGCGCCTGCGCCTGCGCGACGTTGGCGGCCAGCCGATCGACTTCGGCCTGGAACGGGCGCGGGTCGATGCGGAACAGCACGTCGCCCTTGTGCACTTCGGTGCCTTCCTTGAACTGCACGGTTTCCACGTAACCGCTCACGCGCGGGCGCACGTCGACCGAATCGACCGCCTGCAGCTGACCGGTGAAATCGGCGCTGTCGCTGACCGGGCGCACCATGACCGGGGCGACGGTGACTTCGGGCGGGCCGCCTGGTCCGCCGGCGCCTTGGGCGTGTGCGCCTCCGTCATGGCTACCCAGCAGCGCCCAGCTGCCGGCGATGACTGCTACGACCAGACTGGCCAAGATGGCTTTCTTCAACATCGTTCGCTCCCTTCGATCTTCGTTGCCGCAATGCAGCACGATTTAGAGGGAACGAATAATGGGTATACCGTACAGTTTAGAAAATCCGCTCGTTGCGCAAGCCAGTCGTGACTATGAATCACGAATGAGCGCATAATCGCCAATAGAACGTGTTCTGGAACGAGCTATGGAAGACTTTTCTGCTATTTCCGCATTTGTACGGGTGGTGGAAGCGAAGAGCTTCGCGGCCGCCGCCGCCCAACTGGGCATGACCCCCTCCGGCGTCAGCCGCGCCGTCTCCCGGCTGGAAGAGCAGCTGCGCGTGCGGCTGCTGTTCCGCTCCACCCGGGCCTTACGTTTAACCGACGATGGCGCCTCTTTCTATACACGATGCAAGGAGATCCTCGCCGATCTGGCCGAGGCGACCGAATCCCTGGGCTACGCCCACCAGAAGCCGCAGGGCAAATTGCGGGTGGGCATGTCGGCCTCGGTGGGGCGCACTGCGCTGGTACCGAAGCTCGGCGAATTCCAGCATCGCTATCCGGAGATCCGGCTGGAACTGATGATGTGCGACTTCCCCTACGACCTCAACGAGGAAGGAGTGGATTGCGCCATACGTTTGGGCGAGCTGGAGGATTCCAGCCTGATCGCGCGCAAGATCGGCTACCTGCGCAACGTGCTGCTGGCCTCGCCCGAATACCTGGAGCGCTACGGCACCCCGAGCAGCATCGAGGATCTGAAGAACCATCGCTGCATCAACTACGTCTACCCCAACGGCCGGCCGCGTCAGTGGCAGTTCGACACGCCCAACGGCCGCCTGGAGGTGGACGTCAACGCGCATCTGCTGATCAACGACGGCGAGTCGGTGATCCAGGCGGCGGCTGCGGGCTTGGGCATCATCCAGGCGCCGCACGTGCTGGCCGCCTGCGCGCTGGAAATGGGCAAGCTCGAGCCGATCCTTACCGACACGGTGTCCACCGGCAAGAACGTGTGGATCGTGTATCCGCAGAAGAAGCATCTGTCGGCGCGTGTGCAGGCCTTTATCGAATGGGCGCGCGAGTTGTTCGAGCGGCCCCTGGAATCGGTCTGCCCGATGCCGCCGGTGGTCGAAGCGTTCCGGCCGCAACTGCCGCCGGTGCTGCACAAGGAAAAGCTGCGCGCGCAGTAGGTTGGGGTGCAAACCCCAACATCGTCATCTCTGCTGCACCCTCGTGTTGGGGTTTGCACCCCAACCTACGCGTCAGGCGCCCGCAGGCATCAACAACAACAGCGCCGCACCCAGCGCGATGCGATACCACGCAAACCAGGTAAAGCGATGCGTGCGGATATAGCCCAGCAACCATTTCACCGCAGCGAACGCCACCACGCCCGACACCGCGAAGCCGACCAGCAGCGCACCCCAGTCTTCGTGCGCGGCGCCGCCGCTCTTGATCACCTTCAAAAGCTCGTAGCCGGTCGCGGCGTACATGGTGGGAATGCCGACCAGGAACGAGAACTCCGTCGCCGCCGGGCGGTTGCTGGTGCCGGCGAGCATGGCGGTGAAGATCGTCGCGCCCGAACGCGACGTGCCGGGGAACACGCCCGCCACGATCTGCGCAATGCCGACCAGGATCGCCACGCGCCAGGTCACTTCGCTGCGATCCACCTGGCGCGCGGCGATCGCTTCGGCGCCGAGGATCCAAAACCCGCCGATCAGCAGCGCCCACGCGATCGGCGTCACCGTCTCGGGCAGCTTGAAGCCATAGTGCGTCACCACGAAACCCAGCACGCAGGTGATCAGGAACGCCACCAGCAGCTTGAGCAGGTAGGCGCGGTTGGCCGGCACCTGCCACTGCGTAAGCAGTTCCCAGATGCGTTTCCAGTAGATCAAGGTGATGGCGAGAATCGCCCCCGCCTGGATGCCCACGTTGAAGAGGTCGGAACGGGCGCCCAGCCCCAGGCTTTCAGCAATCAGCAGATGTCCAGTACTGGAGATCGGCAGGAATTCGG
>CBJMMB010000292.1:0-3181 GCA_966430775.1 uncultured Dyella sp. | reverse complement strand
TGTACGAAGTGCCGGTCGGTTTCAAATGGTTCGCCGATGGCCTGTTCGACGGCTCACTCGGTTTCGGCTGCGAAGAAAGCGCCGGCGCTTCCATGCTGCGTCACGACGGCAAGGTGTGGACCACCGACAAGGACGGCATCGTGCCGTCGCTATTAGCCGCGGAGATGACCGCACGCACCGGCAAGGATCCGGGCGAGCTGTACGCCGATCTGACTGAAACACTAGGCAAGCCGTATTCCAGCCGCGTCGACGCCACTGCCAACGCGCAGCAGAAGGCGCGCCTCGCCAAGCTCTCGCCACAGCAACTGCAGAGCAAGGAACTGGCAGGCGAGAAGATCGTCGAGGTGCTCGACCGCGCACCCGGCAACAACGCGCCGATCGGCGGCATCAAGGTCATGGCCGAAAGCGGCTGGTTCGCCGCGCGTCCTTCGGGTACCGAGGAGATCTACAAGATCTACGGCGAGAGCTTCCGCAGCGACGAACATCTGCGTGAAATCCTGCGCGAGGCGCAGGGGATCGTGGATGCGGCGTTGGCGGGGTAAGGGAAAAACCTTACCGGAAAAGCAGCGGGTGTTGGGTTACCACGGATTGGCGATAAACCGACCATAGTCGAGGGGGCGACAGATTTCCCGTTAATAACAAGGATGTTATATTCGTGACGTGGCAAATCAGCTACTACAACGCTCGGGTCACCGCATACATAGAGAACTGGCCGGTAGGTGTACGTGCCAGTTTTCTTCGTATTGTCGAGACAATGGTGGAGCTTGGCCCCGACATCGGAATGCCTCACACGCGGGCGATGGGAGCTGGTTTGTTCGAGGTTCGGGCAAAAGGTCGCGAAGGTATCGGACGCGCGTTCTATTGCACCGTGGTCGGGCGCCGCATCGTGATCCTGCACGCCATCATCAAGAAGACAGAAAAAACCCCGGCGCATGATCTGGACATTGCGCGGGCGAGGTTGAAGGAGGTCAAGGCATGACACGCGAACGGTACAAACCGGTGCCGCTGGACGTTAAAGCCACGCGCAAGCGCTGGCGCAAGGATCCAGCCTTTGCTGCAGCCTACGATGCGCTGGCCGATGAGTTTGCCGCCTTGGCCGAGTTGGTGCGTGCGCGCCAGAGCGCCGAGCTGACGCAGGCGGACGTGGCTGAGCGCATGGGTGTTGCGCAGGCGTCGGTGGCGCGATTGGAAGCCAACGCAGGCAGCCGCAAGCACGCTCCGTCGATGGCGACGCTCAGGCGTTATGCCGATGCGGTGGGTTGCGAGCTACGCATTACGCTGGCCGCGAAGCCCAAGGAAAGACGTCGAGCAGTCTAGCCCGACTGCCTCGCACGTGAGCCGAACTGCATTAAGCCCTTGCCTTCCGCGTCTTGGCCGCCTTCTTCGCCGCCGCCGACCGCTTCGCCGGCCCCTTGGTCCGTGCCGCCTTCTTCGCAACGGCCGACCGCGCGCCGCTGCTGCGCTTGGCGGCCGCCGTCTTGGCCTGCCGCGACAGCGCGCTTTTCGACGCCGGCTCGCGGCTTTCGCGCTTCAGGGCGTTCTCGGTAGCGCGCGCACGCCGCGGGGATTTGCGGCGGTGCTGGGCGCCGGCTTCCAGATCCTGCTCGGCCTTCTTCTGCACCTGCTTGCTGGCGTTCTTCTTGGGCGCCGGCAGGCGCACGCCGGCGCGCCGGGCCTTGGACAGGCCGATGGCGATGGCCTGCTTGGACGAGCGCACGCCATGCTTGCCCTCGCGGATGTGCTCGATTTCCTCGCGCACGAATTCGCCGGCTTGCGTGCTGGGCGATTTGCCTTCGCGCCGATCCCGTTCGGCGGCGCGCAATGTGCGTTCCTCAGGCATGACCGGTCTCCGGTTGAAAATGGGGATAGCCACTTTTCCACTACCGGGGTCGATCGGGCGTCAAGGAAAACTAGCTATGGACATCGTTGTCATTTCGCCGACACAATCGGCACCGCGGCGGGCTCAGCTTGTGGCAGGCTCGTCGCTGCGGCCAGGCAAATGCGCGAGGGGATGTCATGGCGAACGTCGAGTTGAAGCCGGTAATCCACGTCGACAACGAGTGGCGCCGATGGATTGCGGAAAACCTGTTGCTGGACGGCCCGCCGCAGGCCATCTACGAACAGATGCTGCGCGCCGGCATTCCGCACGAGGAGGCCGTGCAGGAAGTGCAGCAGGCGATTTCCAGCCCGTACCTGGCCGGTGCGCAGCGTCTGCGCAACCGGCTGGCCAAGCACGACTGGGTGCTGGAAACGCAGCGCCACATGAACCGCCTGCGCAGTACCGAGGTGCCGCGCCGGCACAAGCTGTCGCGCGATGAATTCCTCGATGCGTACTACACCGCCGGCCGCCCGGTGATCATCACCGGCATGCTGGATGACTGGCCCGCGATGACCAAATGGAGCCTGGATTATTTCCAGCAGCGCTGCGGCGATCGCGAAGTGGAAATCCAGTTCGGCCGCGACGCCGATGCGCAATACGAGCTGCGCAAGACCGCGCACCGCAAGACGATGCCTTTCGGCGACTACGTGGAGATGGTGCGCAACGCCGGCCGCAGCAACGATTTCTACATGACCGCCTACAACGAGGGCAAGAACCGCACGGCGCTGGCCGAGTTGTGGCAGGACATCGTGCAGATTCCGGAATACTTGACCGGCGAGGGCGCCACGCAAGGTTTTCTATGGTTCGGCCCGGCCGGCACCATCACGCCGTTCCATCATGACCTGACCAACAACTTCATGGCGCAGGTGCTGGGCCGCAAGCGCATCCTGATGATGCCGGCCTGCGAGATCGCACACGTCTACAACCACGAGCATTGCTTTACGCACGTGGATGCGCGGCAGATCGACCTGCAACGCTATCCGCGCATGGCGAGCGTGCAGGTGCTTTCCTGTACGTTGAGCCCCGGCGAAGTTTTGTTTTTGCCGGTGGGCTGCTGGCACTTCGTGGAAGGGCTGGATATCTCGGTGACCGTGTCGTTCACCAACTTCCTGTGGGACAACGACTTCACCGCCGAATACCCGCAGCAGCAGACGTTCTAGCTCGTAGGCTGGGGTGCGAACCCCAGCATTGCATCCATGCGTGCACCGCGATGCTGGGGTTCGCACCCCAGCCTACTGGCATTGTGCGCAACCATCCCCACATCGGAAGCTTCGTTTACCGAGGCTTCCGCATGATCCCGTT
>CBJMMB010000291.1:0-3186 GCA_966430775.1 uncultured Dyella sp. | reverse complement strand
CATCGTTGCTTTACTGGTGATTTGAACAACACCAGCAGCCTGGAGAGAAGGCCTTGTTGGTCGTTAATCAAGTCGAAGTCCGGCATGGAAACCAGGCCGTACTCCACCGTATCGAGTTGAAGGTGGGCGATCCCGGACTGCTGTTTCTGGTCGGTGGCGGTGGATCGGGCAAGTCGTCGTTGTTGCATGCGATCGCGGGCCAGGATCGGGCGTTGTGGGTGGGAGGCTCGATTTCGTGGCATGGCGCGCCGTTGGCCGCTGCAATCGCAAGGCTTGAGCAGAGCGCCATATTGGACGTCCAGACGTCCATATCGAACGAAGTGATGGACGCATGGCTGCGCGACGCAGGCATCGGCCAGGCGCATACGCTCGCCACCAGCCACGTCGAAACCTGGCCGCGCGCGATCAGACGCTATCTCGCAGTGATGCGCGTGCTGCACGAACCGGCCAAGCTCTATCTGCTGGATGAACCGACCGCCGGTCTCGACGATCGTATGGCCATGGCGGTGCGACGGCGCATCAAGGCATTGGCGGACCAGGCCTGCGTGATCGCCGCCACGCACAACCGTATCGATTGCCTGGAAGCGGGCGGGCAGACCGCGCTGTTGGCCGGCGGCACGATCCAGGAGTGCAGCGACAGCCGGCGGTTCTTCACCGATCCTGCTACGCAGCCTGGCCGCATCTACGTCGAAACCGGCAATTGCAGCCTGCCGATGCGCTCGCGCAGCGTGCGCCTGGACGATGGTGTGTGGTGGTTGGTGCCCGGTTTGCTGTGCGGCATGAGCCGGCCCGGCATGACGGCAGCGGCGCCGGCGCAATTTCGCCATTTGTCGGAGAAAGGCATCCAGGTGCTGATCTGCACCGAGGAACGATGCATTTATTCCGCCACAGAACCGGCCGAATTCGGCCTGCAGATGCACCACTTTCCGATTCCGGACCTGGCGCCGCCGAATTTCAGGCAGGCGCTGGACATCTGCCGCATCGCCGAAGGGGCGATCGCGCAGCGCCGCGGCGTGGCGGTGCATTGCCGCGGCGGACTGGGCCGCACCGGCACCGTGCTGGCGTCGGTGCTGGTGTGGTTGGGGGACGATGCGGCCGAGGCGATCGAGAAGGTGCGCTATGCGCGCCCGATGGCCATTCAATCCGGCGCGCAGGAAAACTTCGTGCACGAATTTGCGCGACGGATCAGTGAATGGCACTGATGTCATTTCAAAACAGAGGAAAATGCAATGTCACTCGATAAAGTGCTGGCGGCGGTACAAGGCGACGTTCCCGATTGCTTGGCGGTCGGCTACGTGGACATGACGAGCGGCTTCCTGCTCGGCGTAAAAACGGTGGACTCGCATCCCGGCGAAGTGCTGGACCTGGTCGCGGCGGCGACCGGCGATCTGTTCCAGGGCAAGAACGTGGTGGAAATCGAGCGGCTGTTCGACAAATCCCGCGGCATCACCAACCGCGCCGCCGGTTCGCATTACTTCAACGAGATCGTGGTGTTCAGCACCAACCTGATCCACGTGTTCCTGCGTTCCAAGAAAAGCCCCAACCACGTTGCCGTGTTCGTGACGCGCATCTCGGCCAACATCGGCATGGTGCTGGCGCGCTCGCGCATCAGCATGACGGCACTGGAAGCGGCGGTCTGATCGACGTCGACATCCGATCGCCATGCCCGGCCAGACACGCCCGCTGAAAATCGCCTGCCCCAACTTCGGTGTCGAAGAGAAGGGCGCGCTTCGCTCCATCCTCGGCCTGCTGAAACCCTATCTGCAGGATCCCTGGGAAGTGAGCGAAGCAGGGCCGTGCGACGTGTATTTCGTCAACGTGGACCAGCCGAACGATGCCGCGCCGGTTCCAGATGCGGCATCCAGGGTGGTGCATTGTGCGCAGCGGCCGCGGTTGCATCCGCAGGGCACCATCCATCGGCCGCTGCGCCCGCACGAAGTGCTCGCCGTACTGAGCGACGCGACCAGGCAGCTCAAGGGTATCGATCGCGACGACACCTATCGGCCCAACGGTCATTGGGGCTTTCGCCTGCGCGCCTGGCCGCTGGATTTCATCAAGTGGCCAAAACCCTGGTGGCGCGTGCTCGCGTGCATCGCCAGGGAGGCGCATTCGATCGAGCAGATCGCCGAGCGCACCGGCTTGCCAGCCAAATACATCGACGTATGCATGGAGCGGCTGGTGGCGGCGCAATTGGTGGAGCGGCTCGCGTATACGTCCAACGGCGCGGTGGCCGGTGCGGGCTTGAAGCAGAAATGGTCCGCGCTGGCGTCGCGGCTGCTGAAAAAATTCGGGTTTGCGCGATGAACGAGGTTTACAAGATCGTATTCATGGGCGCCCCGGGCTCGGGCAAGACGACGTGCATCGCGGCGTTGAGCGACATCCCGCCGGTCTCCACCGACGTGCCTTGCACGGATGCCTTGCAAGAGACCAAGGACACCACCACCGTCGCGCTGGATTACGGCGAACTTCGCCTGGATGGCGACAACGGACGCCTGCTTCTGTACGGCCTGCCGGGCCAATCGCGCTTCAGCTACATGTTCGATGTGGTGCGCACGGGTTTGTTCGGCGCGATCGTGCTGGTGGATGCCAGCAGCGAGGGCGCCATCGATGGGCTGGCCGAAACGCTGGAAACCTATCGCGAAGACCTGGCTTCCATTCCGCTGGTGGTGGCGATCAACAAAAGCGACGGGCCCTCGCACGCGCTGGGCCTGCGTTGCCAGCAGGCCTTGCACGCGCATGGCCTGGTGGCGCCGGTGACGACGATGGATGCCAGGCGCCGCGACGACGTCGTGCAACTTTTCGAAGTGTTGCTGACGCTGCTCGAATTCGGCTTCAACCACCCCAGCAAAGTAGGAGCGACATGAGCATCGTGCTGCCCAGCCAGCCGCATTGTCACCGCGCACTCGATACCCTGCTGCATCGCTGCGACGGCGTGGTGGCGGCGATGTTCGCGCTGCGCGACGGCCGCTCGTACGCGGAGCGGTTCCGCTCGACCCTGCCGGTGAACAAGTTCGCCGCCATGAGCAGTTCGCTGGTGGCGCTTTCCAACAGCGTGCTGCGTGAAATCGCCTCCGATGCGCTCAACTATCTGTTGATCGAAGGGGACGCGCACAAGCTGGTGCTGTGCAAGGTGGCCGGCAGCAAGAGTCCGCTGATTCTTTCGATCATGGCCAAACACGAAATCAA
>CBJMMB010000290.1:0-3196 GCA_966430775.1 uncultured Dyella sp. | reverse complement strand
GGCGGCAGCAAGTTCGTGCAGTTCCAGGTCGATGGCATGCCGGTGCTGGAATTCGGTGATACCGCTTTTGCCACGCCGGATACCTTCCTGCGTACCGACTACAACATCGATCACGTGGAAGCGGTGCGCGGCGGTTCCTCCTCGGTGTTCGCCAGCAATGCGCCCGGCGCGATCATCAACTTCATCACCAAGGACGGCAGTTCGCAGGGCGGCAATATCGGCCTGACCGTCGGCCTCGGCAGCTACGATCAGCAGCGGCTGGATTTCGATTACGGCGGCCCGCTGTCGGCCAGCACGCGCTATCACTTCGGCGGCTTCCTCCAGCACGGCGAAGGCCAGAAGAGCACGGACTACACCTCGTCGCGCGGCGGCCAGCTGATGGGCAACATCACCCATGACATCGACGGCGGCTTTCTGCGCCTGAATCTGCAGTTCACCGATACCTACGATCCGGTGTACCTGCCGGTACCGTTGCTCATCACCGGCAGCAACAGCGATCCGCACGTCAGTTCGATTCCCGGCTTCAGCGTCCAGAATGGCGTGCTGCAATCGCCCTACTTCACCAGCGACACCGCACTGAATGCGCAAGGGCAGACCATCCGTACGAATATCCGCGACGGCTACCACACGCGCGTCAACGCCATCGGCGGCGAAGGCAAGTTCTCGCTCGGCGACGATTGGACATTGCACGAGCAGTTCCGCGCCGCCGAAAACTACGGCAGCTTCACCGGCCCCTATCCGGCATCCGTCGGCAGCGCGTCGAGCATCGCGCAAAGCATTGCCGGCGCGGGCGCCACGCTGGCCTACGCCACCGGTCCCATGGCGGGACAGAAAATCACCAATCCTGCCGCGCTGGCCGGCAACGGACTGGTTTCGGAAACGCACCTGTTCAACGTGACGTTGCCGAACATGGACAACTTCACCAACAACATCAGCTTGTCGCGTGCGTTCGACACCAGCTTCGGCAAGGCCACGCTGCAACTGGGCTATTACCACTCGCAGCAGAACGTGGTGCAGGACTGGCACTGGAACACCTACCTGCAAACCGTGCAGGGCAAGGATTCCGCGCTGCTCGACGTCTATAACGCCAGTGGCCAGCGCGTGACCGACAACGGCCTGGTGGCCTATGGCGAGCCACTGTGGGGCAACTGCTGCACGCGCTATTACAACGCCAAGTACATGATGGATGCGCCGTTCGTCTCGATGACCTGGGAAAACGGCCCCTGGCGTATCGACGGCGGCCTGCGTTTCGATCGCATCAATGGCAGCGGCTACTACATCGGCGCCAACCAGATCGCGGCGGTGGATGTGAATCACGATGGCGTGATCTCCGTGCCGGAGCAAAGCGTGCCGGTCTACGGCGGCGCGACCTCGCCCATCAACTACAGCAAATCGCACCTGGAATACTCGTTCGGCGCCAACTACACCATCGACCCGAACCTGGCGGTATTCCTGCGCGCCAGCAGCGGCGCGCGCTTCAATTCGGATCGCCTGCTGTTTGGCGGCGGTATTCTTGCCGACGGCAGCGTGCCGCAAGGCGTGGGCGTGAACGTGGTGAAGCAGTACGAAGGCGGGGTGAAGTGGACCACGACGCATACCAGCCTGTTCGTCACCGGCTTCATGGCCAATACGCAGGAACAGAACGAGGACGTGACCTCGACGCTGCAACCCTTTATCAGCCGCAATTACCATTCGCGCGGCGTGGAGTTTGAAGGCTCCTTCAACTACGGCCATTTCTCGCTGTCCGGTGGCGCCACCTACACGCATTCGCGCATCGTTTCCGACGCCATCACGCCCGCCGCCGTGGGCAATGCGCCGCAGCGCCAGGCCAACTGGGTGTATCAGTTCAGCCCGAGCTACAGCTGGCATGCGCTCAATGTCGGCGCCACGGTGATGGGCACCACCAAGTCGTATGCGTCCAACCCCAACGGCCTGGTGATGCCCGGCTATACGCAGGTCAACACGTATGTGAGTTACGACATCAACGATCGCATGACCGCTTCGCTCAGCGTCAACAACCTGTTCAACGCCATCGGCTTGACCGAAATCGACTCGAGCCCTGAAACGATCACCACCAACGGCGTCAATACCGCGCGCTCGATCCTTGGCCGCACCATCTATCTCAACTGGCAATACCACCTGTGAACAAGCCGGACGCAACGATAACGACCATGGACGCCTCCCTGCTGCTGCGCGCGCGCGAACGCTTTCTGGCGCAAGCGGAACCCGCGCGGCAGTCCGACGCCGTCGCGCGTTTCGCACAGCATGGCGAGCGATTGCTGCGGTTGCTGCAATCGCTGTACGGCGCGCAACCGGCATTCGAGTCCTGGCTGCTTTCGCTGTACGCGGAGTTGGGCAGGCTTGCGCGTGCCCGTCCGGCCGCGTTGTGCGCGCTGGATCGCGAACGCGAAGACAGGCCCGACTGGTTCGTGGACGAAAAAATGCTGGGCTATTGCGCGTACGTCGACCGCTTTGGCGACACGCTCAACGGTGTCGCCGAACGCGTGGATTACCTGGAAAGCCTGGGCGTCGGTTATCTGCATCTGCTGCCGTTTCTGCGCGCGCGCAGCGGCGACAGCGACGGCGGTTTTGCGGTGGCCAGCTTCGATCACGTAGAGCCCGCGCTCGGCAGCATGGATGACCTGAAACGCCTTGCCGAGCGTCTGCGCCAGTCGCGCATCAGCCTGTGCGCCGACCTGGTGCTCAACCATGTGGCCGATGAGCATCCATGGGCGCAAGCCGCGCTGCGTGGCGATCCGAACTATCGCGCGTATTTCCATTGCTTCCCCGACCGCCAGCGGCCCGACCGTTACGAGCAGACCGTTGGAGAGGTGTTTCCGCAGACTGCGCCGGGCAACTTCACCTATATCGAAGCGATGGGCAGCTGGGTATGGACCACCTTCTATCCCTTCCAATGGGATTTGAATTACGCGCATCCGCCGGTGTTCTCGTCCATCGCCGCCGCGCTGCTCAAGCTCGCCAATCGTGGCGTGGAAGTGTTCCGGCTGGATTCGGCACCGTTCCTGTGGAAACGCGAAGGCACCGCCTGCATGAACCTGCCGGAAGTGCACGTGGTGCTGTCGGCGTTGCGCGCCATCGTCGACCTGGTCGCGCCCGGCGTGCTGCTGAAGGCGGAGGCGATCGTTTCCGCCGCCAACCTGGTGCCCTACTTCGGCTCGGGTGAATGGCGCGGCCA
>CBJMMB010000289.1:0-3233 GCA_966430775.1 uncultured Dyella sp. | reverse complement strand
TGATCGCTGGCGGCGCTGGTGACGGAAAGCTGCAGGCCCTTGGGCAATTTCACGTCGCGCTTGTCGGCGCCGCGATACAGCTCGCCGCGTGTATCCACCTCGAACACGCTCTGCTGGCCCTTCACGATCGCCTGCGTGCGCGTGGTGCGCAACGATGCCGCAAGCTCGCCGGCGGCGGCGTTGATGCGCGCGCTGGCCAGGCCATGCGCCACCGAGATCGAGACCGCCGTCGCCGCGATGCCGATCAGGATGATGACGGCGAGCATTTCCAGCAGAGTGAAGCCGCGCTGGCGTGAATCGTGAAACGCCAACAGTGAAGCACCGCCATGCGGCGCTCCCGATTGACGATTGACGATTCGCGCTTCACGCAACTTCATTACTGCCAGTTCCCAACATCCGCGTCATACCCCTCGCCACCCGGCCGGCCATCGCGACCGTAGAACACCAGGTCGTAATTGCCATGCTCGCCCGGGTACTTGTAGCCAAAATCGTGGCCCCACGGGTCCTTGAGCTGTGAAGGCTTTACATACGGCCCCTGCCAGTTGGTGGCGTTGGAGGGCTTGTTGACCAGGTCGCCGAGCTGGCTGGGCGGGGAGCCGTTGTCCAGCGCATACGAATCGATCGCCTGGCTCAGCGTGGTGAGCTGGGCCTTGCCGGCGCCGTACTTGCCCTTGTCCACGCTGCTGCCGACCTGGCGCACCACGATGGCGCCGACGATGCCGATCAGCACGATCACCGCCAGCATTTCCAGCAGGGTGAAACCGGCGCTGCGGCGGGGATGGCGCAGTTGCCGGGTTCGCGGGTATCTGTACTGCATAGGTTGGTTTCTCCGTTTCGAAGCGTGCAATGGAAAACGATGAGTTTGGGACAACGCCGATCACTGGATGTTGCTGGTAAGGCTGAGCAGCGGCAGCAGGATCGCCGCCATGATGATGGCCACGAAGAACGTCATCACAATGGTAAGCGTAGGTACCAGTGCAGCCAGCAGGCGATCGATGGCGCGCCGGCTTTCCATTTCGAACGTATCGGCGACCTTGAGCAGCATGGTGTCGAGCTGCCCGGCCTCTTCGCCCACCTGCACCATCTGGATGGCCAGGCGCGGAAAACGCTGCGATTGCCCCAGCGCGAGGCTCAGGCCATTGCCGCCCTTGACCATGTCGGTGGCCTGCACCAGCGATTCGTCCAGGGCGCGGTTGGAGGTGACCATGCGCGCAATGCTCAATGCCGACAGCAGCGGCACGCCATTCTTCACCAGCGTGCCGAGCGTGCGCGCCAGACGCGCGGTTTCCACTTTCAATACCAACGGACCGACCACGCGCATTTTCAACAGGCGCTCGTGCCAGGCCATGCGCTGCACCGGATCGCGCATGCGCGAGCGCCACACAAAAATGCCACCGACGATGATCGCCACGATCAGCCACCACCAGTCCTGCAAGGTGGTGCCCAGCGCCAGCACCGCGCGGGTGATGAGCGGAATCGGCACCTGCATGTCCTGGAAGATCGGCACGAACTGCGGCACCACGTACGTGAGCAGCAGCAATAACGAACCGAATACGCCGACCATCAGGAACGCCGGATAGATCAGCGCATTGATGATGCTGCCGCGCAAGGCCTGCGTGCGCTCGAGGTAATCGGCGAGCCGGCGCAAGGTGTCTTCCAGCGAACCGCCGACTTCACCCGCACGCACCAATGCGATGTAGAGCTTGGGAAACACGCCGTGCTCTTCATCCATCGCCTGCGACAAGGGCGTACCGCCGCGCACGCGATCGCGCACGCGTTCGATCAATTTCTTGGCATGCTCGCCTTCGGGCAGATCCATCAGGATGCCGAGCGCGCGATCCAGCGGCTGGCCCGCACCCAGCAGCGTGGCGAGCTGATGCGTGAATTGCGCGAGCTGGTCGCCACTGAAGGGCCCGCGCTTGAGAAATCCCGCAAAACCGCCGCCGCTACCGGCGGCATCGGCCGGCTTGGCTTCCAGCGGCGTGTGGCCTTGATCCTGCAGGCGCACGATCACTTCATCGAGGCTGGCGGCCTCCATCTCGCCCTGCACGATTTCGCCGGAGGCGCTGACGGCGCGGTAGCGGAATTGGCTCATGGTTCAAGCTCCTCCCCCTGCTTGCAGGGAGAGGTTGGAAGGGGGTTGCGCGAGCTGGCCGCAGGGCGCGAATTCATCGCAAGAGTGTGGACTTCACCCCACCCCAGCCCTCCCCTACTGCACGTAGGGGAGGGAGCAAGTCGTGACGGTTTGGGGCGCTTAGCCCTCCTGCGTAACACGCAACACCTCCTCGATGGTGGTGATGCCCGCCACCGCCTTGGCAATGCCGTCCTCGTACATGGTGCGCATGCCTTCGGCGCGCGCCTGGCGTTCGATCACGCTGGCGTCGGCGCGTTGCATCACCAGGCGGCGCAGCGCATCGCTCATCACCAGGAATTCCATGATCGCGCGGCGACCGCGATAACCGGTGGGATTGGCCGTACTGGTGCCGGGCTTCCACAGGCGGATCGGGCGCTCGTCGGTGTATTTCTCCAGCTCGAATTCCTTCACCACTTCCGGCGGCGCCTCATAGGCGACGGCGGTTTCCGGATCGAGCCGGCGCACCAGGCGCTGCGCCAGGATGCCGTTGACGGTGGAGCCGAGCAGGTAGTCTTCCACGCCCATGTCGAGCAGGCGCGTTACGCCACCCGAGGCGCTGTTGGTGTGCAGCGTGGATAGCACCAGGTGACCGGTCAGCGCGGACTGGATCGCGATGCGGCAGGTTTCCAGGTCGCGCATTTCGCCGATCATGATCACGTCCGGATCCTGGCGCATGATCGAGCGCAGCGCATTGGCGAAATCCAGGCCGATCTGCGGCTTCACCTGGATCTGGTTGATACCTTCGAGCTGGTATTCCACCGGGTCTTCGACGGTGATGATCTTTACGCCCGGCGTGTTGATCTTCGACAGCGCCGTATACAGCGTGGTGGTTTTACCCGAACCGGTGGGACCGGTGACGAGCAGGATGCCGTGCGGACGTTCCAGCACATCGATGAAACGCTGCTGGAAGCTGTCGGTGAAACCCAGCGACGCGAAATCGAACACCACCGTTTCGCGATCGAGAATACGCATCACCACCGATTCGCCGAAGCTGGTCGGTACGGTGGACACGCGCAAATCCAGTTCCTTGCCTTGCACGCGCAACTGGATGCGGCCGTCCTGCGGCAGGCGGCGCTCGGCGATGTTGAGCTTGGCCATG
>CBJMMB010000288.1:0-3236 GCA_966430775.1 uncultured Dyella sp. | reverse complement strand
CCTCCGGGAGAGGGTGCCGAGAGGCGGGTGAGGGTTCGGGCGAAGCGCGATGCTGGCGTGTAAAGCAAGACGTGGTTATCGCGCGCTGCTCGCACCCTCACCCCAACCCCTCTCCCGGAGGGAGAGGAGCTCATGTGCGCAACACTCAATACGCCAGATGGATACGCAACCCAATCACCCGCACCGGCCCGCGATCCCGGTTATAGCCAGGATTGCCAATCCACTGCATATCCGCAGTAATGAATGCGAACGAATGAATCGAGAACGCGTAATACGCCTCGGCAATACGCTCGCTACCGTAACGCAACGCTCCATCCCCAAGCGTAAATCCCAATCCGCCCGCAGCCAGATACGCACGATGCTCCGGCGATAAACCATTGACCGCCAGCGCAAACCCGAAGCGATCATCGGAGCGGCTCCAATGCGCACCGGAAACCTGGATGCCGGCGCTGGCGCTGCGATCCGCTTCGGTAAAGACGAACGATTCGGTTTTGCCATCGTTCCACCCGGCTCGTGCGAACAATCCCGTATCGCCGTGATCGGCCAGCGGCCAATCCATGCCGATGGCCGCGCCGTATTTATGCCGTCCTTCGCGATCATCGGCCTGGATGTTCGGCGTCGTGTGGCGCTCTTCGGCCAAGCGCAATGCATCGGCATAGATACCCATGCGCGCGCGATTGCGGTAAATCAGCAGCCATAGGTTCAACGCATCCGGCGTGCGCTGCCAGCTGGCCTGAAGGTATTGACCGTTGGCCCGGTTGATGGGCCCTTCCAGACTCGCGCCGTTGGCCTTGGTAGGCATCTGGTAGATGCCGTAGCGCCAGGTCCATGCGCCTTTGGCCAGGGTGGTCATGCCGCCGACGGTGTAGCCGCGCGTGTCGGCGGCGAAATCCCAGGCGGGGCTGTTGAGCAGACTCCAATTCATGAATTGCGTGCGCGCCGAATTGGCGTAGCGGCTCTGGTCGAAATCGTCGTTCACCGCGAGCAGACCGAACTTGAAGCTCCAGCGATCGTTGGCCTGCGGACCGGGCAGCTGGTCCATCTTGCGCTTTTGCCAGGTCACGTCCTTACCCAGCGGAATGTCATAGGTAAAGAATGCACGGGCCACATACGCCGAGCGTCCCAGGGCTCCACCGCCGCCGCGAATGACATCGCCATTGGTCAGGCCAGCCAGCCCGGTGCTGTGGCTTATGCCTTCGCCGCGAAAGAGTTCGGTATCGACATACAATGCCAGGCGTTGCGTGATCGGCACGCCGAAATAGATACCGAAGGTATGCGACCGTGCGTGGTCGCCCCGGGCCAGCACGCTCAGCGGGCCCGCATACGGCGAATGCACGCGCCCCTGCCATTGCTCGATAAAGGTGTACTGGGCGCCCAGCAGTTGCGGCACGAAAAGGGCGGGCGCATCCTCCGCATGCAACGTCGCCGCGGGAAGGCAGGCCAGTGCGCACGCAGCCGCGATCAGGACCGATTTCACCCCCTTGCCCTCCCAGATGACGTGCGCTCCAAGGCATGCGCGTAACGTCCATAAACGTATCGTCCGGGGGAACCCGTGAACGCATCGTGTGATCGATTCGACGCAGCAAGGACCGCGAACGGTCACGCCTCCACCAGCGCTTCACGGCCCGTCCACGTTTCCCGTTACAACCATTGGTTTTCCAAATCTGGGTTCGACTGAGGCGACTCATGTCTTCTTCCAAACGTTGCAGTACTGGCAATCCGGGCCTCGATGTTGTCCTGCATGGCGGTCTCCCCCAGGGGCACCTGTACCTGCTGGAAGGGCAACCGGGCTCCGGTAAGACAACGTTGGCGTTGCAGTTTCTGTTGGACGGGGTGCGCAAGGGCGAGCAGTGCCTCTACATCACCCTGTCGGAAACCGCCGATGAACTGGTCGAGGTCGCGGCCTCGCACGGATGGAATCTCGAAGGCATTGAGCTGTTCGACCTGTCTTCGGTGGAAGACGTATTGGGCAATGACCGCAATCAATCCGTGCTTCATTCATGGGAGGTTGAGCTTGGTGAAACCATCCGGCTAATCCAGCAGAAGATCGAACACATCTCGCCGCGGCGTGTCGTTTTCGACAGCTTGTCCGAGCTGCGTCTGCTGGCGCAGGATTCCTTGCGTTATCGCCGCCAGGTATTGGCGCTGAAGCAATTCTTCTCCCCGCGCAATATCACGGTGCTGCTGACGGACGATCTGACCGGCGGGCGCACTGCGCACGACACCCAGCTTCATAGCCTCAGCCACGGCGTCATTTCGCTCGAGCGCTTTACCTTGGAATTCGGCGCCGCGCGACGGCGCCTGCAGGTGCAAAAGCTGCGCGGGGCCACCTTCATCGCCGGCTATCACGACGTCACCATTCAAACCGGCGGTGTCGAAGTCTATCCACGGCTTATCGCATCCGAACACCCTGTTGTTTTTCCGATGATCCGGTCACCAGCGGCATCGCGCAGCTCGATGCGCTGGTCGGCGGCGGCATATTGCGTGGCACCAGCACGCTGCTCACCGGCCCCGCGGGGACCGGCAAGACCACTCTGGCGCTGCAATACATTGCCGCCGCGTGCGCGCGTGGGGAAAACTGCCATCTGTATGAATTCGATGAGCGGGTCGGCACCTTGTTCAAGCGTGCCCAAAGCATGGGTATCGATCTTGAATCATATGTGCAGCAAGGCTTGCTTAACGTGGCGCAGATCGATCCGGCAGAGATGGCACCGGGCGAGTTTGCCTGGCATGTCAGCCAGGCCGTGCAGAAAAAGGCCTGCAAGATCGTGGTGATCGATAGCCTCAACGGTTACCTGGCCGCCATGCCTGAGGAAAAACAGCTGGTGCTGCAAATGCACGAGCTGCTCGCTGTCCTGAGCCATTCGGGTGTAACCACCTTCCTTATCAATCCGCAGTTCGGCATGGTCGGTTCCATGGATACCGGACTGCTCAACGTTTCCTATATTGCGGACACGGTGGTGCTGTTCCGCTTTTTCGAGGCCGGCGGCCGTATCCGGAAGGCCATTTCCGTCATCAAGAACCGTAGCGGAAAACATGAAGAGACCATTCGCGAACTTCGTATCGACAGTCGCGGATTGCAGGTGGGAGAACCCTTAATCGACTTCCAGGGCGTGCTGACGGGCACGCCGGAATTCATCGGCAAGCCCACCTCGCTTTCCCTATTGGAAGGCCGCAATGTATAGGGATGCGCCGCACGGCTACCGCGTGCTGATCGTGGCGCCGTGGGGGCACGA
>CBJMMB010000287.1:0-3263 GCA_966430775.1 uncultured Dyella sp. | reverse complement strand
GCGGGAACCTCACGTGCTCAACAGTCTTGCTTCCGGTCGACACCTCGCTCTGCGATTGCTGCTATGGCAGCTGTTCGCGGCGCTCATTGTGGGCCTCGTTTTTGCGGCCTTCGGGCTTCGCGAAGCGATAGCGGCAGCGGCTGGGGCGACGATCGCGGCGGCGGGTACCGCGCTGCTTTCGGCGAGGATGTTCAGCCAGGTGAGCGGCGCCGGTATGGCGCTCGGGCGGCTGCTGACGGGCATGATCCTGAAATGGATGGTGATCATCGGGGGGATGATCGCGATCATGTTTCAATGGAAATTGCCGCCGCTGGCCGCCATTACGGGGCTGGTGGCCGCGTACGCGGTTAATCTGCTGGCATTCAGATTCAAGGGTTAAGAGATGGCAAGCGAGCCGCAGGGCGGTCTTACCGAATACATCCGGCACCATTTAGAGCATCTGAAGCCGCCGCACGTCAGTGAGGGCGGGTTCTGGTCGGTGCATATCGACTCCGTCACCGTTTCGCTGGCTCTCGGCGTGC
The DNA here is from genome assembly GCA_966430775.1 of uncultured Dyella sp. Classification (GTDB taxonomy): domain Bacteria; phylum Pseudomonadota; class Gammaproteobacteria; order Xanthomonadales; family Rhodanobacteraceae; genus Dyella_B. The sequence continues at coordinate 2,742 of CBJMMB010000287.1, read as the reverse complement.
TGTTCTGTCTGTGGTTTTGGTTGCTGGCTCGCAAGGCGACGGCAGGCGTGCCGAGCAAGGCGCAGGCTTTTCTGGAAATCGTGCTCGAGTTTGTCGACGGCCAGGTCAAGGACGTGTTCCACGGCGATCGCCGGTTCCTTGGTCCGCTGGCGCTGACAGTGTTCGTCTGGGTGTTCCTGATGAATGCCATGGACTTGCTGCCGGTCGACCTGTTGCCGTTGATCACGGCCAAGTTCGGCGTCAGCCATTTCCGCCCGGTGCCCACCGCCGACGTCAATATGACGTTCGCGATGTCCATCACGGTACTGATCCTGGTGATCTTCTATAGCTTCAAGGCCAAGGGTCTTGGCGGCTACATGCACGAACTGTTCACGGCGCCATTCGGTAAGTGGTTTTTTCCCTTCAACTTCGCGCTGAATTTGGTGGAACTGCTTTCCAAGCCAGTCAGCCTCGCGATGCGACTGTTCGGCAACATGTACGCGGGCGAGCTGGTGTTCCTGCTTATCGCCGGCCTGTTCAGTGCGGGCAGCTGGCTGCTTTTCAGCATGGGCGTGATCGGCTATGCGGTATGGGGCATCTTCCATATCCTGATCATCTCGATCCAGGCCTTCATCTTCATGGTGCTCACCGTCGTGTACATCTCGATGGCACACGATCACCACTGATTTAATCAACTTTGTCAGAACAACTGCTTTTCTTTTCTTGAGGAGAACATCGTGGAACTAGTTGCTCACATCGCCCAAGTGCAGGGCTTCACCGCCATCGCCCTCGGCCTGATCATTGGTTTCGGCGCGCTGGGCGCATGTATCGGTATCGGCATCATGGGCTCGAAGTTCCTCGAAGCGGCTGCCCGTCAGCCTGAGTTGGTGCCGCTGCTGCAGGGTCGCATGTTCCTGCTGGCCGGCCTGATCGACGCGGCGTTCCTGATCGGCGTGGCGCTGGCCATGTACTTCGCCGTGGCGAACCCGCTGCTCGGCAACCTGACCGCCGCGGCAGGCCACTAAGAAACCTCGTGGAACGTGGCGTTGCCAATGGCAGCGCCATAGTCCCGTAGGGCGTTGAGCCCGCAACACTACGTACGTACAGGTAACGCAGCGATGGAATTCAATGCCACTCTGATCGGCGAGATGATCTCATTCGCCATCTTGATCTGGTTTTGCGTGCATTTCGTATGGCCGCATCTCACCAAGGCCATCGAAGAGCGCCAGCTGAAGATCGCCGAAGGTCTCAACGCGGCCGAGCGTGCGCACGCCGAATTGCGGGAGGCCGATAACAAGGCGGCCGCCGAGGTGAAGCAGGCGCGCCAGCAGGCGGCCGAGATCATCGACCGCGCGCAGCAGCAGGCCAACCAGATCCTGGAAAAGGCCCGTGCCGATGCGGTGGCCGAGATCAACCGGCAAAAGGCGGCGGCGCAGGACGAGATCGCCTCGATGGCGCAGCGTGCACGTGAAGAACTGCGCGAGCGCGTCGGTGCGCTGGCGGTGCAGGGCGCTTCGAAGATCGTGCAGCGCGAAATCGATGCAGCGACACACAAGACGCTGCTCGACCAGCTCGCGGCCGAGATCTGATCGATGGCTGCGCAGTCGATCACTCTAGCCCGCCCCTACGCCCGCGCCGCTTTCGAGTTGGCCCGGGCGGAGGGTGCTCTTGCCGCCTGGTCGCAGGCGCTGGCGTTCTCGGCGCAGGTGTCGGCCGATCCGCGTGTCGTCGCGCTCAGCAACGATCCGCGCGTGCAGCCGGAGCAGCTGGTTGCGCTGCATCTGCCCGACGCCAGCAAGGCGGACGGCGCCTTCGGCAAATTCCTTACCGAGCTGGCCGAGCGCCGTCGCGTATCGCTGCTGCCGGACGTGGCCGCGCTGTACGAAACCTATAAGCGCGAATCCGAGTCGCAGTTGCTGGTGAAAGTCACCAGCGCGATGGCCCTGGATGCCGCGCAGACCGAACAGCTCAAGGCATCGCTCAAGCGCCGCTTCAAGCGCGAGATCGAACTGGAAACCCAGGTCGATCCTTCGCTGCTGGCGGGCGTGGTGATCGATACCGGCAGCGAGGTGATCGACGGTTCCGCCCGCGGCCGCCTGCAGCGCCTGGCTAACGCGCTTACCAATTAGCTTTACGCGAAGTCCTTTTCGCGAAGAACACAACCCGCCATCCGTGGCGGACTCTTCAGAAAAGCGTCTCGTTATACACATTTAGGATAACGACCATGTCCAGCACCACTCTCAATCCGTCCGAGATCAGCGAACTGATCAAGAACCGCATCGAGCAGTTCAAGCTCGGCGCGGAAGCCCGCAACGAGGGCACGATCATCAGCGTGTCCGACGGCATCGTGCGCATCCACGGCCTGGCCGACGTGATGCAGGGCGAAATGATCGAACTGCCGGGCAACGCGTTCGCCTTGGCGCTGAACCTGGAGCGCGATTCCGTCGGCGCCGTGGTGCTGGGCGAATACCAGCATCTGCGCGAAGGCGACACCGCCAAGACCACCGGCCGCATCCTCGAAGTGCCGGTCGGCCCGGAAATGCTCGGTCGCGTGGTCGATGCGCTCGGCAATCCGATCGACGGCAAGGGTCCGCTCAACGCCAAGCTCAGCTCGCCGATCGAGAAGGTCGCGCCGGGCGTGGTGTGGCGTAAGTCGGTGGACCAGCCGGTGCAGACCGGCTACAAGTCGGTCGACTCGATGATTCCGATCGGCCGCGGCCAGCGCGAGCTGGTCATCGGCGACCGCCAGACCGGCAAGACCGC
>CBJMMB010000286.1:0-3281 GCA_966430775.1 uncultured Dyella sp. | reverse complement strand
TGCACCTTGCCCAAGCCATCATCCCTGCGCGGATCGCTCGCCGCATCCAGCTTGTTGCTGCGGCGATCCCAGATCACCACATTCATGAAGCCCCACGGTTCGCGCTCCTTCAGCGCGTGGCCCATCTCGGTGAGCGCGCTGCTGGTGGCGGCGTCGAACGCGCCCGGTTCGACCATGACCACGTCCGGCATGTATTGATGATGGAAGCGCTTGTGCGCCACCACCTGATGCGCATCGCCGCCGTCGATGAAGGCGAGGATGCCTTCCAGCACCTGGGTGATGATGGTGGAGCCGCCGGGCGAGCCGATCACCGCGGTGCGATCCGGACCGATCACGATGCTCGGCGACATCGACGACAGCATGCGCTTGCCCGGCTCCGGCGCATTCGCCTTGCTGCCGAGCAGGCCGTACACGTTCGGCTTGTTCGGCACGAGCGCGAAGTCGTCCATTTCATCGTTGAGCAGCACGCCGGTGCCCTTGGCGACGAAGGTGGAACCGAGCACGTAATTCACGGTGGCGGTGATCGCCACCATGTTGCCGTCCGCATCGATGATCGAGAAATGCGTGGTGTGCTGGCCTGGATCCTGGCCGCCCGAAGGCGCCAGCATCGAGGAAGGCGTGGCCTTGTCCGGCAGGATCGTCTGGCGCAGGCCGTCGGCGTAATACGGCGACAGCAGCATGGCCAGCGGCATCTTCACGAAATCCGGATCGCCCAGGTAATCGTTGTGATCGCGGAAGGCGCGGCGCATCGCTTCGATCACCAGATGCACGCGATGGGCCTGGTCGAGCTTGCTCAGGTCGAAGCCGGAAAGGATGTTGAGAATTTCCGCGATCGCCACGCCGCCCGACGACGGCGGCGGCGCGGTGATGATCTTGTAGCCGCGATAGTCGACGGTGAGCGGCGCGCGTTCTTTAATGCGATAGGCGGCCAGATCCTTCAGCGTCCAGTTGCCGCCGGCTTCGTGCACGGCATTGACCAGCTTCTGCGCGGTTTCGCCGCTGTAGAAACCGGCCTCGCCATATTTGGCCAGCAGTTCGAGCGTGCGCGCCTGATCCGGATCGCGCCAGATCTCGCCGGCTGCCGGCGGCTTGCCGCCCGGCAGGAATTTCTCGGTGGAAGCCGGCCAGCGTTGCAGATTTTTCTGTTCTTCCTTGATCGAACCGAGCAGTCGGTCGTCCGGCTTGAAGCCGTCGCGTGCGGTGCGGATCGCCGGCGCCAGCGAGGCGGTCAACGACAGCTTGCCGTAATGCTTGGCCAGCCACGCCAGGCCCGCCGGTTCGCCGGGAATGCCTGCCGACAGCGGGCCTTTCAACGCGGTATCGCGATTGGGCGTGCCGTCCGGGTTGAGATAGTCCTTGGCGTTGACCGCCGCTGGCGCGGTTTCGCGCGCATCGATGAACACGCTGCGCTTCTCGCCGGCCAGGTACATGGTGGCCATGAAGCCGCCGCCGACGCCGGAGCTTTCCGGTTCCACCACCGACAAGGTGGAGGCCACCGCGATCGCCGCGTCGAAGGCGTTGCCGCCCTTGGCCAGAATTTCCAGGCCCGCCTGCGTGGCGAGCGTGTTCGCGCTGGCGACGCCGACGTGGCCGGGACGTTGCGCAAGCTGCGTGGCCGGCGTGGCGGTTTGCGGCTTGTCGGCTGCGAACGCGCCGCTGCTGCCGAGCAGGAAACCCATCAAGAGCACATGCCAACGCAACGCAAGCTTCATCCCTTGGTCTCCATCAGATGTCTGTATTTGCCTTCGAGCTGGTCGCGCGTTTCGGCGTGCTCGGGATCGATGATGATGCATTCCACCGGACACACCACCACGCACTGCGGCTCATCGTGATGGCCGACGCATTCGGTGCAGAGGGCGGGATCGATGATGTAGTACTCCTCGCCGAGCGAAATCGCCTTGTTCGGGCAGACGGGTTCGCAGACGTCGCAGTTGACGCAGGTATCGAGGATCTTGAGGGACATGCCCGGCTAGTCTACATGGGGCGGCAAGGAGTTGTGCGAAGCAGCAACGGCGTTGAGCTGGGCGCGAGCCCCAACGTTGCGATGTTGGGGTTTGCACCCCAACCTACCCGCTCCCCTGCTGGGAAGGGAGCGGGCTTGGCGGCATTACATCGGCACGTAGCGGATGGTCGCGTCGGTGGGCTTGAGCACGTCGTTCACGCGCTGCTCGTCGGCCTTGTCGCCGATCACCACGATGATCACGCCCTTGAGCGAACCGGGCTTGGCATCCTTGAACGCGGTGGTGACGAGGTCCGCGGTCTTGCCCGAATCCGGGCCGCCGAAGGCCAGCAGGTTACCCGGCAGCACGCCGCGGGCCACGATGTCCTGCACGTTGCTGAGCTGACGGTCACGCGAGTCCTTGGCGTCGTCGCTGTCGCCGGCCGGGATCATGTAGGCGTACGGCTGCGGCGCCGACATGCCCTGCATGTTCTTCTGCATGATCTGGCCCAGGTAGGCGTTCCAGGCCTTGCTGTCGTTCGGATCGCTGGGCTTGGTCACCTGCGCCTGTTGCTGCGTCTGCTGCTGGCCGTCCTGTCCCTCGTTGTTGCACGCGGACAGGGCCAGGCAGCCGGTCAACGCCAGGGCGGAAGCGATGAGAGTGAGTTTACGCATAGTTATCCCCTTCGGTTTCGGGTTGCTTTTTTTGCCAGCGCTGCCGCATGGCTTGTTGGACCGCGGGATGCACGAAACCGGTGATGTCACCACCAAGGCGACCGATTTCGCGCACCAGCGAGGAAGAAATGAAGCTGTACTGCTCGGCCGGCGTCAAGAATAGCGTCTCGGCCTGCGGAATGAGATGGCGGTTCATGCTCGCCAGCTGGAATTCGTATTCGAAGTCCGACACGGCACGCAAGCCACGGATGATCACGCCGGCGCCCAGCTCGCTGACCAGCTGCGCCAGCAGGCAATCGAAGCCGCGCACTTCCACGTTGGGCAGGTCGGCCAGCGCCAGCCGCGCCAGCGTGATGCGTTCCTGCAGGGAAAACCCGGGGCCCTTGCCTTTGTTCGGGCTGTCGGCCACGGCCACCACGATGCGCTCGAACAGCGGCGCGGCACGCGCCACGAGATCCGCATGGCCATTGGTGATCGGGTCGAAAGTGCCTGGATAGACGGCGAGGCGTTTATTGACCGGCGGCTGATTCACGTAGACGGAAGAGCAGGCTGGGAAAGCACTAGCTTAACGGAAGCGGCGATAGAGCGCGTAGCGCACTTCGCCCGCGTGGCCCTCGCGATATGGCTGCCAATTCGAAGGCAACGCAAGCGCCAGCCCGCGCGGCGA
>CBJMMB010000285.1:0-3287 GCA_966430775.1 uncultured Dyella sp. | reverse complement strand
TCAAGAAAACCGGCCGGCCGATCGTGCTGAGCCTGTCGCCGGGACCGACGCAGCTGGCGCATGCTGCGGAAATTCGCCAGTACGGCCAGATGTGGCGCATCTCCAACGACGTATGGGACGGCTGGACGTTCAAGCACGAACATCCGAACGACGATTTCCCGCAAGGCGTGCGCAACATCTTCGATCACCTGCAAGCCTGGGCCGGCCAAGCCCACGACGGCCGCTGGCCCGACGCCGACATGCTGCCGTTCGGCATGCTGGCGCCGCATCCGGGTTGGGGCGAACCGCGCAAGTCGCGCTTGAGCTTGGAGGAGCAACGCACGCAGCTTACCTTGCTGGCGATTGCGCGCTCGCCGCTGATTCTCGGCGCCAACTTGACCAAGCTGGATAGCGCGACGCGTGCGTTGCTGACCAACAAGGACGTGATCGCCGTCGATCAGAACAGCCACGACAACCATCCCGTCACCGATCTGCCGGCAGGCTGGGAACAGGCGCGCGTATGGGCTGCAACCGGTCCATCGGGGCAACGCTACCTTGCCGTGTTCAATCTGGATGACAAACCGCTGTCGTTGCAGTCCGCGTGGGACAAACTTGGCTTGCCGTCGGGTCAGCACACCGCCCACGATCTCTGGCGCGGTCAACGCCTTGCGGCATCCGATCAGCTGAAGGTCACGCTGCCCGCACACGGAAGCGTGATTTACGAAGTGAAGTAACCCCGAATGTTGGGGTTTGCACCCCAACCTACGAGGCAAAGCGAGTGCCTTGTAGGTTGGGTTAGCGCAGCGTAACCCAACATGTTCGTGCGACAGCCTTCAAAACCGATAGCGCATCGTCAAGTTGGCGGCTCTCGGTGCGCCTGGCAGATTGAGGTTGGCATTGCTGCCGTGCCCTGAAACGATGTAGCGCGTGTCGAACAGGTTCGTGAGGTTGAGCTGCAGGCTGATCGGGCCGGTGTGGTACTGCGCCATCAGATCGGCCGTGACATAACCCGGCAGCGTCACCGTGTTGCCGGGATTGGCCTGACGGGCCCCGACCAGGTTCAAGCCGCCGCCAAGCTGCCAGTGTTCCGCGAACGCGCGCGTCGCCCACACGTTGCCGCTATGCCTCGGCGTGAGCGTGGCGCGCTTGCCCTGGATGGGACGACCGGCGTCCAGCGCGACCGAATGGGTGATGCGTGCATCCAGATAGGCATAACCTGCAAGCAATCGCCAGCCGTCGGACAGGTCGGCGGCGCCGCTGAGCTCGATGCCACGCGTGCGTTGTTCGCCGATCGGCAACACCTGCTGGGTGAGCGGATCGGTCGTCTTGATGCCGCTACGCTGCAGTTGGAACACGGCGGCCGTGAGCGTAGCGCGGCCATCCAGCAGGTCGTATTTGGCGCCGGCCTCGGTGTTATGCGTGCGCTCGGGCGCGATGTCGGCATTGTTCGCAGCCAGCGCGAACGCTTCGCCGGAAGGTTGGAACGAACGGCTCCAGGACAGGTAATACGACTGCGCTGTAGACGGTTGCCATACCACGCCTGCGCGCGGGCTCAACGCCTTGTCCGTGCGCGAAAGGCTCGGCTGGCCCGGCAGGCGGTTTTCCGTTTCCTGCTTGAAGCGGTCATAGCGCAAACCCAGCAATGCCTTCCACTGCGTACCGATGCTGAGCATGTCTTGCAAATACACCGCGGCGGTATCGAAGCGCCCCAGATTGTCGGAGCTGGGCGTGCGTGCCACCAATAGCGGCAACACCGGCAGCTGGGGATTAAAGAGATCGACGGTTGCCACGCCGTTCGCAGAGCGATTGAGCAGTGACTTGTCCTGCTGCCCAAGCTCCACGCCGTAGAGTATGTCGTGAGTCATCCGATCGCCTTCCAGGCGCTGGTTGAGTTCGGTCTGGTTGAACCAGCCATGTTCGTGGCGATACACGTTCGACCGATTGAGCGTCACCGTCCCGGCCTGCTCGTTCACCGTGCCGGGCAAGGTGTTGTTGCGATCGAGTGTGTAGTCGTACCAGCGCAACGCGTTGCGTAGCGAGAGATGGTCGTTGAAAGCGTGAGTCAGGGTCGCGGTGGTCGACTTGACCTTCGACTCGCTGGTATCCACGTCGCGCGCGTTGGCGGCACCGTAATACGTACCCACCGGCACATTCACCGGGCGGCCGTGATAAGCGGGGATACCGAAATCGGTCACGCGGCGGTCCTGCAGATAGTCCGCTTGCAGCAATAACGTGGTGTCCTGCCCCAGGTTCAACAGTACCGAGGGAGCGATCGCGCGCCGCTTGAGAAACTGCGGATCGCGATAACTGTTGGCATCTTCCGCCGCACCGGTGAGTCGCCATGCGTTGCCGGCGTCGCCAAAACGATGACCGATATCCAGTTCGCCGCGACGATCGGCCCAGCTGCCGTAACTGACGCCGATTTCGCCGCCGTCGATGCCGGGTTGCTTGGTGATACGGTTGATCAGGCCACCCGACGAGCCGCGTCCATACAGCACCGACGCCGGCCCCTTGATCACTTCGATGCGCTCGATGTTCGACAGATCGCGAAAATACAGCGCGTCATCGCGAATGCCATCGACGTACTGATCGGCGATCGCGGTGAATCCGCGAATCGACACCTGGTCGCGCTGCCCGTCGCCGGTGGAAAACCCGACGCCAGGCACGTTCTTCAGCGCGTCCTGGATCGAGGTGGCGTGCTGGTCGCGCAGCACACTTGCCGGCACCACGTTGACGGTCTGCGGTACATCGCGCAGCGCGGCGTCGATCTTGGTCGCGCTTACTGCATTGGGCGCACGATAGTCGCCCGGATGCGCGGCTTGCACGGTCACGCCCGGCAGCAGTTTGGCCTGATCGACGCTGGCTTCATCGGCACGGGCGCAAGGCGCGGCGAGGATGGCGAGTACGGAAAGAGCTAAAGGCAGCATGCGCATGGAAAAGTCCTGGTACCTGATTGAGGCCGCACGCATCCCTCGCGAGGACGCGATCGGCGAAATAAGGAATGCCGCAGGACTGGCGTGGCGCTGGCTGGCTTGGCCCCGGCGAGGGATTACGGGTGGTCCATCTGTTGCCGGCAGAAACTGCCAGCAAGAAGTTGCGAATTATTATCATTTGCAGGTGGGCTGGCAATCCCCCACGTGCACAGATGCGTAGGTTGGGGTGCAAACCCTGATACATCACCTACGTTTCTTTGTCTGATATGTTGAGCGAAATCAGCGGGCTAGCCATTCCTGCGCGCGCAATCGCTCATATCGCCTCACCGTCATTCCGGCGAAGGCCGGAATCTATCGCCAGCACGAAGCATGGAT
>CBJMMB010000284.1:0-3291 GCA_966430775.1 uncultured Dyella sp. | reverse complement strand
CTGGTGAAGGTGCTGAGCTGGTACGACAACGAGTGGGGCTTCTCCAACCGCATGCTGGATATGACTAAGGCGCTGATCGCGGCCAAGTAAGCTCAAGCATGGCCTCAAGAAAAAAGCCGGGTTTGCCCGGCTTTTTTTTCGTTCTGAGCGTCGTCTTGCCGCATCGGCGCAAAGCCCGCCGGTAGTATCATGGCGGCATGCAAGAACCTTCCAAACTCGACGCCGAGCGCATCGCCCTGCTGGTCGATCGCTTCTACGACAAGGTGCGCGTCGATCCCCAGCTCGGCCCCATTTTCAACGCCGCCGTCCACGATTGGGACGAACACAAGCGCACGCTGACCTCGTTCTGGTGCTCCGTCGCGCTGCGCGCCAACAGCTATCGCGGCAACCCGATGGCAGTGCATCGCGCACAGCCGGCCATTCGCGCCGAGCACTTCGAGCGCTGGCTGGCGCTGTGGCAAACCACTACCCGTGAAGTGCTGGACGAAGCCGACGCCAACGTGATGCTGGAACATGCCGACCGCATCGGCCGCAGCCTGCGGCTGGGCATGGGCCTGCCGGAGCGCCTGGGCACGCGACCGCTGGATATTCTGCAGATACGCAGCGCCTGAGCGCAAAAAATTACGTGATGCCCGGGCTTCGCACGGGTGATAGTGTGGTGCCCGGACAAGGAACACATGGAGGGTTCACCCATGGCGCAGCGAAAGGCATGCCTGCTTGGTGCAGCCATCGCGTTACTGGTGACATGCAGCGGTACGGCTGCTGCGGATTCCACGACGAAACCGGACACACCCGCAGCTTCGGCCGTGAACATGGACCCCGCGCTCGATACCGCGTGGGCGCGGGTACTGGACCACGACATTCCGCTCGCCGATCGCCAGCGCATGCTGGCCGATCTGGAAGCGAAAGCCGCACAAAGCAACGACGCCCATGCGCTGTACATGCTCGGCTCGCTCTATCACATGGGCCAACACGCCACCGATTCCCCGGTGCAACAGGACCTGGCCAAGGCCAGCCTGTATCTGGGCAACGCCGCCATCCGCGGCAGCATGCTGGCGATGGCGAAGATGGCGGAACTGAAACTGCTTCAAGGCCAGTATCGCGAGGCGATGAACTGGGCGCAGATCTACGCCCACTACGCGCTGCAATCCAAAACGGACAAGCAGGACCGGCAAAGCTACGCCGGCGAGCTGATCCAGCGCATCATGGAACACATCGGCGATGCACAAATGCCCGCGATCATGAAGGACGTAGACAGCTTCGTCGCCGCGTACGACGCGAGCATCCGCGTGGGCATGCAAGAAGAATCAAGCCTCGACCAACTGCATCCGAGCACTTCGCGCCATCGCTACAAGCCAGCGCTGGACGAACGCGTTCCCCAAGCCGGCATCGCCGATTTCATCGTGGCGTTTCGGCCTGATGGTTCGGTGTCGGACGTGCGCGTGGTCGATGCGATGCCGCGCCCCGACGTCGCAGCGATGGCGCATGAGTATGCGGAAAGCTTGAAGGTGAAGCCCGGCACCGGCCAGGCCCTTCGCTACGGTTGGATGCCAGTCATGATGGACGACCGCCGCTACCGCACGACCACCCGGCATTGATGGGGCGACGTGCGCCGCACCCTGGTGTGGCGCACGTCGAAGCCGGTCAGTTAAGCGTCTGCAACGCTGCGTCGTAGTTCGGCTCGTTGGCGATCTCGCCGACCAGCTCGGTGTGCAGCACCTTGTCCTGCTCGTCCAGCACCACGACCGCACGTGCGGCGAGACCGGCCAGCGGGCCGGACGCGATCGCCACGCCGTAGTTCTTCAGGAAGTCGTGGCCGCGAAGCGTCGACAGCGTAACCACATTGCTCAAGCCTTCCGCACCACAGAAGCGCGCTTGCGCAAACGGCAGGTCGGCCGAGATGCACAGCACCACCGTGTTGCTGAGCTGGCTGGCCTTTTCGTTGAACTTGCGCACCGAGGTGGCGCAGGTGGGCGTGTCGACGCTGGGGAAAATGTTCAGCACTTTGCGTTTGCCGTTGAAGCTGGCGAGCGACACGTCGGCAAGATCCTTGGCGACCAGGTTGAACGCGGGCGCCTTGCTGCCGGTGGCCGGAAGCTGGCCATCGACCTGGACGGGATTACCCTTGAGAGTGACTTGGGACATGCATATCTCCTGGCGTCTATGAAAGGAATCGCCCGAAGATAGCGCCGATGTTGTCGTGCGTCACCTGCTCAGATCGATGCGTGCGACGCTGTCCACCGTAGGTTGGGGTGCAAACCCCAACATTGTCATGCGTACGTCTCACGATGTGGGGTTTGCACCCCAACCTACAAAGACGCAATACGCTGTTCGATCGCGCCAAAGATCGAAGCCCCCTGCTTATCGGTGATCTCGATACGCAACGTATCGCCGAATGTCAGGAACGGCGTGCTCGGCTTGCCGTCGCGCAAGGTTTCCACCGTGCGCTGCTCGGCCAGGCAGGACGCACCCTTGCTGGTGTCCTCGTTGGCGATGGTGCCCGAACCCACGATGGTGCCGGCGGTGAGTGGACGCGTCTTGGCCGCGTGGGCCACCAGCTGCGCGAAGTTGAACTGCATGTCCACGCCGCACTCGGCCTCGCCGAACCATTTGCCGTTGAGCCAGGTGCGCATGGGCAGGTGCAATTTCTCATCCTGCCACGCATCGCCCAGTTCATCCGGCGTGACGAACACCGGCGACAGCGCCGAGCGCGGCTTCGATTGCATAAAGCCGAAACCCTTGGCGAGTTCACCCGGGATCAGATTGCGCAGGCTCACGTCGTTGACCAGTCCGACGAGCTGGATATGGCCCGCAGCCTGTTCGGCTGTCACCGCCATCGGCACGTCGTCGGTAATGACTACGACCTCGGCCTCCAGGTCGATACCGTATTCCTCGCTCGGCACCACGACTGCATCGCGCGGCCCAAGAAAACCCGCGCTGGTCGCCTGGTACATCAAGGGATCGACGTAGAACGATTCGGGCACTTCCGCGCCGCGCGCACGACGCACGCGCTCGACATGCGGCAGATACGCGCTGCCGTCGACGAATTCATAGGCGCGCGGCAACGGTGCGGCGAGCGCGGCCATGTCCAGCACAAAGGCGCCTGTCGCCTGGCCTGCGTTGAGCGCATCGGACAGCGCATTCAAGCGCGGCGCGGTATTCGACCAATCGTCCAACGCGGCCTGCATGGTCGCCGCGATACCGGTGGCCTTGACCGCCTGCTTCAAATCGCGGCTTACCACGATCAGCGTGCCGTCACGGCCGCCTTCCTTGAGACTGCCCAGTTTCATG
>CBJMMB010000283.1:0-3294 GCA_966430775.1 uncultured Dyella sp. | reverse complement strand
GCAAGATCGGCATCATGCCGGGCCACATCCACAAGCCGGGCAAGGTCGGCATCGTGTCGCGCTCCGGCACGCTGACCTATGAAGCCGTGTTCCAGACCACCAACGAAGGCCTGGGCCAGTCCACCTGCATCGGCATCGGCGGCGACCCGATCAACGGCCTGAACTTCATCGACTGCCTGAAGCTGTTCCAGGACGATCCGCAGACCGAAGGCATCATCATGGTCGGCGAAATCGGCGGCAGCGCCGAAGAAGAAGCCGCTGAATTCATCGGCGAATACGTCAAGAAGCCGGTGGTGTCGTTCATCGCCGGCGCCTCGGCCCCGGCCGGCAAGCGCATGGGCCATGCCGGCGCGATCATCTCCGGCGGCAAGGGCACGGCGGCCGCGAAGTTCGCCGCGCTGGAGAAGGCGGGCGTCACCACGGTGAAATCGCCGGCGGATCTCGGCAAGACGCTGGCTGGCTTGCTCAAGAAGTAATCAACAGCGTTGCAGTGATCGCAAAAAGGGCCGCGGTGACGCGGCCCTTTTTTTGTAGGTTGGGGTGCAAACCCCAACATCGTGATATGTGGTGCAGCACTGGGGTTTGCATCCCAACCTACGTTTCGCATCATTTCGAGCCCTTGTTGAGCAGCTCATCCACTACCATGTAGCGCCAGTCGAACCTGGAACATGCACTACATGGCCGTTCTCCGCCTGGCCCTGGCCCAATACGATTTCCCCGTTGGCGCCGTCGCCGCCAATACCGCCAAAGTCCGCGAACTGATGACGCGCGCCCGCGAAGGCGGCGCCGCGCTGGCGGTGTTCCCCGAGCTGACCATCAGTGGTTATCCGCCCGAAGACCTGCTGCTGCGCCCGAGCTTTCTCGCCGCCTGTCAGGACGCCATTCAGGAGATTGCGGCCGACACCAACGGCCTCGCCGCCATCGTCGGTTTTCCGCACAGCCTGGGCGAGGTGTACAACGCGGCGGCGTTCCTGCGTGGCGGCCAGATCGTGCAGATCACGCACAAGCAGGCGCTGCCGAATTACGGCGTGTTCGACGACAAGCGCTACTTCCGCCCCGGTCGCACCAGCGCGGTCGAGACGGTCGATGGCGTGCAGGTGGGTTACCTGATCTGCGAGGACGTCTGGCAGGCCGAGCCGGCTGCGATGGCGGCGGCGGCCGGCGCGGAGCTGATCGTGGTGATCAACGCGTCGCCCTGGGACGACGCCAAGCAGGCCGCGCGCGAAGAGGTCCTGGTGGCGCGCGCAAAGGAAACCGGCTGTGCGCTGATCTATCTCAACCTGGTCGGTGGCCAGGACGAGGTCGTCTATGACGGCGGTACGGTGCTAGTGAACGGCGACGGCAGCATCGCGGCGCGCGCGCCGTCGTTCGTCGATGCACTGCTCTGGGCGGAGTTCGACACGGTCACGCGCAGGCTGCGTGCACTGGATTGGCCGAGCGTGCCGGATACCTCGCACGAGGCGACGCTCTACGCCGCATTGGTGCGCGGCATTCGCGACTACATCAACAAGAACGGCTTCAACGGCGTGCTGCTGGGGCTTTCCGGCGGCATCGATTCGGCGCTGACGCTCGCGCTGGCGGTGGACGCGCTCGGCCCGGATCGCGTCACCGCGGTGATGATGCCGATGCGCTACACCTCGCAGCTGTCGCTCGACGGCGCGCGCGGACAGGCCGAGCGGCTCGGCGTGGAATATCACGTGATCGGCATCGAGCCGGTGTACGACGCTTTCATCACCGCGCTCACGCCCGCGTTCGCCGGCAAACCGGCGGACATCACCGAGGAAAACCTGCAATCGCGCAGCCGCGGCGTGATGCTGATGGCGCTGTCGAACAAGCACAGCCGCCTGCTGCTGGCCACCGGCAACAAGAGCGAGATGGCGGTGGGCTACGCCACCTTGTACGGCGACATGTGCGGCGCCTACGCGCCCCTCAAGGACGTCTACAAAACCGAGGTGTACCGTCTCTCCCGCTGGCGCAACCTGTCCGAACAGCGCACGCACGGCGCCGATGCATGGGTGATCCCGTGGACGGTGATCGAGCGTCCACCGTCGGCGGAGTTGCGCGAAAACCAGACCGACCAGGACTCGCTGCCGCCGTACGATGAGCTCGATGCGATCCTCGCCCGCTTTATCGAAGAGGAACAATCGCAGGCGGAAATCATCGCCGCCGGATTCGATGCGGACGTCGTGCATCGCGTGGTGCGCCTGGTGCTCGCCAACGAATTCAAGCGTCGCCAGTCCGCGCCAGGCCCCCGCGCAACCACGCGCGCGTTCGGCCGTGAGCGACGTTATCCGATCACCTCAGGCTGGAAATAACGTAGGTTGGGGTTCGCACCCTAACTCACAAAAAAAGCCGGTGGCTCAACGCACACCGGCTTTTTTGTTTCTGTGGTCCGAGCTCAATAATGGCCCGAGAACGGAATCATCTTGCGCAACAGCGACGGCGAATGCGGCCAGTGCGCATCCTTCAGGTACGGATGGTTCGGATAGTTGAGCGACAGCACCTGGCGCACCTGGTCGGCCTGCTGCTTCTGGCCCAAGGCCAGATAGCTGCGGCACATGATCGCCAGTGCATCGCCGGCCTGCGGGGATTCCTGGTAGTGCTCGATCACGTACTGGGCGCGATCGGCCGAGGCCACATACGCCTTGTTGCGCAGGTAGAACTTGGCGACGTTGATTTCGTACTGCGCCAGCACGTTGCGCAGGTAGATCATGCGCTGGCGGGCGTCCGCGGCGTAGGCGCTATCGGGGAAACGGCGGCTCAGCTCGGCGAAATCGTCGAACGACTTCAGGTTGTAACCCTGGTCGCGGCGCGTCTGCTTGCCGATTTCCTGGCTGGTGAAGGTGCGCTCGACGATGCCCGTGGTGCGATCGAAGTTGATCAGGCCGCGCAAGTAATAGGCATAATCCACATGTGGATTGAGCGGGTTCGACTTGATGAAGCGGTTGACCGTGGAATAGGCGTCATCCGGCTTGTTGTTCTTGTACTGCGCGTAAGCCAGTTCCAGCTGGGCCTGCTCGTTGAACGGACCGGACGGGAAGCGGGCGATCAGACGCTGGTAGGCTTTCTCGGCTGCCGAGTAGTCGGCATGGACCAGATCGTTGTGGGCCTTGGCGTAAAGCTGCGGCAGCGGCAAGGTATCGAGCGGGTCGCCGCTGTGGCGGAACCACGAGCAGGCGCTCATCGTCAATGCCAGGACGAGCACGATCAGTACTTTAAGGGCAGATGTCGGGGCGACCGGCAGCTTGGTTACGCGCATGAGTAAGAGGTTCAGATGTTTGAGCGAAAAGGGAT
>CBJMMB010000282.1:0-3303 GCA_966430775.1 uncultured Dyella sp. | reverse complement strand
GCACGGCGCCTGCACAGGAAGGCGCAACTGGCGAAGGCAAGCGTCGCCGCCGTCGCGGTGGTCGCGGCCGTCATCGCGCGGGCATGCCGCCGGCAACCGACGTGGCCGTGAATCAATCCGCCACGTCGAACAGCAACCGTCCGTCGCGACAGGTGGTGGCGCAATCGCCGTCGGGCGAGCAGGCCGCGCCGAAGAAGATCGGTTTCTTCCGCCGCCTCGCGCGCCTCTTCACCGGCGGTTGAGCGCAGGTCGGGGTGCAAACCCCAACCTCGCCATGCATGTCTGTGCGTTGGGGTTCGCACCCCAACCTGCGCCGCTATTCCGTATGCGCCATTCCCTTTATCCTTGCCGGCAAGCAACCTAAGCCTGGACAGGGAAACGCGTGATCCGCTTCGATCAAGTCAGCAAGCGTTATGAAGGGGGACACGAAGCCCTTTCGCAGCTTACGTTCGAAGTCGCCAAAGGCGAGATGGCGTTCGTCACCGGGCATTCCGGCGCGGGCAAGAGCACCTTGCTCAAGTTGCTGGCGCTGATCGAACGGCCTACGCACGGACACATCATGCTGGATGGACAGAACCTGGCCAAGGTCGGCCAAAGCGGCATTCCCAAACTGCGTCGCAGCCTCGGCATGGTGTTTCAGGATCATCGCCTGCTGATGGATCGCAGCGTGTTCGCCAACGTGGAGCTGCCGCTGGTGATCGGCGGCATCTCGCCGCTGGAGCGTGGCCGGCGCGTGCGCGCGGCGCTGGAAAAAGTCGGCCTGCTCGATTACGAACGGCAACTGCCGGCATCGCTCTCCACCGGGGAACAGCAGCGCGTGGGCATTGCGCGCGCGATCGTCGCCAAGCCGAGCGTGCTGATCGCCGACGAACCCACCGGCAATCTCGATCCGCAACTGGCGTTCGAGATCATGAGCCTGTTCGCCGAGTTCCAGCAGTTCGGCACTACGGTGCTGATCGCCACCCATGATCTGCCGTTGATCAAGCGCGTGAAAAAACGCGTGGTCGTGCTCGATCACGGCCGGCTGGTGGCGGACGTCGCGGCGGAGGAAGTGCTATGAGCGCATCGACCGAAACGCCAACCCAGGCACCGGCACGCAGCGAACGCAGCCATCGCCGTCCGTTTTCCAGTTGGCGCGAACACCATGGCTGGAGCGCCGGCACCAGCTTGCGTCGCCTCGCCGCCAAGCCGGTCGGCAGCCTGCTCACCATTGCGGTGATGGGCCTGGCGCTGGCGCTGCCGTTGGCGTTCTACCTGCTGCTTTCGAACGTGCAGTCGCTGGGCAATGCGCTGGGGCGCAACCAGGTGATCAACGTGTTCCTGAAAACCGACCAGGTTGCCGGCAACGCGCAGATCCTGGCCAGGCAGATCGAGCAGCACGACGGCGTGGCGCACGTCGCGGTGAAGTCGCCGCAGCAGGGCATGGACGAACTGAGCAAGATGCAGGGCTTCTCCGATGCGCTGCATGCGCTGGACGACAATCCGCTGCCCTTCGTGCTCGAAGTGCAGCCGCAGGACGGTATTTCCGCGGTCGCGGCGAGCCGGCTGGTGGACGACCTGCGCGGCATGCAGGGTGTGGACATGGTGCAGGACAGCGGCACCTGGCGGCAGCGCCTGGATGCGCTGCTCGGCGTGGGCAATCGCCTGGTGCTGATCCTGACCGCGCTGTTCGCGCTGGCGGTGCTGCTGGTAGTGGGCAATACGGTGCGCGTGGACATCACCAGCCGCGCCGAAGAAATCGGCGTACTCAAATTGATTGGGGCCAGTCGTGCCTTCGTGCGGCGCCCTTATTTGTACGCAGGCATCTGGTATGGCCTGTTCAGCGGCGTGCTGGCGGTCGGCCTGGCGCTGGCGATCGAATTCGCGCTGGCCGAACCGGTGGCGCGGCTCAGTCAGGTTTACGAAGGTTCACTGCACATCGGCGGCCTGCCGCCCTGGCTGCTGCTGGCGGTGCCGGTAGCGGCGGCGTTCCTGGGCTGGCTGGGTGCGCGGCTGGTCAGCGCTTGGGCGTTGCGCAAGGCCGCTTGAGGCCTCCGGGTGAGGGATCAATCTCGCTTGCGGCCCCGTCGAATCCCACAGCGGTGAAGCCGTTCGCACCCCCTCTGCACCATTCTGAGTCACCATAGCGGTCGTTTCCGCGAGGCCGGATAGAATGGCGTCCTACAGGTGCAGGGGGCACCTGCCGAATGGCTATGCACGGAAGCCACGCAAAACCGGGATGGTGGGGTTTTTTTGATGAGTGCAAGCATCAGCAACCGTGATCTCAGCGCCGCACCGCGCGTGCTGGTGGTGGACGGTTCCAAGGTCGTCCGCCAACTGATCACGCGCGTGCTGCAAAAAGAATTGCCACAGGCGGAGGTGGTCGATTGCGGCTCCGGCGCCGATGCGCATCGGCTGCTGCAGGCGGGCGTGTTCGATTTCATCACCATCGCCTTGCGCTTGCCCGACATGGACGGGCTGGAGCTGGCGCGCTACGTGCGCGAATCCGCGCCGCAGATCTACGTGCCGATCGTGGTGGTCTCTGGCGACGTGGACGATCGCCTGCATCGCCGCGCGCTGGGCGAGCACGTCACCGATTATTTCGACAAGTCGCTCGGTTTCCAGGCGCTGGCCGAATTCATCCGCGGCTACGTGCGGCCGGAAAGCGCCGCCGAGGGCGTGGTGCTGTACGTCGAGGACAGCCGCGTGGTGGCGCTGGCCACGCGCCGCATGATGGAGAAAATCGGCCTCACCGTGCGCCACGTGGTCAGCGTGGAAGATGCGCTGGCGTTGCTCGAAACCGAACGCGAGCAAGGCGCGGTGGGTGCGGATGTGGTGTTGACCGACGTCAGCCTCAAAGGCGAATTGACTGGCGGCGACCTGCTGCAACGCATCCGCACCGAATTCGGCTACGGCAAAGGCAAGCTGCCGGTGCTGGTGATGACGGGCGATGAAAATCCCGACAACCAGGCTGCACTGATTCGCGCCGGCGCGAACGATCTGGTGGAAAAGCCGGTCGAGGAAAAACTGCTGATCACCAAGCTGCTGTTCCAGTTGCGCGTGGCGCAGCATCTGCGTGCACGAGAAAGCGCTGCGGCGCCGTAGGTTGGGGTGCAAACCCCAACGTTTTCGTTCGAACATGCATGGCGGTGTTGGGGTTACACCCCAACCTACGCGTGCTCTGAGTGTTGCGTGTAACTTTCTGAGTGAATCCCTCTCCCTCCGGGAGAGGGTGCCGAGAGGCGGGTGAGGGTTCGGGCGAAGCGCGATGCTGACGTCTGGCGCAAACCGTGGTGATCGCGCGCTGATCGTACCCTCACCCCA
>CBJMMB010000281.1:0-3322 GCA_966430775.1 uncultured Dyella sp. | reverse complement strand
GGCGAATCGCTGATCTTCTTCAACATCAAGGATTCCGCCCCGGCCTCCGCGGTGCCGGAAACCTGGTACCAGGTGCGCAAGAAGGTCGGCGACATCGCCGCGCAATTGCCGCAAGGCGTGCGCGGGCCGTTCTTCAACGACGAATTCGGCGACGTCTACACCAACATCTATGCGCTGGAAGGCGAGGGCTACACACCGGCCCAGTTGCACGACTACGCCGATCAATTGCGCGTGGAACTGCTGCGCGTGTCGGGCGTGGGCAAGGTCGATTACTTCGGCGACCAGAACCAGCACATCTATATCGACGTCGCCAACGCGAAGCTGGCCAAGCTCGGCATCAGCCCGCAGCAGATCGGCCAGGCGATCGACGCGCAGAACACGGTGGCGTCGACGGGTGTGCTCACCACCGCCGACGATCGCGTGTACGTGCGCCCGAGCGGCCAGTTCGACGATCTGAATGCCTTGGCCGACACGCTGTTGCATATCAATGGCAAGAGCTTTCGGCTTGGCGACATCGCCACGATCCGGCGCGGCTACGACGATCCGCCCAGCGAGACGATGCGTTTCATGGGCAAGCAGGTGCTGGGCATCGGCGTCACCATGCAGGCGGGCGGCGATGTGATCCATCTCGGCAAGGCGCTGGATGCGCAGATTGGCGAGCTGCAGAAGCGTCTGCCGGCAGGTTTGACGCTGTCGGAAGTCACCAGCATGCCGCATGCGGTGTCGCATTCGGTGGACGACTTCCTGGAATCGGTGGCCGAAGCGGTGGCGATCGTGTTGCTGGTGAGCCTGCTCAGCCTGGGTTTCCGCACCGGCATGGTGGTGGTGATCTCCATTCCGTTCGTGCTCGCGGCCACGGCCTTGTGCATGGACATGTTCGGCATCGGCCTGCATAAGGTGTCGCTGGGCACGCTGGTGCTCGCGCTGGGCTTGCTGGTGGACGATGCGATCATCGCGGTGGAAATGATGTCGGTGAAGCTGGAGCAGGGCTGGGGCCGCGTGCGCGCGGCTGCGTTCGCCTACACCAGCACCGCGTTCCCGATGCTCACCGGCACGCTGGTGACGGTATCGGGCTTCCTGCCGATCGCTCTGGCCAAGTCGAGTACGGGCGAATACACGCGCTCGATTTTCGAAGTGTCGGCCATAGCGCTGCTGGTGTCGTGGTTCGCGGCGGTGATCGTGATTCCGCTGCTTGGCTATCACCTGCTGCCGGAACACCATCAGCGCGCCAAGCCGGGACAGGAGTGGTGGGCGCGGCTTCTGCCCACGCGCTGGAACCAGGCGCGCGCCGCCAAGGCCGTGCAGCCCAAGCATGACGGTGAAGACATCGAGATCTACGACACCAGGTTCTATCGCCGCCTGCGTGGCTGGCTGGACGCCTGCCTGCGCTATCGCTGGCTGGTGCTGGCCTCGACCGTGGCGCTGTTCGTGATCGCGATGGCCGGCTTCGCGCTGGTGCCCAAGCAGTTCTTCCCCAGCTCCGATCGTCCTGAACTGCTGGTCGATCTGCGCTTGCCGGAAGGTGCGTCGTATGCAGCGACATTGCGCGAGGCGAAGCGGCTGGAAAACGTACTGAAGGATCGCAAGGACATCGCCAACTACGTCAGCTTCATCGGCAGCGGCGCGCCGCGCTTCTATCTGCCGCTCGACCAGCAGCTGGCGCAACCGAACTTCGCGCAGTTCGTGGTCACCGCGAAGGATGTGAAGCAGCGCGAGCAACTGGCGGCCTTCCTCGAAGGCGAGCTCAAGCGTGATTTCACCGCGGTACGCACGCGCGTCAGCCGCCTGGAAAACGGTCCGCCCGTAGGTTTCCCCGTGCAGTTCCGCGTGGAAGGCGACGATATCGCCACCGTGCGCGGCATCGCCGAGCAAGTGGCCGGCGTGATGCGCGCCAATCCGGACACCATCGGCGTGCAGTTCGATTGGGACGAGCCGGCCGAGCGCTCGGTGCGCTTCGAGGTGGATCAGTTCAGGGCGCGGCAGCTTGGCCTGACCTCGCAAGACATCGCCAACTTCCTCGCCATGAACCTGTCGGGCACCACGGTGACGCAGTTTCGTGAACGCGACAAACTGATCGCGGTGGATCTTCGCGCCGAGCATGGCGACCGTGTGCATCCGGACCAGATCGAACGCCTGGCGATTCCCACCGCCAGCGGCGCCGCGATTCCGCTCGCGCAACTGGGGCACGTCAGCTACGGACTGGAATACGGCGTGATCTGGGAACGCGACCGCCAGCCGTCGATCATCGTGCAATCCGATACGCGCAACGGCGCACAGGGGCTGGACGTCACCAATGCCGTCGACAAGAAACTGGCGGATATCCGCAGCCATCTGCCGGTGGGCTACCGCGTCGAAGTGGGCGGATCGGTGGAGCAGAACGCAAAAGGTCAGGGCTCGATCAATGCACAGATGCCGGTGCTGTTCGTGGCGGTGCTGGTGCTGCTGATGATCCAGCTGCAAAGCATGGGCCGCACCTTCATGGTGGTGCTGACCGCGCCGCTGGGCTTGATCGGCGTGATCCTTGCGCTGCTGTTGTTCCACCAGCCGTACGGCTTCGTGGCGATGCTCGGCACGATCGCCATGTTCGGCATCATCATGCGCAACTCGGTGATCCTGGTGGACCAGATCGAGCAGGACATTCGCGCCGGCCATCCGCGCTGGGAGGCGATCGTCGGTGCGACCGTGCGGCGTTTCCGCCCGATCACGCTGACCGCGGCAGCGGCGGTGCTCGCGCTGATTCCGCTGTTGCACAGCAACTTTTTCGGCCCGATGGCGACGGCCCTGATGGGCGGCATCACCGTCGCCACCGTGCTCACCTTGTTCTATTTGCCGGCGTTGTATGCCGCTTGGTTCCGCGTGCGCGCCAACGAACCTGCCGGCGAACCGGAGGCTGCCGTATGAAATCCGCAAGCATGATGATCTCCGCGCTGACCGCGGCCTTGACGCTGGCAGGATGCGCTTTCGCGCCGCCTGCCAAACCGCCGGCTTCGCCTTCGCCCGCGCATTACACGGCCGCGCCCACGCCCACCGCGAGCGCCAATGTGGATGGCGTGACCCAGCACTTCAGCCTGGGCGAGCGTGCCGTGCCGGAATGGTGGCGCGAGTACGACAACGCCACGCTCAACGCGTGGGTGGAAGAGGGGCTGCGCAACAACCCTTCGCTGGCCGCCACCAAGCACACGCTGGAATCGGCGCAACAACTGCTGCGTGCGCAGGTCGGCGCCAAGATGCTGCCTTCGCTGGATGGGCAGGCGCAAAGCACCCGGCAGCGCGCCTTGGGCTTCCCCAGCTTCGGGCCGCCGACGAATCTCTACGACGTCTA
>CBJMMB010000280.1:0-3335 GCA_966430775.1 uncultured Dyella sp. | reverse complement strand
ATCAACGGCAAATACGCGCACAGCGAATACACGTAGTCGATGCCACGCGCATCCGCCACGTGCCCCAGCACCGCCGCGCCGATGCCGCCCATGCCGAAGGCGAAACCGAAGAACAGGCCGGAGATCATGCCCACGCGCCCGGGAATCAATTCCTGCGCGTAGACCAGAATCGCCGAGAACGCCGACGACAGGATCAAGCCGATCAGCACCGACAGCACGCTGGTCCAGAACAGGTTCGCGTGCGGCAGGGCCAGCGTGAAGGGCGCCACGCCCAGGATCGAAATCCAGATCACCCACTTGCGCCCTACCCGGTCGCCGACCGGACCGCCGATCAGCGAACCGGCCGCCACCGCGAACAGGAACACGAACAGATGCATCTGCGCGGCCTGCACCGACACGCCGAAGGTGTGGATCAGGTAGAAGGTGAAATAACTGCTGATGCTGGCCAGGTAGAAATACTTGGAGAAGATCAGCAGCCCCAGGATCAGCAGGCACACGAACACCTTGCCGCGGCCGAGCGCTTCACCGGCCACGTGGCGTACCGATTTGCTGCGGCTGACGTGATGCAGCTGATACCAGCGCCCCACCTGCAGCAACACCACCATCGCCAGCAAGGCGGCGAGCGAAAACCACGCCACGCTGCCGCGCCCGTGCGGCACGATGATCCACGCCGCCAGCAACGGCCCCAATGACGATCCCGTATTGCCGCCCACCTGGAACAGTGATTGCGCCAGGCCATGCTGCCCGCCCGAAGCCAGCCGCGCCACGCGCGAGGATTCCGGATGGAACACGGACGAGCCGGTACCGACCAGCGCGGCCGCCAGCAGCAGCACGTGGAAATTCGGCGCGGTGGCCAACAGCAGCAAACCGCACAGCGTGAAACCCATGCCCACCGGCAAGGAATAAGGCATCGGCTTGCGGTCGGTGACCAGGCCAATCAGCGGCTGCAGCAAGGAAGCCGTCACCTGATAGGTGAGCGTAATCAGGCCCACTTGGGCGAAGTTGAGCTGGAAGTCGTTTTTCAGCAACGGGTAGATCGCAAGAATCAGCGACTGGATCATGTCGTTGAGCAGATGCGAGAAGCTGATCGCGCCCAGGATGGGGTAGTCCGTGCGTGGCGCGGTCGATGGCAGGGAAACCGATTCGGCAGAGTTCTGCATGGGTTTTGTGGGATGGGGACGGCGACATTGCCGGTTGCAGGGCGCCACCTTAAAGTAGCCCTCTTCGGCCCGCATACGCTATCGGGCCAACTTCTGTCGAAAGCGGGCCACCAACGATGCGCAATACCCGGGTCATCGGCTACGAAGATACCCCGCGCGACGTCGTCGCCACGGGCAACGATTACGCTGCCGGCCTCACCCTGCCCGGCCATTCGCACAAGCGCGGCCAATGCCTGTATGCCATCACCGGCGTTCTCACCGTCAACACCAGCGAAGGCTGCTGGGTAGTGCCGCCGGCACGCGCGCTGTGGATTCCCGGTGGCGTGTCGCACGCGGTGCATATGGGCGGCTTCACCAGCACGCGCAGCGCCTATGTATTACCGGACGTGGCAAAAAAAGCCGGGCTGCCTACGCGCTGCACGGTGATCAGCGTATCGCCCCTGCTGCATGCCTTGCTGTCCGAAGCGGTGGACGTGCCCGCCGAATACGCATTGGGCAGCCGCGACGACCATCTGATGCAACTGCTGGTGGCCGAGATCGCGCGCATGCCGGCCCTGCCCCTCAGCACGCCACTGCCGCAGGAACCACGGCTGGCCACGCTCTGCAGCGCGCTGCTCGCCTCACCTTCACTGGACGTGGACATCGATACGATGGCGCGCAAGGCCGATATGAGCCGCCGCAGTTTCACCCGCCTGTTTCGCGAGCAGACCGGCATGAGTTTCAGCGACTGGCGTCAGCAGGCTTGCCTGCTCGCGGCGCTCGCGCGGCTGGGCCGCGGACAGCCTGTCACGCGGGTCGCCATGGAGCTTGGCTATGGCAGCACCAGCGCCTTCACTGCCGCCTTCAGGCGTACGCTGGGCGCCGCACCCAGTCATTACATGGCCAACGAGAGTCGATCATGACAAGCCGTTTCCGGGATTGATGTCATAACCATGTCAACGCACCGCTCCACCATGTCAGCCTCCATGGCACACTCGACCCTCGCCGCCGCCATGGGCCGTCACCGGAATGATGCATTGATGAGCAAACGCAACGACCCCGACGCCATGTCCGCCACTGTCGCCCTGCCCGATGTAGAATCCGCCCCCGTCATCGACCTCAACGACAAGGGCCACTACATCCATCGCGAACTGTCGCAGCTGCAGTTCAACAACCGGGTGCTGGAACAGGCGCTGGACGAGCGTACGCCGTTGCTGGAACGGCTGAAGTTCCTGCTGATCTTTTCCAGCAACATGGACGAGTTCTTCGAGATCCGCGTGGCCGGCCTCAAGAGCCAGCTCGCCTTCGGGCATGAAATCGTCGGGCCCGACGGCATTCCGCCCAAACAGGCGCTGACCGAGATCAGCGATATCGCGCACCGCCAGATCGCGCGCCAATACGCGATTCTCAACGAACGCCTGCTGCCGGAACTGGATCAGCACGGCATCCGCATCGTGCGCCGCGAAAACTGGTCGCCGGCGCAGAAGCGCTGGGTGCAGCGTTATTTCCGCCAGGAAGTGGCGCCGATGATGACGCCGATCGGCCTCGATCCCACGCATCCGTTTCCGTTGCTGGTCAACAAGAGCCTCAACTTCATCGTCGAGCTGGAAGGCGTGGACGCCTTCGGCCGCGACTCGGGCCTGGCGATTCTGCCGGCGCCGCGCGTGCTTCCGCGCATCATGCGTCTGCCGGACGACGTATGCGAAGGCGGCGAGAACTACGTGCTGCTGTCGTCGATCATCCATGCGCATGCCGAGGAACTGTTCCCCGGCATGGAAGTGCGCGGCTGCTACCAGTTCCGTCTTACGCGCAACGCCGACCTCACCATCGACCCGGAAGAAATGGACGACCTCGCCCGCGCCTTGCGCGGCGAACTTTCTTCGCGCCGCTTCGGCGATGCGGTGCGCCTGGAAGTGGCGGACAACTGTCCGAAGAAACTCACCGATTACCTGCTCAAGCAGTTCGGCCTCACCGAGGCGGAACTGTATGAAGTGAACGGCCCGGTGAATCTCACCCGCCTGTTCGGCATCGTCACGCGCAGCCAGAGCCCGCACCTGCAATACCTGCCGTTCGTGCCCGCCATTCCCAAGGCGTTGAAGAAGGCCGAAGACCTGTTCCAGGTGATCAACAAGCAGGACGTACTGCTGCTGCATCCGTTCGAATCGTTCTCGCCGGTGGTGGACCTGGTGCGCCAGG
>CBJMMB010000279.1:0-3338 GCA_966430775.1 uncultured Dyella sp. | reverse complement strand
CACGGCGTGAGCTTCGGCAAGCCGAAGATCGACATCGACAAGCTGCGCGGCTTCAAGACCAAGGTGGTCGGCCAGCTCACCGGCGGCTTGGCCGGCATGGCCAAGCAACGCAAGGTGCGCACCGTGCAGGGCGTCGGCAACTTCGTGTCGCCGAACGAAATGGAAATCGACACGGCCGAAGGCAAGAAACTGCTGCGCTTCGAATACGCCATCATCGCCGCCGGCTCGCAGGCGGTGCGCTTGCCCGCGTTCCCGTGGGACGACGAGCGCATCATGGATTCCACCGGCGCGCTGGAACTGAAAGACGTTCCCGCCAAGCTGCTGGTGGTCGGCGGCGGCATCATCGGCCTGGAAATGGCCACCGTGTATGCCGCGCTCGGCAGCGAAGTGACCGTGGTCGAATTCATGGACCAGATCATTCCCGGCGCCGATGCCGATCTGATCAAGCCGCTGGCTAAGCGTCTGGGCAGCAAGCTCAAGGGCGTGCACCTCAAGACCAAGGTCGTCGAGGCGAAGGCCACCAAGAAAGGCATCGAGGTCAGCTACGAAGGCGAAAGCATTCCGGCCACCACCGTGTTCGACCGCGTGCTCGTCGCCGTGGGCCGCTCGGCGAACGGCAACAAGATCGGTGCCGACAAGGCCGGCGTCGCCGTGACCGAGCGCGGCTTTATCAACGTCGACACGCAGATGCGCACCAACGTGCCGCACATCTTCGCCATCGGCGACCTGGTCGGCCAGCCGATGCTGGCGCACAAGGCTACGCACGAAGCGAAAGTTGCCGCGGAAGTGGTCGCCGGCCAGAAGAGCCATTTCGATGCACGCGTGATTCCGTCGGTGGCGTACACCGATCCGGAAATCGCCTGGGTCGGCGTCACCGAGCGCGAAGCGAAGGAAAAGGGCCTGAAGATCGGCGTCGGCAAATTCCCGTGGGTGGCCAGCGGCCGCGCCATCGGCATCGACCGCACCGAAGGCTTCACCAAGCTGGTGTTCGACGAGGCCACCCATCGTGTGGTCGGCGGCGCCATCGTCGGTCCGCATGCGGGTGATCTCATCTCGGAAATCGCGCTGGCGATCGAGATGGGTGCGGAAGCGGCGGATATCGGCCTTACCATCCATCCGCATCCGACCTTGAGCGAATCGGTGGGCATGGCGGCCGAGGCGTACGAAGGCACCATCACCGACCTGTATATGCCGAAGAAAAAGTAAGTTTCTTCAACGTCAAAAAAAGCCCGGAGCGATCCGGGCTTTTTTTGTTGATGGCTGTGTGATGAATCAAACCACGTAGGCTGGAATGAAATCCCAGCGTTCTCGTGGTCACCGATGCCGGGATTTCATCCCAGCCTGCGCGCTTATGCCTGGTGTGGCGGCGCTGGCAATGCACTTTGCAACTTTTGCTCCAAGGTGTTCAGGCTAAGCGTGGCTTGATCGAGGGTGACAGCCATTTGCGCAATCACATGCAGAAACTCACGCGGTTGTACGTTGCCCGAGCGCAGATCGGTGGCCGTATCGACCATCCTTGGGCCGTTCATCACCAGCGTAAGGTTGGCAGCCAGATTGCTGGCCGTTTCGCGTTGGGTGGCGTAGGCAGCGGAATAGCGATACATGCGGTCGTCGTCCATCCAGCTCACGGATTGATTGGCAACCGCCACATCCCAGGCCTCCTGGCGCAAGGTAGGCCAGCGCAAGTTGAGATTGAAATTGCTGTTTTGGGTTTGGGCCAGGATGTGCTGCACGATGGTCGCGTCAGGCGTATTCGCTTTCAGATCCTGCTCCAGGCTATCGCGAATATGCGCGAAGTCTGCTGCACGTTTCTTGTCCTCCACCAGCGCCGTGTGAACTTCGGCCAGGTTGGCGCGGATTTCCGTATCGATTTGTGCGCTGGCCACCTCGGCCGCATGCCGGTGATTCGTATGCTCGATCCATGCTTCCAACCCCAATGCGGTGAGAATGCTGAGCACGATCATCAAGTAGTGTTTAAGGAAGTCCTTCAGCGACCTCAATGGCGCATTGGGCAATTCAAGATGCATGGCTGGGATCCCCCGGATCGGACGATACCTAAGCGTAACCAGTTCGGAGGATAGGCGGGAAGCGTCGACCTATGTATCAGCGCCCACGCATACTGGACCCGAGACGTCGTTCGCCGGAATGACGATTCGCTCCAAAATACGTCAACGCGAATCGGGGCTCTGGCGATTCGGCCATGATGACTCGGACGGCCATGTTCACCATGATGAAAATCCCGGCACGTACCGAAACTTCAGCGATTCGTAGTAGGTAAGCGATCGTTGTGGTTTTGCGTAGCCCGCCGGCAACGGCAAGCCGGAAATGCTCTGGAAATAAGCAATGCAGGCATCCCGCCACCATTGCGCTTCCTTTTCCTGGATGGCCAGAAACGCGGCCACCTGGCGATAGCGCTCCTCATCAATATAGCCATCCAGATGGCGCCACGTTTCCTGCATCTGCTGTACGTATGCCACGCCCTGCGTGTAATGCGCCACCAGTTCGTACCATAGCGTCTGGCCGGAATGCATGCGGTAATTCCAGGGAACGTGATGGAAATACAGCAGATATCGCTCCGGCGTTTGCTTCACATCGTTCAATTGCGCAGCAAGTGCAGGCGCATATTGCGCAACGGCATCGCTACCGGTGCTGGTGCGATCGAAACCAATGCCGTTGTGATCCGCATGGTGATAGTAGACCGGTCGCCAATCCGCTTCCGATTCGCTGGCGTCCCACGGTGCGGGCCCGTAATGATGGCCAGGCCCCATCAGATGCACCAGGCCAAGCGGCGTCATGTAATTGACCGCCGCTTCGCGCGAACCCATCATCATCGCGACCACAGGTTTGACGAAGGCGTCGTTGTTGCTGAACGTCATGCGCACCCAGTCTTCGGCAATGCTGCGTGACGATTGCGCAGGATTCCACGCAAGCCGGCCGAACACGTACCAATTGGCCTGATTGAAATCCGAGCCGCACCAGTTGCGGTCGGTGCCGATGTTCGCATCGCCGGCCATGCCCGTGAGCGTGTGACCTTCGAGCGAACCGTCGATCACCTTGGCCACGGTCGAGCCCTTGCCGCGTTGCATGGTATCGGCGGAAAGCACTTCCTCGAACAACGGGCCGAGATAGACCAAGTGCGTGGCGAAGCCGAGGTATTCCTTGGTGATTTCGAATTCCATCATCAGCGGCGTTTTCGGCATCGCGCCGAACAGCGGATGGAACGGTTCGCGCGGTTGGAAATCGATCGGACCGTTCTTCACTTGCACGAGCACATTGGCGTGGAAACGACCGTCCAATGGCTTGAATTCGTCATACGCCTGCTTGGCGCGATCCTCCGG
>CBJMMB010000278.1:0-3347 GCA_966430775.1 uncultured Dyella sp. | reverse complement strand
GGACGTTCTCCGCGCTTCGCGCTTCGTCCGGCGTTCGCCGGAATGACGCAAGGCAAGTAAACGCCTTATGCGCGAACTCCAAGTTCGGAGTAGAGATCACGCCTGCGCCAAATTCCCATTCCCCACATCGGCAATAACCCGATTGCGCCCGTTGCGCTTGGCGCGATAAAGCGCCGCATCCGCTTCCCTGCACAAGCGCTGCAGGTCATAGCCGCACATATCCGTGCATGCCAAACCAAGGCTGGCGGAAAACGATACGCGGCAGCCGTCGATATCGATGGGCGTGGCGCCGATCGCCATGCGGATGCGATCGGCGATCGCCATGCCCTGGTCGCGCGAGCAATCCACCAGCAGGATGCCGAATTCCTCGCCACCAAGGCGGCCGAACAAGTCGCAAGCGCGCAGATGCTGCTTGCAGATGGTCACGGTGTGCTTGAGCACCGCATCGCCGATCGCATGCCCGTGGGTGTCGTTGACCTGCTTGAAGTAGTCCAGGTCGATCGACACCAGGCAGGCGCTGCCGGATTTCTTTTCCTGCAAACGCAGCGAGCGCTCGGCCTCGCAGACGAAATGCTGGTGGTTGAGTATGCCGGTGAGACCGTCGAGGCAGGAAAGCTGCTTGAAGCGAAGTTGCGAGCGTTTGAGGCGGAATAGCCAGAAAATGATGGAAACAAGTACAACCAACAATAGAGCGATATACAGCCGGCCGGTTTCCATCGCCTTGGTAGCAAGTGCCTGCTGCAGCTTAAGGATGCTGTTCTGCTTACTCAGGCTTTCGGTTTCGAGCTTTTGCACCGTGGTGTGTTGCTGGGCCGTTGCGTAGGCCAGCGACCTGGCACTGATATCGTTGAGATAACCCTTGTCCTGAGCGGCATATTGTTCGTAATACGAGAGTGCCGCACTAGCGTGGCCGAGTTTCTTTTCAACTTGATAGAGCACCTCATAGGCGCTTTTCAGCCATTCACTGATATCGCCCGGTCGGGTCATCGCTACGGCAACGAGGGCGGCTTTCCTGGCGTCATTGTCGTTGCCAAGTTTTTCCAACGCCTGCGCTCGTTCTACTGCAGATGACAGCAGATGAGGATAGTAATGATTGAGCTGAATGTTAGGGTCGATTCGATCAAGCAGGACTATCGTTTTGTCGGGCTTACCTTCATCCAGATAAAGATTGCTGAGGGTAAGCAGCATCGTGTCGGTGAGAACCGGTTGATGGGCCGCTACGCAAGTGTCGATGGCACGTTTCAGTTCTGGACTGGAGGACGTCAGCCGTTTGGCATTGAAGAGTGCGGCGACTTCCAAGGAAAGAGGGCGACATAACGTTTCGCCGGCAGGAATAATACTTTCCATCATCTGCGCATACTTGATGGCCAGATCCGTTTGACCTGCCAAATCCAGCATTTGCGACAGATTCATCAGCACCATGAAGCGGGCTTGGGGATCCTTTACTCCGGGCAATCCGGTCGTAACGCGATTAGCCAATGCAAAGGCTTCTTCGTAGCGCCGATTGGCTGCCAGATTGGTCAACAGCAACGCGGATGCCTTGGCTGCCAGGGTCGCGTTGCCGGAGTGATCGATCACTTCGTGAAGCTGGGTTTCAGACTTGGAGTAGTCACCCTCGAACATGGCCTCCCACGCGTCGAGATAGCGCAGGTGCCATTGCTGCTCTGGCGTCAGGTGAAGTGCTGCATCGTGGATCTGCTCCAGCATCTGCACGAATCTGGGATGATCAGACGTGCGTAGATCTTCGGTTTGAGCGAGAAATGTCGCCGGATCAGAAATAGGTGTCGCGACATGATTTGGCTGCGCGAGCGCACTCCAAGCCATACCCATCAAAATGGGTAGTGACCAGAAGCGGCTCGCCAGCCGTAACATGGACGCCTCGTCAGTGGTGCAGGAGTGAATCGTCTCGATCGAGCACGCTGATGCTTAGCGACTCGTCGGTATCGTCCTCTTCCGGCTCTTCCTCATCTTCCCGAGCGGGAGCTTGAGAAATCTGGGGCACGTTCATGGGCTTGGGTCCCAATTCCGCGAACAGCTTCGATACGTCACCTGAAACTGCCGCAGCTGCAAGCGCATCAGATGCCTGTGCTTGCTCCAGTGCACGTGCCAATTCATCCGCCGACGCATAACGCAACGCTGCGTTCTGGCCAATGGCCTCCAACAACTCGATCGTATCTGCCATGTCACTCACTCCCCCGTTCTCATGTAACAGCTCTTGAGAGCTGATATCGCCAATGCCATCCGGGCATTGACGCGGTAAAGCGTAATGACGACCGCCATTACGCTTATTGATCGACAGGTTTTGCTGTCAATGCCGGCTTTCCCTCGAAACCGACATTGCATGAAAAATGTTTCACCCCGGCTTACGCACCCGCCTTGTCCAGTGCCTCCAAGCGTTCTTGAATGGCCAGGTTCGGCTTGAGGGTTTCAGCCGGTGGCAGTACCACCGTTTCCTCGACGGCTACCTGGACATGAGGCAGGTCGCGTAATGCGACGCGCCGGACGCGCGGTCTCTCAATCGGCAAGGTAGCGCCGCGGTAGATTATCACCTCATGATCGAGCGGATAGTCGCGGCTCAGCAGATCGACCAGTACCTGGCGATAGGCCGGCCCGGTCTGGAAGCGCGCCAGCGATCGATCGCCGACCAATCCCACCTGCCACAGCACCACATAACCGGCCGAATCGATGCGCCGCTCGTAAAACAGCAGCTGGCTGGCCTCGAAATGCTGGCATCCGAAGCGGCCCGGATCGATGCCCAGGTCGGCATACAGGCAATCCTCGGCGGAAATGCCCGGTTCCATATGCGCCGGAAAACCTTCCGCGCGCGCCACTTCGATCGCCTTGTGCGGCGACCAGGCAAAAATGCCGGGATGGCCGTAAAACACGCCGCAAACCCGCTTGCCGGCGCGCACTTCGGTCATGATCACCTCCACCCATTGGCGGTAGGTTTTCATGCGCGACTTGCCTTCCTGGTAATAGGACTGAAGGCTGCGCACATCCGGATGCATGCGCTCCAGCCACATTTCCACCACGCCATCGGAAAGCGCCGCGAACACCACGTCGGCTTGCTCAATATGGCTGCGCGCCAGCGGCGTGAGGTGCGAGCCCAAGGTCATGCCCAGGCCGACGCAGGATAAGCTGCCACGACGGGTATTGTTCGGTGCATGCGATGACGATGTGCTCATCGCGCGATAGTAGGACTTTCGCCGCGTGTTGGGGGCGATTGCAGCGGCTAGCAACTTGCATGCCCATGCCGCGCGCAATCGTTGGAATCACGTCGGCTGGGATGAAATCCCAGCATCGCCATGCATGTGAATGCTGGGATTTGCATCCCAGCCTGCGTCAGC
>CBJMMB010000277.1:0-3363 GCA_966430775.1 uncultured Dyella sp. | reverse complement strand
CGGCCGAGCCTCCCGTCCTTCAGGCGCACGCAGGATGACCTGCCGATGGTGTCTCCTCTAGCGTCTTATCGACGCCCCTCCAACCCGGTGCAGATTTCCCCCTGCGCCGGGTTTCTTATGCGTGCGGTCTAGGGATGCTCTGATCTACTCCACGCACCCGGCATGACGTCCAGAAGGCCCGCAGGCTGTGTCGCGTGGCGCAGGGCAGACTGGCCGTCTGTTCAAGCCGCGCAGCGCAGCCTGCGGGCCTTCTGGACGTCACCCCGTCATTTAAATTCAACATGTTGGGCCGCACTGTATGCGCGCCTCGCTGCACCCCAGCGTCTCGACAGACAGCCAGTCTGCCTTCGCCACTGGAGCACAGCGAGGCGCGCATACAGTGCGGTGACGGGTACGTGGAGTAGATCAGAGCATCCCTAGCCTCAGACGATCGCGGCGCGCATTTTTCCGATCACCGCCTGGTAGTCGTGCGCACCGAAGATGGCCGATCCGGCCACGAAGGTATCGGCGCCGGCGGCCGCGATCTCGCCGATGTTGTCCGCGGTGACGCCGCCGTCGATCTCCAGGCGGATGGCGCGGCCGCTCTCGTCGATCAGCCGGCGCACGCGGCGCAGCTTTTCCAGCGCCTGCGGGATGAATTTCTGGCCGCCGAAACCGGGATTCACCGACATGATCAGCACCAGGTCCAGCTTGTCCAGCACGTGATCGAGCCAGTTGAGCGGCGTGGCCGGGTTGAACACCAGGCCTACCTGGCAGCCGGCATCCTTGATCAGGCCAATGGTGCGATCCACGTGTTCGCTGGCTTCGGGATGGAAGCTGATCAGGCTGGCGCCCGCCTTGGCGAAATCCGGCGCGATGCGGTCCACCGGCTTCACCATCAGGTGCACGTCGATCGGCTTGCTGATGCCGTAGTCACGCAGCGCTTTCAGCACCATCGGTCCCATGGTGAGGTTGGGCACGTAGTGGTTGTCCATCACGTCGAAGTGCACCCAGTCGCCGCCCGCGGCCAGCACCTTGGCGGTGTCTTCGCCCAGTCGCGCGAAGTCGGCGGAAAGAATGGAGGGAGCGATGACCGGGGATTGTTTGCTCATGGCTTGAAAGCACGCGCGAGGGAAGCGGCCATTCTACCGGGATAGGGATCGCCCTCGTTCCCGGCTATTTGAACCCGCGCTCGGCCTGGATCCGTTCGTACGCCGCATTGATCTCGCTGGCGCGCGCCTCGGCCCGCTTGCGCATCTCTTCCGGCAGGTCGCCCAGGCGGTCGGGGTGATGCTCGGAAATCAGCTTGCGATATGCGCGCTTGATGGTGCGCTCGTCGGCGTCGCGGGTGACGCCGAGCACGGCGTAAGGGTCTGGTCCCTGTGTGTTCCGCTGCGGCGGCACGTAACCGCTGCCGGGACCGTAGGCACGCCCGCGTGCGCCGGCCGCGCCCTGCCACACGTAGCCTTTCATCGCCATCAGCGCCATCAGCTCCATGTCGCTGATGCGCAGGGCAAAGGCGAGCTGACGCAGGATCGCCATCTTTTCCGGCGACGGGCTGCCTTCGGCAAGCACCGTTTCGATCACCACGTCGAGCAACGGAAACGCATGATCGCGGCGCAGGCCCACCCATTGGCGCAGCGCGTTGATCGGGCCGGTCACGTCGAATTCCGGCTGCTTGCCCTTGTTGAAGGCCTGGATCGCTTGCTGTCGCGCATCGCCGCTCAGGCCCATGCGCGCCATGACGCGCTCGGCGGTGGCGATTTCCGCTTCGGAGACGCGGCCGTCGGATTTGGCGATCGCACCAAGTAGGGCAAACAGCGGCGCGATGTAGCCGCCCGCTTCCGGAATGGCGCTGCGGCGCTGGCTGTAGCGCAGGTTGTCGAGCACGAAGCCGATGATGCCGCCCACGCCCATGCCGACGAAGCCATGGCCAAGCAGCAGGCCCGCCATGGCGAACCAGAAGGTATAGGTGTAGCTCATGGACGCGGGGCGGCCTGTGGTTGAGGGGTTTGCGCGCTGTACCAGTGCGCCAGTTGATCCAGCTCCGCCTCGCTGAGCGGGCCGATCGCCGTGCGCATCAGCGGCACGTTGCGCGTGCCGTCGCGGTAGTCCTGCAAGGCCTTGCGCAAGTAGTCCAGGCGCTGGCCCGCCAGGTTGGGCGCGCCGGGCATCTGCGCCATGCCGGTTTCACCGTGGCAGGCCGCGCACAAGCCAAGCCGCACCGGCTTGGGCGGCAGATCGGCGGCGAGCGCTGGCAGGGCACAGGTCAAACCGAGTGCCGCGATCAATACGAATCGCATCAGGAGCACACAGGCATCAAAGCCACCGATTCTAGCAGCGGCCACCGGTACAATAGCGGGCTTGTCACACCCATCGGAGCGCACCGTGCCCACCACCCTGCTGCAATCGAACCTGCCCGGCCTGGAGCTGATCCATCGTGGCAAGGTGCGCGACGTCTACGCGTTGTCCGGCAATCGCCTGCTGATCGTCGCCACCGATCGCCTGTCCGCCTTCGACGTGGTGCTGCCCGATCCGATCCCCGGCAAGGGCGAAATGCTGACGCAGATTTCCAACTTCTGGTTCGGCAAAACCGCGCACATCGTGCCCAACCATCTACTGCACACGCCGCTGGAAGAAGTACTGCCGCCGGGCACGGACGTGGCGCTGTACCGCAAGCGCGCCGTCGTCACTAGGCGACTCAAGCCCGTGCCGGTGGAAGCGATCGCGCGTGGCTATCTGATCGGCTCGGGCTGGAAGGATTACCAGGCGACGGGCTCGCTGTGCGGCATCACGCTGCCGGTCGGCTTGCGCCAGGCCGAGCAATTGCCCGAACCGATCTTTACCCCGTCGACCAAGGCGGCAGTGGGCGATCACGACGAGAACGTGAGCTTCGACGCCGTAATCGCCGCGGTCGGCCAGGATCTGGCCGAACAGGTGCGCGATGCGACGCTGGCGATCTACAAATGGGCGGCGGCGTACGCGGCCGAACGCGGCATCATCATCGCCGACACCAAGTTCGAGTTCGGCACCGACGAAGACGGCAAGCTGTACGTGATGGATGAAATGCTGACGCCCGATTCCTCGCGTTTCTGGCCTGCGGATCAGTATCAGGTGGGTATCAGTCCGCCCAGTTACGACAAACAATTCGTGCGCGACTATCTGGAAACTCTCGATTGGAACAAAAAAGCCCCTGGCCCGCGCGTGCCTGGCGAAGTGATCGCCGGCACTTCCGCCAAGTACGCCGAAGCGCTGCAGCGTCTGGCCGGCATCACCCTGGACTGAGCGCATGAGTGCCTGGACCTATCTCGGCCTTGCGATCATCGCCGAGGTCATCGGCACCAGCGCGCTGAAGGCCTCCAGCGGCTTCAGCCAACTGCTGCC
>CBJMMB010000276.1:0-3374 GCA_966430775.1 uncultured Dyella sp. | reverse complement strand
GCGAATCATCCATCGCCAGCACGAAGCATGGATTCCGGCCTTCGCCGGAATGACGGTGAGGTGACAGGGAAAGTTTGGTGCGCGACAGATACTCTTCTACCGTAGCGCCACCACCCGAATGCGATCGGCTGCTTCGATCACCCGCACCTTCGGCAAGGTCGACAGATAAGCCACGAACGCCTGCGGATTGTTCGCGTGGAAAATACCGCTGATGCGTTTGCCGGCGATGGCGTCGTCCTCGATCACCAGCGGCTTGCTGGTGTAGGCGTTGAAGCGCCGCGCCACGTCGCCGATGGTTTCGCGCTGGAAGCGGATCTCGGTGGGCAGCCAGGCGGTGGCTTGCGGCAGTTGCACCGGGTGCACGGGGCCGACGCCGGCGGGGCCGAGTTCAATCTGTTGGCCGGCGGTAAGATCGGCCAGCGCATGGCTGCTCAATGGCGATGCATCCGTGCCGTTCAATACCCGCACGCGGCCGCTGATCACGGTCAAGGTATCGCCGCTCGCATCGCGCTTCACGTCGAACACCGTGCCGATATCCTGCAGAACGTGGCCGCCGACGTTGACCAGCATCGGCCGCGCCGGATCCTTGCCGACGTCGAACAAGGCGTGACCGCGGATGACGTCGATACGCCGGTAGTGGTTGTCGAAATGCACGTCGATCGCGCTATGCCGATCCAGCTGCACCAGCGTGCCGTCGGCGAGCTTCAGCGAACGGACCTTGCCGGCATCGGCGTCCTCGTTCTGCGCAACGTACTGCGCGGACGGCAGCTCGGACGTGCGCCAATGCGTCATGCCCAGCCAGCCCATCACGACCGTCGCGGCCACACCGGCCACCGCTGCAAGCCATCGTCCGACATGCCTGTCACGCAGGGTATTCGCATCGCGCTCGTGCGGCATCGCAGGTGCGACGCGCGGAAACATCACGATGGGATTGTCGCGCCGGGCCTGCTCCGCCAGTTCCGCCGCGGAAAGTTTTTCCAGCGCCGCGGCGGCCTTGAGATCGCCGTGCATATGCGCCACCGCAAAGTATTCGGCGACATGCTTGGGCGATGCGCGCAGCCAATGCAGGAACGCCACGCGCTGGCGTTCGCTGAGCGGCTCCTGCTGTTCGATGTACCAGGCCACCGCCTGCTCGGTGATGCGCCGCGCCTGGCGCGCTGCGTCGAAGTGGATCGGTTCACTCATACTCGGCCATCCTCTGCCGGCAAGCCGCCAGTCCTTTCACGATGTATTTCTTCACCATGTGGGTGGAGATCGACATGCGTTCGGCGATCTCACGGTAGGTCAGGTCATCGCGGTAATGCATGATCAGCACCGCCTTGCACTTGGGCGAAAGCCGATCGATCAGCGCGCCCAACCGCTGCTGCCGCGATTCGCTGTCCATGTCCGCTTCCACGTTGGCCGGCGCCACCAGGTGCTCCACCACCTGCTCCAGCTCGTCGCTGCCCAACGGCTGATGTTGGCGCAGTACCGCGTGCTCCTTGACCAGGTTGGCGGCCACGGTGAACAGGTACGCCTCAGGGCTGCGGATATTGGCCGCATCCGCCGGCTCGATGCGCAACAGGCGCAGGTACACCTCCTGCACCAGATCCTGCGCATCCCAGCGATGCGCGACGCGACGAAGAAAATAGTTGCTCAGCGTCGCGCGCTTTTCCGCGAACAACGTCGACCATGCCGCATGCTTCTCGCGCACCGCGCCTCCTCCGAGCGTATTCGCCGAAACAGGCTACCGTGCCCACCTGGGTGCAGAGCGTAGGGTTTGCTTGTGACGATTTTGTGAAGACGCATGCCCCGTCGCCCTGGCGACGCGCTGCACGTCGCCAGGTCCCGGCTGCGGATCGAGCTCTACTCCGGCATGGGCAGGCATTCCATGATTTCGATCGAATCCCCGGGAAACACCGTGAAATGCGGATGGTTCTCGAACAATTTCGCCGCCGCTTCCTGCGACGGTGCCTGCACCACGGTAAAACCGGTCAGATTGTTGCGGGTGGCCTCCACACCCCGTTTCGACGTCCGTAAGGTCTTGCCCAGCGGCGCGCCCACTTCGAGGATCGCATCCTGGTTGTCCTCCACCCATTTCTTCCAGGCCTGGACGCCCGTTTTTGCACGCTGCTGACGTTCCGTCTCGCTCAATGCGCTCCATCCGGACGCATGCATGGATTCCTCGGTACCGATATAGACAGCCAGAAACCTTTTCATCGTTCGCTCCAGGATCGTTCGGGAAAAATGTCGTACTCGGGACGCCATTCCGGTTTTACGTGAAGGGTCCTTATCGCAGCGACGAACGATCGGCCGCGGAATCGACAGTGCTACATTACGGCGCTCGACAGCCCTTTCGGAGCAGGCCAGGCCATGACAGTTCCCGCCCATTACCCGATCGGCACACCCGGTGTAGCGTGGGGATCGGCGGAGGTTGCGACATGGCTGGCCAGGCAGGTTCGCCATCGCAGTTACCGGGACGATGTGCTGAGCGCGGTCGACGCGCTGCGCGCCCGCTACGAGGTGGTGGAGTACGGCCGGCTGGATTACCCGCCGGAAAGCTACCCGCTGCTGGCCATCAAGACCCGCCCCTGGCGGGACGAGCTGCCCTGCATGCTGGTGACCGGCGGCGTGCATGGCTACGAGACCAGCGGCGTGCATGGCGCCTTGCGCTTTGCCGAGCAGCATGCCTCCGCGTACGAAGGCCGCGCCAACCTGGTCATCGCCCCGTGCATCAGCCCGTGGGCGTATGAGCGCATCCACCGCTGGAACCCGCAGGCGCTGGATCCCAATCGCTCCTTCCGCGAAGACAGCCCCGCGCCGGAATCGGCCGCGCTGCTGCACCTGGTGGCCGACTTCCGCGAACGCGTGCTGATGCATATCGACCTGCACGAAACCACCGACACCGACGAATCCGAATTCCGCCCCGCACTGGCGGCGCGCGATGGTGTTGCGTATGAACCAGGCGAAGTGCCGGACGGTTTCTATCTGGTCGACGATAGCGAGAATCCGCAGCCGGCATTCCAGCAAGCCGTGATCGCGGCGGTGGCGAAGGTCACGCATATCGCACCGGCCGACCGCAACGGCCAGATCATCGGCTCGCCGGTGGTGGCGCCGGGCGTGATCGAGTATCCGATGCGCAAGCTGGGACTCTGCGCGGGCATCACTTCCGCACGTTTTACGACCACCACCGAGGTGTATCCGGACAGCCCGCGCGCCACGCCGGAGCAGTGCATTGCCGCGCAGGTGGCAGCCGTGTGCGCGGCGATCGACTTTGCGCTGGCGCACGCTGGATGATGCTCGTCTGTTGCGGGTGATGCTTCTGCGCGCTGAC
The DNA here is from genome assembly GCA_966430775.1 of uncultured Dyella sp. Classification (GTDB taxonomy): domain Bacteria; phylum Pseudomonadota; class Gammaproteobacteria; order Xanthomonadales; family Rhodanobacteraceae; genus Dyella_B. The sequence goes on along the minus strand of CBJMMB010000276.1, from coordinate 61 downwards.
CGGCCATGACGTTCTGGACTTTCATCTATATCGCCGGCGCACTGCAGGCGGTGTTGCTGGC
>CBJMMB010000275.1:0-3404 GCA_966430775.1 uncultured Dyella sp. | reverse complement strand
CCTTGATCGTGCATCCGGGCGGGCACGGCGATGCGCTGGCGGAACGGCGGTGAGCACGCCATGCAACTGAACATGTCGTTTCGTTTTCGCATCGCCTGCGTGTTCGCCTTGAGCGTTGTGCTCGCCGGCTGCGCCACGCCGGGTGGTTTGCATCCTACCGGCAAAACACTGGATGCGAGCAGCCTCAAGAGCGAACAGAGTTTCGTCAACGTGCCGCTGAGCCCTACCGCTTGGCCGGCGCAGGACTGGTGGAAGGGCTTCGGCGATCCGCAACTTGGCGCGTTGATCGACGAAGCGCTGAAGAACAATCCCAGCCTGGCCGAGGCCGAAGCGCGCGCGAAGCAGGCGCAGGCGATTGTCGATACGGCTTACGCGGCGCGCTTGCCGCAGGCGGAGTTGGAAGCAGGCGCTGAGGGCAGCCGGCTGTCCTTGAAGAATCCGATCTATCCGCCTTATGTGCTGGGGCATTTCGCCTGGGGCAAATCCGTGTCGGCCAATTTCTCCTGGGACATCGACCTGTGGGGCGGCAAGCGCGATGCGTGGGAAGCGGCGCTCGGGCGCAGCCGCGCGGCGGACGTCGAGGCCTATGCGGCGCGCATCCAGCTTTCCGTCAACGTGGCGCGCGCGTACGTGGCGCTGGGCTACGCCTTTGCGCAAAAAGATGTCGCCGAAGGCGAATGGCAGCGCGCCTCGCAAACGCTTGGCTTCACCCGACGTTTGGTGCAGGGCGGTTTGGGCACGCCGCAGCAGGAAGCCTTCGCCGATTCACAGGTGGCCAGTGCGGAACAACAAAAGGCGCAAGCCGATCGCGCCATCGACGCCGCGCGCAGCAGTCTTTCCGTATTGCTGGGGCAGGGGCCGGATCGTGGTTTGAGCATTGCCCGTCCGCACCTGCTCGATCCTGGTTTGATCGCGGTGCCCGATACGTTGCAGGTGGATCTGATCGGCCGCCGGGCCGACCTGGTGGCCGCACGCTGGCAGGTCGAAGCCGCCGCCAAGGACATCAAGGCCGCCAGGACGCAGTTTCTGCCCAACATCAGCCTGAGCGCGATGGCCGGCCTGGTCGCCGTCGGCGGCAGCACCAACGTGTTCCAGTTGCCGGCGCGCACGTATTCGGTGGGGCCTGCGCTGAGCCTGCCGATCTTCGACGGCGGCCGCCTGCGCGCCAATCTCGCCGGCGCCGATGCGCGCTACGACGAAGCCGTCGCGCGCTACAACAGCTTGCTGATCGGCGCGGTGAACGAAGTTTCCGACCTGGTTTCGGCGCTGGCCTCGGTACGCACGCAGATCACGCTCGAGCAACGCGCCAAGCAGGACGCGCAGAAGAGCTGGAACGATGCTATGTCCGCCTACAAAGGCGGCGTAAGCGGCCCGCTGACCCCGCTGGCCAGCCGCCAGCAACTGCTGCTGGTCGACCAGCGTCTGGCGGCATTGCAGAGTCAGCAGGCGGACCTGTCGATCCGGTTGATCGATGCGTTGGGTGGTGGTTACAGCACACCCCAATGACACGGGATGCACCCGTAGGTTGGGTTAGCGCAGCGTAACCCAACGAATCCGCACCGAACACGTTGGGTTACGCTGCGCTAACCCAACCTACGCATGCGCAGCGTTGTGGATCCCTCCCCGAAAAGAGAGGGATCCATCACCCCTCAAAACTTGTAAAACGCACTCACATTTACCTGATTCCCACTGGTCGTCACCCGATTCACGCCATTGGAGGTGGAATTAAGAATCGCGTGGATCCACTCCAGCGCAAACGAGTAATCACCCACGCTGTACTGCACGTTCGCGGCCACCTGGCGATCCTTCAGCAAACCGGTGGCGCCGTGGTTGAACCAGCGGACCACATCGTTGCTGTTGGGTTTGCTGAAGGCGTAGAACACGTTCGCGCTCCAGTTCGGGGTGAACTTGTAGCCGCCCATCACGTAGGCGCCGGTGTCCTTGATGTCGCCGAATTGCGAGAGATCGCCGAACAGCTGGCCGATGCCGCGGCCGGTATACGCCACGCTTCGCAACACCCATTGGCCGGGCGTCCACTGACCGCCGACTTCGAAGGCCTCGCTGGCGAATTGGCGTTTGACCGGCGTCGCTTCGGTGCCGCCCACGCCGGCCAGGTTGATCTGACTCCAGTGCGCGGCGGCGAACAGCAACCATTGCTTCGGTTGCTCCACGTGCAGCCTGGCTTCGATCTGCGGACGGAAACCGGCGTTGCCTGCGCTTAAATAATTCACCGGCGAGCCAGGACCGTTCCAGGTACCTTCGAATGCGCCGACATCCAATCGCCATTGCGGCCCGGTCGAGCCGTGATTGAGATCCTGCGAGAACACGATGCCAGGGAAACGCCAGCCGATGATGCCGGTGCCATAGCCGAGCGGGAAGGCGATATGGCTGAGCGAATTGGGCAGGTCGTCCAGCGGGAACATCAGATCCCACATCTGGCCGATCTTGAACGAACTGCCGGTCAACGGATTTTCCAGCACCATGTAGGCCTGGCGCAGGCGTGGCAGCGGCTGTTCTTGCGAGTACGGTCCGGTGCCGTTGTTGCCGCCGAAGAAATCCATTTCCAGGTGTCCGCCGCCGACCCAGTCGCCGGCCACCTTGGCGCCGCTGAAATCCAGCCAGAAGCGCGTGTTGCGCACGTCCACGCCGCTGAGCGTGCCCCTGGTGCCCGGAATCGGATACTCGGCGTTCTGGCCATTGCCGAAGGTGAAGCTCCTGTTCTGCGAGAACGCGGTCGCATCGATAAAGCCATGCAGCGTCACCGCTACGCCCGGTGCGCTGCTGAAGGTCGGCGCCTGTTTCTGCGCCGCCGCCACGGTGGTTTGCACCTGGGCCTGCGCCTGTTGCGTTTGCTGGATCTGCGTCTGCTGCTGCGTTTGCTGGTTCTGCAATTGGCTCAGGGCCTCGTGCAGTTGCTGCAGATCCTGCTGCTGCTGGTTGAGCTGTTGCTGCTGCTTCTCGACCAGCGCCTTCAATGCCTTGATCTCCTTATCGCGGCTGCTTTGCGCAAAGGCAGGAGCGGTTGCGGCCAGGCCCACTGCCGCAAGCGCCATAAACAAGGCATGTCGTTTCATGAGTGGCTCCTCCTCGCTATCGCAGGTTGGCCGGTCCCGGCGCACCGGTGGGCAGCACCACGCGCTGGTGGCCGTCATTGATGATTTCGGCTGCCGAGAGATAAAACGCCAGCAACGCGGTCAGCAGGCCCACGTAGCCGCCCGCCGTGTGCAGGCCGGCGATGCCGGTCCATTCGCCGGCGGCCAACAGGAAAAAGGTGACCCACAGGGCAAGGAAAATAAGCTGCAACGCGCGTGCGGCGCGCAGCGTGCCGATCCACATGTAAAAGGTGAACACGCCCCACATGAAGAGATACCAGCCGACGAACGCGGCAGGCACCTTGTCGTGCA
>CBJMMB010000274.1:0-3419 GCA_966430775.1 uncultured Dyella sp. | reverse complement strand
CCGACGCTGCGCTGGAAAGAGGGCAGCACGGTCACCTTGCGCGTCACCAACCGCCTGCGCGAACCCACCTCGATCCACTGGCACGGCGTGCTTGTTCCATTTCAGCTGGACGGCGTGCCGGGCATCAGTTTTCCCGGCATTGCGCCGGGCGAGACCTTTGTCTACCGCTTTCCGGTGCGCCAGTCCGGCACGTACTGGTACCACGGCCATTCGCAATACCAGGAGCAGACCGGCGTGTATGGCGCGCTGGTGATCGATCCTGCCGGTCCCGATCGCATCAAGGCCGATCGTGATTACGTGGTGATGCTCAGCGACTGGACCGATGACGATCCCGCGCACATCCTCGCCATGCTCAAGCTGCGCAGCGACTACTACAACTTCGGCATGCCGACGGCCCCGGCGTTCCTGCGCGACGTACGCGAAAAAGGCTTGCAGGAAGCCCTGGCCGAGCGGCGCATGTGGAATCGCATGCGCATGAACCGCACCGACCTCAGCGACGTATCCGCCTACACCTATACCTACCTGATGAACGGCGCGACGCCGGCCGGCAACTGGACCGGTTTGTTCCGCCCGGGCGAGCGCGTGCGGCTGCGTTTCATCAACGGCTCGTCCATGACGATTTTCGACGTGCGCATACCCGGCTTGAAGATGACGGTGGTGAGCGTCGACGGACAGGATGTGGAACCGGTCAGCGTCGACGAATTCCGCATCTCCGTGGCCGAGACCTACGACGTGATCGTGGAGCCTCAGGAAGACCGCGCCTATACGCTGTTTGCGCAGACGATCGACCGCAGCGGCTATGCGCGCGGCACGCTGGCGACGCGCGCCGGCATGCAGGCGGACGTACCGGCGCTCGATGCGCGCGTGCCGCTGGCCATGGTCGACATGATGGGGGCGATGTCCATGGATCATGCGCATGATCAGCACGGCATGCAGGGCATGGATATGTCCGGCATGGCGATGGATGCGATGCCGCACGTTCGCCACGCGCGAACGGAATACGGCCCCGGCGTGGACATGCGCGTGGACATGCCGCGCACGAACCTGGACGAACCCGGTGTGGGCTTGCGGGACAACGGCCGGCGCGTGCTGACTTATGCGGATCTGCATACGCTCGGCGGCTCCATCGACACGCGCGAGCCATCGCGCGAGATCGAACTGCATTTGACCGGCAACATGGAACGCTACATGTGGTCGTTCGATGGCCTGAAGTTCTCCGATGCCAAACCGGTGCATTTGCGCGCCGGCGAGCGCGTGCGCCTGGTGCTGGTGAACGACACCATGATGAATCACCCGATTCACCTGCACGGCATGTGGAGCGAACTGGAAAGTCCCGACGGCGACTTCCAGGTGCGCAAGCACACCATCAACGTGCAGCCGGCGCAACGGATTGCCTATGGCGTCACCGCCGATGCGCTGGGGCGCTGGGCGTATCACTGCCATCTGCTTTACCACATGGAAGCGGGCATGTTCCGCGAGATGGTGGTGTCATGACTGGTGCACTGCGCACGATGAAACGGACGGCGTTTGCTGTCGCATTCGCCATGCTGCCGATGACGTTGGTCGCGCAAACGGCGCCGATGCAAGGCATGGACATGCATCATGGCGACATGCAGCAGGACGCCAATGAATCCAAGCCATCCGAAACACATCAAGGCATGACGATGGGACCGATGCAGGGCGGTTCCGCACCCGCCGATGCACGCAGCCCCGACTATTCCGATGGACTGACGTACGGCGACATGACCGGCATGGACATGCACGACCACGCCACGCAAAGCATGCTGTTGATCGATCAGCTGGAGAACTTCCACGGCCGCGACGCCAACGGCATGACCTGGGAAGCCGAAGCCTGGTACGGCACGGATACCGACAAGCTATGGCTGCGCAGCGAAGGCGAACGCAGCGCCGGCCAGGTGCGCGATGCGGATATCGAAGCCTTGTGGAGCCACGCGCTGGCGACCTATTGGAACACCCAGCTCGGCATCCGCCAGGATGCCGGCGGTGGACCGCCACGCTCATGGGCCGCGTTCGGCATCGAAGGGCTGGCGCCGTATTGGTTCGAGGTGCAGGCCACCGTGTATGCCGGCCAGGCCGGACGCATCGCCGCGCGCCTGCGCACGGAATACGATCTGCGCTTCACCCAGCGCCTGATCCTGCAGCCGGAACTGGAAGCCAACCTCTACAGCAAGAGCGACCCGCAGCGCAGGACGGGCGAGGGCGTTTCCAGCCTGCAGCTCGGTTTGCGGCTACGCTATGAAATAAGCCGGCGATTCGCGCCGTATTTGGGCGTAGTCTGGGTGCGCCGCTTCGGCGCCACCGCCGGCTTCGCCCGGCAGGACCGTGAGCCGGTATTCGATCAGCAGTTCGTCGTCGGCCTTCATCTGTGGTTTTGAGGAGAGTGCGATGAAACGATTTATCGCCACCGTGATCGCAACCCTGGTCGTTCTCGTTCTGGCCATCGGTGCGTGGATCCTGTCCGGCACCTACAACATCGGCGCCGATGCGCCGCATTGGCCGGTGACCTATGCGGTGATGCAAACCTTGCGCGAGCGTTCCATCGATGCGTACGCCGCACGTGAACGCGTCACCATGCCCAACCTGGAAGACCCGCAACTCATCCTGAAAGGGGCAGGGCAGTACGCCGCCATGTGCACGGGGTGCCACCTGGCGCCAGGCATGAAGGATTCGGAAATACGTCCGGGGCTGTATCCGCAACCGCCGAATCTCTCGCAAGTGCGGGTTCAACCCAAAGAGGCTTTCTGGATCATCAAGCACGGCGTGAAGATGAGCGCGATGCCGGCATGGGGATTCAGCCACGACGACGCCACCATCTGGAGCATGGTGGCGTTCCTGCAGAAGCTGCCGGGCATGACGCCCGAGCAATACAAGAAGATCGTGGCGCAGGCGCCGCCGGACGAAGACATGGATATGGACATGGGCGATCACCATGAACATGCGCACGGCGAGGAGCATGAAGCGCCGGCGGCGTCGAGCTCCGCTGCACCAGCGCCTTCAAGCAGTGCGCCTTCTGGCAGCGAGCAGCATTGATAGCGCGGTTCTAAGCTTTTTGTCGCAGTCGCGTGAAGACCTTGTGCAAGCTGTGACGCATGCGCAGAAACCTGCGTCGAAATGACAATCTTGTTGCAAGAACAGGCGCATACTTTCGCCGATGTCTTCCTTTCATTGGTCATAGCCTGAAGGAGAATCACCATGAACATTTCTTCCAAGATGCTCGTTGCGCTGCTCGGCGCGTTTGCCGTGAGCGGCGCCTGCTTCGCCCAGGATGCCGCATCGAGCAGCTCCACCCACTCCATGGGTTCGATGAGCGGCATGCACGGCAGCATGTCCGGCATGCATCACGTGCAAGGCATGCACAAGATGCCGGCCACCGTCAGCTCGGTGGATACCAAGACCGG
>CBJMMB010000273.1:0-3437 GCA_966430775.1 uncultured Dyella sp. | reverse complement strand
AAAACGTGGGGATATATCAGGGTGCAAACCCCAACATTTTCCCCAGGCGTGCCGACGTTGGGGTTTTCACCCCAACCTACAGGGTGGTCCCGGTTAGCAGCCCGCGCGCCAACATGGTGCATTGCCGACGATGCAACAGCAGCTGGTATTGCCGCCCGCCAATCTGCCGCCACAACACCGCCGAACGCACCGCCGCCAGCAGGCTGGCGCGCACCCGCTCGACCAGGGCCGGCTGCTGCAGCCATTGCGGGTTGCCGGTGACCATCACGCGCGGCCGCAACGTCGACAGCGTGGTGGCGTACAGTTCGGCCAAACGGCTGAAGACCTGCGGCGAATTGAGCCCGAAGTGATCCACCTGGCGCTTGGTGGACACGATGCCCTGCTGCAGCTGATCGAGCAGATCCTTGCGGTGCGCCAGGCTGCGTTCCAGGCGCATCACGGTGACCACCATGCGGGTGATCGCCATGTCGCGGCTGTTTTCGTCCAGTTGCCCGATCAGCGTGCGCAAGCCAAGGCGAATACCTGAGACGTTGCCGTACACGCCGACCACCGACGGCGCATCGATGCGAAACACGCTGGCCAGGCTGGCGTCGAGCGAGAGATCGTCGCAACGTCCCTCGTTGGCGAGCTGATGGGCCAGGGCGGATGCCTGGAACAATCCGGCCAGCGCCAGCACCCGTTCCTCGTTGATGGCGAAAGCTTTAAACACGCTGCGTCATTTCCTCTGCAGTTGGCTGGGCCAGGCCGCCATAGGTGGCGTCCGTGGCGGCGATCACTGCGCCGCCCAGGCATTCCTCGCCGGCGTAGAACACCACCGATTGGCCAGGGGTGACGGCGCGCTGTGGCTCGTCGAATATCACTTCCAGCCGGTCATCATGCACTGACACCACGCAGGCCTGATCGTGCTGCCGGTAACGGGTCTTGGCCGTGCAGCGAAATTCCGCGTCCGGCGCAGTACCTGCCACCCAGGTGGGGGTCTCGGCGAGCAGGCGGCGGGACTGCAGCCATTCGTTCTCGCCGCCTTGGGCCACGTACAGCACATTGTGCGCGACATCCTTGCCCACCACGTACCACGGCTCGCCGCCGGCATGCTGGCGCCCGCCAATGCCTAAGCCATTGCGCTGGCCCAGGGTGTAATACATGACGCCCTGGTGCTCGCCGATCAGGCGCCCGTCCGGGCTGCGCATCTCGCCGGGGCGGGCAGGGATGTATTGCGTCAGAAACTGACGGAAATCGCGCTCGCCGATAAAGCAGATGCCGGTGGAATCCTTCTTGGCGTGGGTGGGCAGGTCGGCCTGGCGCGCCATCTCGCGCACCTGCGATTTTTCGATCTCGCCCACCGGAAATAAGGTGGCGGCCAGTTGTTGCTGTCCCAGGGCATGCAGGAAATAGGTCTGGTCCTTGCCGGCGTCGACCGCGCGCAGCAGGCGATAACGGCCGTCCAGGCAATCCACGCGCGCGTAGTGGCCGGTGGCGATCTTTTCCGCACCCAGCGCGCGCGCTTCGTCCAGGAAGGTCTTGAACTTGATCTCGCGGTTGCACAGCACGTCCGGGTTGGGCGTGCGTCCGGCGCGGTATTCGGCCAGGAAGTGCGCGAACACGCCATCCCAGTACTCGGCCGCGAAATTGCGGGCGTGGAAGGGTATGCCCAAGCGGCCGCAGACGGCGACGGCATCCTTGCGGTCCGCATCGGCGGTGCACGGGCCGTTGCGGTCGTCTTCCTCCCAGTTCTGCATGAACAGGCCTTCCACCTCGTAGCCCGCTTGCTGCAACAGCAAGGCAGCGACGGAGGAGTCGACGCCGCCGGAAATGCCCAGCATCACTTTCATGCGAGGGCGCCGGCAGGCATCAGGCTGGTGACCGCCGACAGCGGCAGGCGCTGGCCGGCCAGCCATTCGTCGATGCTCATCAGCACCATCGGGCTGCGCAGGCGCTCGCCCAGCGCGGCGATTTCGCCACGGGTCAGCCACAGAGCTCGCCGCACGCCCACGTCCAGCGGTTGCTGAGGATCGTGGCTCAAGGGCCTGGCCGCAAAGCTGAAACGCACGATGACGTCGCCGTGTTCCGTGCTGCGCCATTGATGCACGCCGATCAGATGCGTTAGCGCCACGGTCCAGCCGGTTTCTTCACGCGTCTCGCGCACGGCGGCCTGCTGCAGGCTCTCGAAATCGTCCAGATGGCCGGCCGGCTGGTTGTACGCGACGCGGCCGTTGACCTCCTCTTCGACCATCAAATAGCGGTCACGGTCTGTTACAACGCACGCCACGGTCACATGCGGACGCCACACGTCATGGCTGGAGTTGTCAGGTGTTGTCATCGTGAGGTCAACGCGGCCTTGGGGAAAGGCACTGGAAATGGCGTTATTGTGCCATTACCTCAAGCGTACACGTCGGGTAGCAAAATAATCCCCAGGCGTATACTGCAACCGAACAGGCCGAATCCACTTTTCAGAGCATGGCGAACGAATCCGAACACGAACATGGCAGTGGGCATGGACTCACCGTCGAAGTATCGAAACCTGAGGTGGCGCGACCGCCGCTGTTTCAGGTACTGCTGTTGAACGACGATTTCACACCGATGGATTTCGTGGTCGAGGTGCTGCGTATGTTCTTTGGCATGGACCAGGAAAAAGCCGTACAGATCATGTTGCATGTACACACCCGCGGTAAGGGCGTGTGCGGGGTGTTCACCCGCGAAGTGGCAGAAACCAAGGTCACGCAGGTGAACGAATATTCACGAGCCAACCAGCATCCTCTGTTGTGCACGATGGAGAAGGTTTGAGGATCTGTTCAAGATTTCGTCAAGACGGCCCGCGTGCGGAGATATTGATGAGGCCTTTTTGGCCCCCATCTTGCATCTATCGCGGTGAAGCCGCCCAACTTTGCAGTGGAGTAGGTCCGGATGTTCAGCAAGGATCTCGAAGTCACCATCGGCCAGTGCTACAAGCAGGCCCGCGAGCAGCGCCACGAGTTCATGACCGTGGAGCACCTCCTGCTCGCCCTCACGGAAAACCAGTCGGCCCTGGGCGCCCTGCGCGCCTGCGGCGCGGACCTTCCGCGACTCACCCATGAGCTGGAAAAGATCATCGCCGAGACCGTGCCGGTATTGCCGCACGGCGACGAACGCGATACGCAGCCCACGCTGGGTTTCCAGCGCGTGCTGCAGCGGGCGGTGTACCACGTCCAGTCCTCCGGCCGTAAGGAAGTCACCGGCGCCAACGTATTGGTGGCGATCTTCGGCGAAAAAGACTCCCACGCCGTCTATTTCCTGCATCAGCAGGAAATCACGCGGCTGGACGTGGTCAATTACATCTCTCATGGCATCGCCAAGATCGGCGACGAGCCCTCCAGCGGCATTTCCAGCGGCGAACGTGACGCCGAGGAAGGCGGCGAGGGCAAGGGCAATCCGCTCAGCGAATACGCCACCAACCTCAACGA
>CBJMMB010000272.1:0-3444 GCA_966430775.1 uncultured Dyella sp. | reverse complement strand
CACACCTATCTGCTCGATGGCGATAATCTGCGGCATGGTCTCAATCGCGATCTGGGCTTTACACCAGAGGCGCGCGTCGAAAACGTGCGACGTGTGGCCGAAGTGGCGCACCTGATGGTCGATGCTGGGTTGATCGTCCTGGTATGCATCATCTCACCGTTCCAAAGCGAGCGCGAATTTGCGCGTAGCCTGTTCGAGGAGGGCGAATTTGTGGAGATATTCGTGGATACGCCACTGGATGAGTGCGAACGCCGGGACCCGAAAGGCTTGTACCGGAAAGCACGTGCCGGCGAAATCAGTAATTTCACGGGGATCGATTCCCCTTACGAAGCACCCACCAAACCGGAATTGCACCTGCAAGCAGGGGGCAGCTCGCTCGAGGATATGGTCGAATCGTTGGTGTCGTGCGTGATGCCTCACGGGCAACATTGATTCCGTCGAAGGCCCAGCGAGCCTGCCGCATCTGGCCCCCATCTTGCACCCTTATCTGGATCTGACTTTGGAAACTGAAGTCCCTTTTCTTACCTTCGGCGCTCCCCAGATCGGTGAAGCGGAGATCGCCGAAGTCGAAGCCTGCCTGCGCTCCGGATGGCTGGGGACGGGGCCGCGTGTCGCGCAATTTGAACGGGATTTTGCGGATTTTCGCGGAGTGAAGCCCTCGCAGGTCGCGGCAGTCAATTCTTGTACGGCCGCGCTGCATATAAGCATGCTTGCGGCCGGGCTCGAGCCGGGTTCGGAAGTGATCACCACGCCGTTGACCTTTTGCGCGACCGTCAATGCGATCATCCATGCCGGCTTGGTGCCAGTGCTGGCTGATGTAGATCCTGTTACGCAAAACATCGATCCTTCAGCGATAGAAGCCGCTATTACCTCACGCACGCGCGCGATACTTCCGGTGCATTTTGCCGGCCGGCCATGCGACATGGATCAGATCATGGCGATAGCGGCTCGGCATGACTTGGTGGTTATCGAGGATTGCGCACACGCCGTCGAAGCGGAGTATCGAGGGCGGCCATTGGGTACGTTCGGCGACTTTGGCTGCTTCAGCTTCTATGTGACCAAGAATGTGGTTACCGGTGAAGGAGGCATGATTCTCGGTCGAAATGAAGAGCAGGTGGCGCGAGCGCGCGTGCTCGCTTTGCATGGCATGAGCAAGGACGCCTGGCACCGCTTTGGCGACAGAGGTTACAGGCACTACCAAGTGCTGGAGTGCGGCTTCAAGTACAACATGATGGACGTGCAGGCGGCGATCGGGCTACATCAGTTGGCACGCGTCAATCAGAACTGGCGCCATAGGGAGGAGATTTGGCAGCGTTACGATGAAGCCTTCGCGACGATGCCGGTTTCGCTGCCGGCGCCGGCAGATCCGCAAACCCGCCATGGCCGGCATCTTTATACCGTGCTGATTGACGGGGAGCGTGTAGGAGTGACGCGCGACGAATTCCTGGATCGCATGAATGCCATGCGAATCGGCACCGGTGTGCATTACCTGTCCATTCCGGAACATCCGTACTACCAGCAGCGTTTCGGTTGGACGCCGGAGCGATGGCCGCATGCCATGCGGATTGGACGCGAAACCGTCAGCTTGCCGCTCTCGCCGGCTATGTCCGATGGTGATGTAAACCGTGTAATCAACGCGGTAGGCGCCATCATCCGACCATAAAAAAGCGGCACATGCGTGCCGCTTTTTTGTTTTGCAAAGCAATTAGGGCTTAGCCAATTGCCTGCTCAAGCTCCGGTAACAGCTTGAACAGATCGCCGACGAGCCCGATGTCTGCGATCTCGAAAATAGGCGCCTCGCCATCCTTGTTGATCGCGACAATGGTGCCGGCATCCTTGATGCCGGTCAGATGCTGGATGGCGCCGGAAATGCCGATGGCGATGTAGAGCTCCGGGGCGATGATCTTGCCGGTCTGGCCGACCTGCAGCTCGTTCGGCACGTAGCCAGCGTCGACTGCGGCACGGGAGGCACCTACGGCGGCGCCGATCTTGTCGGCAAACTTGTAGATGATCTCGAAGTTTTCCTTCGAGCCCACACCACGGCCGCCGGATACCACTTTGTTTGCGCTCTGCAGGTCTGGGCGATCGCTCTTGCCCTGTTTGAGCTCGACGAAACGTGTGTGTGTCGGCAACGTTGCGTCCAGGGTCAATGGTTCGATCGGGGCGCTGCTCTCTCCGGTTGCCGCTACCGGCCAGGAGGCGGTGCGGATGGTCGCCACGACCGCGTGCGCCGGATCGGCTTCCACCGTGATGATCGCGTTGCCGGCGTAGATCGGTCGCTTGAAGGTATGGCTGCCATCGACACTCATCACATCGCTGAGCTGCGCCACGCCGAGCAGAGCGGCGACGCGGGGGGCGACGTCCTTGCCGAACGTGGTGGAGGGAACGAATACGTGGCTGTAGCCGGCGGCTGCCTTGGCAATCTGCGGTGCCAGCACGGCGGCAAGCGGATGGGCATTTTCCGGACGCTCGGTTGTCAATACGCGGCTCACGCCCTGGATCTTGGCGGCCTCCGTGGCGAGGGTGTCCGCCTTGTCGCTCAGCACCAGTACGTCGATGGCCTCGGGCTTGACGGCCGCTGCGGCACTCACAGCGCGTGCGGTGGAGGGGTTCAGCTTGCCGCCCAGATGTTCGGCGATAACCAGGATCTTGCTCATGGATGTCTCCTCAATGCTGGCCGGCTGCTTACAGCAGCCCCTTTTGCTTCAGAACGGACACCAGTTCGGCGGCATCCTTCACCATCACGCCCTTGCTGCGCTTGGCTGGCGCGGTGTAGTGCGTGGTCTTGAGCTGATCGTGCGCGTCCACACCCAAAGAGGCGAACTCGATGGTATCGATCGGCTTGGACTTGGCCTTCATGATGTCCGGCAGCTTGATGAAACGAGGTTCGTTCAAGCGCAGATCGGTGGTGATCACGGCGGGCAGATCGGCTTCGATGACTTCCAGGCCGGCGTCGACTTCGCGCGTCACCGTGGCCTTGCCTTCGGCAATTTCGACTTTGCTGGCGAAGGTCGCCTGCGGACGGTCCCACAATGCGGCGAGCATCTGGCCGGTCTGGTTGGCGTCATCGTCAATCGCTTGCTTGCCCAGGATGACCAGTCCTGGCTGCTCCTTCTCCACCAGCTTCAGGAACACACGCGCAGCAGTAAGCGGCTGTACGGCGTCCGGCGTTACCACGTGGATGGCGCGGTTGGCGCCCATCGCCAGTCCGTTGCGCAAATGAGCGGTCAGATCGGCCGGCCCGATGCCGACCACTACCACTTCTTCGGCCACGCCTTTTTCACGTAAGCGAAGCGCTTCTTCCAGGGCGATGTCGTCGAAAGGATTGGCGGAGAGCTTTACTCCGTCAGTCACCACGCCGGTGCCATCGGGTTTGACCTGGATGCGGACGTTATAGTCCACCACGCGCTTGTAGCCGACCAGAATTTTCATCTGCGTTTCCTT
>CBJMMB010000271.1:0-3466 GCA_966430775.1 uncultured Dyella sp. | reverse complement strand
AAATACGATCCCAGTCTGCCGTTGGCCTTCAAGATCGCACGCCTGTTCGGCATGCCGATCGAAATGATCTTTGTGCCGGGAGAGGAGTGAGGGAAACATGGCCTTGAAGGCGAGAACCATTTTTCGCATCGTGGTGGCCGCGGCGGCGGTGGGCGTACTGGCGTACCAGCATTGGCATCGTGCAGAGCCGCCCGCCACGCCCGCGACGGACGTAGCGCCGATCACTACGCAAACCGAAACCAAAGAGCCCTCGCAACCGCCGCGCACCTGGCAACGCGGCGCGCTCACGTTCAAGCCATGCGAATTGAGCCGTCCCGGCAGCGGCGCGCGGGCGCAGGCGTGGTGCACCACGTTCGAGGTGCCGGAAAATCGCGACGATCCGCACAGCCGCCACATCGGCCTGAAACTGGCGATTGCGCGCAGCGAAGCGCAAGTGCCCGCGCCGGACATGGCGGTTTTGCTTGCGGGCGGCCCCGGCGAGGCGGCGACCGAGGCGTGGCTGCTGGTGGCGCCCGCGTTCGGCGAGGTGCGCAAGCATCGCGATGTATTGCTGCTGGATCAGCGCGGCACCGGTGGCTCCAATCCGCTCAGTTGCAAGAGCGCGGAGGAAGCCTCTTCCGAAGACAACGCCATCACGCTGGACCTGGACAAGGTGCGCAAAAGCGTCACGGCGTGCCTGGATGAAGTGAAGCAGAAGGCCGATCCGCGCTACTACACCACCACCATCGCCGCGCAAGATCTGGAGGACGTGCGCAAGGCGCTGGGCTCGCCGCAACTGGACCTGGTCGGCGTCTCCTACGGCACGCGCATGGCGCAGCAATATCTCAAGCACTATCCGGACAGCGTGCGCAGCGCCGTGCTCGATTCGGTGGTGCCCAACCAGGTGGTGCTCGGCCAGGATTTTGCGCGCAATCTCGATGATGCGCTGAAGAAGAATTTCGCCAACTGCGCGGCCGTGCCCGCCTGCAAGCAGCGTTTCGGCGATTCCATGCAGACGCTGTATCAGCTGCGCGACGCCTTGCGCGCGAATCCGCACAAGGTGAGTTTTCGCGATCCGGAAACCTACGAAACGGTGGTGCGTCCCTTAAGCGAATTCTCGCTCGCCAGCGTGGTGCGCATGTTTGCCTATCAGCCGGAAACGGCCGCGCTGCTGCCGCTGTCGATCAACGCCGCGGCGCATGGCGACGTGGGTCCGTTGCTGGGTCAGGCGAAGATTCTCAGCGGCGATCTCAGCGGCGACATGAACAACGGCATGTCCATGAGCGTGATCTGCAGCGAGGACGCCGACCTGTTGCAAGCGCAGCCGCAGGACCAGAACACCATGCTCGGCAATCACCTGATCGAGGCGCTGAAGGCGCAGTGCGAGGTATGGCCGCATGGCGCGCGACCGGCCGATTTCCACGCGCCGCTGAAGAGCGACAAGCCGATCCTGCTGCTGTCCGGCGAACTCGATCCGGTGACGCCGCCGCGCTACGGCGAGCAGATCTTGCCCGGCCTGTCCGACGCCAGGCAGCTGGTCTTCAAGGGACAGGGTCACTCCCTGCTCAGCCGCGGCTGCATGCCGCAGTTGCTCGGCAAATTCATCGATAAACCCGAGCCCAAGCAACTCGATGCACGCTGCCTGGACAAGCTGGGCGGCACGCCGGCATTCATCGATTTCAATGGAGCGTCGCCATGATCGAAGTGAAGGATCTGCACAAGCAGTTCGGCGAAGTCAGAGCCGTGGATGGCGTGAGCTTCACCGCGCGCGACGGCGAAATCACCGGCCTGCTCGGCCCGAACGGCGCCGGCAAGACCACCACCTTGCGCATGCTGTACACGCTGATGCCGCCCGATCGCGGACAGGTGCTGGTGGATGGCATCGATGCGGCGCGTGACGCCGAAGCCGTGCGCCGCCGTCTCGGCGTGCTGCCCGATGCGCGCGGCCTGTACAAGCGCCTCACCGCACGCGAGAACATCGATTATTTTGCGCGCCTGCAAGGCATGGACGAACGACTGATCCGCGCGCGACGCGAGCAACTGATCGAAGCGCTGGGCATGGACGATATCGCCGACCGGCGCACCGAAGGCTTCTCGCAAGGCCAGCGTGTGAAAACGGCGATCGCGCGTGCGCTCGTGCACGATCCGAAGAACGTGATCCTGGACGAACCCACCAACGGCCTGGATGTGATGGCCACGCGCAGCATGCGCAATTTCATGCATCGCCTGAAGGACGAAGGGCGCTGCGTGCTTTTCTCCAGCCACATCATGCAGGAGGTGGCGGCGCTGTGCGATCGCATCGTGGTGATCGCCAACGGCCGCGTGGTCGCGGACGAAACACCCGACGCGCTGCGTGCGCAAACCGGCGAAGCCAACCTCGAGGACGCCTTCGTGAAGATCATCGGCAGCGAAGAGGGGCTGGCGGCATGAAAACCACGCTTACCGTGTTCTTCAAGGAAGTGAGGGAAAACCTGCGCGACCGGCGTACGGTGCTCAGCGCGCTCATTTTCGGGCCGTTGCTGGGGCCGTTCGTGTTCATGCTGATCACCAACAGCCTGCTCACGCGCGAATTGAACAAGGCCGACCAGCCGATCAGGGTGCCGGTGATCGGCGCACACTACGCGCCCAACCTGATCGCCGCGCTCAAGCAGGACGGCCTGGTGCCGCTGCCACCCGTCGCCGACCCCGAAACGGCGGTGCGCAATCGCGATGCCGAAGCGGTGCTGCGCATTCCCGAAGGGTTCGGCAAATCCTGGCGCAAAGGCGAAACCTCGCAGGTCGAACTGATCTTCGATTCCTCGCAAAGCGATACCGGCGGTTCGGTCGGACGGCTGCGTTCGATGCTGGAAAACTACAGCCGCCGCCAGGGCGTGATGCGGCTGGTGGCGCGCGGTCTTTCGCCCACCATGATGGCGCCGATCTCGATCGACCAGCGCGACCAGTCCACGCCGCAATCGCGCGCGAGTTTGATCTTCGGCCTGCTGCCGTACTTCTTCGTGCTCACCGTGTTCGTGGGCGGGATGTCGCTGGCGAACGACCTCACTGCGGGCGAGCGCGAGCGGCAATCGCTGGAACCGCTGTTCGTCAATCCCGTCGCGCGCTGGAAGATTTTGCTCGGCAAGCTGGCCGCCATCTGTGCGTTCTCGCTGGCGAGCCTGTTCATCAGCGTGATCGCATTCGCCGTGTGCGGCCGGCTGATTCCGGCTGAGCGCCTGGGCATGGTGATCGATCTGGGCTTCTCCTTCGCCTGGCGCGTGGTGCTGATGATGCTGCCGCTGGTGATGCTGCTGTCCGCCTTGCAAACCCTGGTCGCCGCGTTCGCGAAAAGCTATCGCGAGGCGCAGACCTACCAGAGCATCCTGATGATGGTGCCGGTGATCCCTTCCATGTTGCTGGCGGTGATGCCGGTCAAGATCGCCGACTGGATGTATGACGTGCCGCTGCTCGGCCAGCAGATGGGCATCATGCGTCTGCTGCGCGGGGAGGG
>CBJMMB010000270.1:0-3504 GCA_966430775.1 uncultured Dyella sp. | reverse complement strand
CCGGCCACCCTGGTGCGCCTGATCAAGCACATTCACAAGCAACTGCACGACGAGGCCAATCTCACGCTTCGGCCTTACGGCATCAACCATCCGGAATACAACCTGCTGATGATGCTCTACGGCTCGCCCAGCGGTACGATGTCGCCGTCGGAACTGGCCGATGCGGCGGGGGAGAAGTCCGCCAACATCACGCGCCTGACTAACGAGTTGTGCGACAAGCGATTGATCGCGCGCTATGCCAGCGCGGACGATCGCCGCAAGATCGAACTGAGCTTGACGTCGCAAGGACAGGCCTTGCTGGAGAGTCTGCTACCGGACATCTGCACGTTGCTGGGGAAGCAGGGGCGGCATCTGACGGTTTCCGAGCAGGTCCAGCTCGAAAAGCTGTTGAAGAAATTCCTGAGCGGGTTGGCTGACTGAGGCGAGCGCCGTCATGTCCGTAACCGAAGTCCAGGCAACCTCGGCCACGCGCGAAGCCGTCATGGCGAGCCTGCGCGGGGAAACGGCCACCTGGCTGTTCGTGGCCAAGTCGCTGCTGGCCTTCTATCTCACCGGCTGGCTGGCGATGCGCCTGGCGCTGCCGCAGCCTTCCACGGCGGTGCTCACCACCATCATCGTCGCCAACCGGCAGACCGGCATGGTGCTGGCCAAGAGTTTCTATCGCGCCATCGGCACGCTGGTCGGCGCGTTGGCGGGGTTCCTGATCGTGGCGTTTTTTCCGCAGGAGCGCGTGCTGTTCCTCAGCGCACTGTCGCTGTGGATCGGCGTGTGCGCCGGCGGCGCCACGCTGTACCGCAATTTCAAATCCTATGCGTTCGTGCTGGCCGGCTACACGGCGGCGATCGTCGCCTTGCCGGCGATCAACAACCCGCTGGAAGTGTTCGATTCGGCGATTTGGCGCCTGAGCGAAGTGCTGCTGGGCATAGTCGTTTCGGGCGTGGTGAGTGACCTGGTGTTTCCCAGCCGCATCCGTGACGACCTGCGCCGCCTGTGCCGCGCCCAGTTCGCCAATTTCATCGATTTCGTGCAGCGCGCGATGTGCGGCAAGGTGGCGCGCGCCGACATCGAGAACGCGCACCTGCGTTTCGTACGCGATGCGGTCGCGGTGGAAGACCTGCGCAGTTCGGTGATTTTCGAAGATCCGGAAGCGCGTGCGCGCAGCGGCCACATGCTGCTGCTCAATCAACGCTTCATGGCCGCTTCCACCACGCTGCAGACCCTGCACCATCTGATCAATCGTCTTAAACGCCGTGGGCATGAGGCCGCCGCCGATGCGCTGATCGAGTTGTATCGGCCGTTGGCCGACGCGCTCGATGCGCCGATCGAAGCGGGCGCCGCGGCGCGCGTGCTGTTGCCGCGCATGGAGAGCGCACGGGCGGCGATCAAGGCGCGCAAGGCGATGCTGCGCGCCGATATGAGCTCCGCCTACGACGTGCTCGATTTCGACACCGGCGCCACCCTGGTCGATCGCTTCGTCGACGAGCTTTGTGGCTATATCGAAACGGCATCGGCGCTGCAGGCGCCGCGGCTTGCCGGCACGGTGACCGAGCGCGTGCGCTTCGAGCGCGGCAATGACTATTTCGGCGCGGCGCTGGCGATGCTGCGCACCTCGCTCGTCATGGGCGCCTTGAGCCTGTTCTGGATCGGCGCGGCGTGGCCGTCGGGCGGGTCGGCGATGCTGCTGGCCACGGTATTCGCCGGCCTGTTCGCCGCCGCGCCCAATCCCAGCCAGTGGGTGCAGCAGACCTCGCTGGGCTTTTTCATCGGCATGTGCGCGAGCTTCGTCTGCCAGTTCTTCGTGTTGCCGTTGATGGATGGTTTCGGCTTGCTGGTGGCCGGCTCCGCGCCGTTCCTGATGATCGGCATGGCGATGATGGCGTGGCCCACGGTGGCGCGCATCGGCGTGGGTTACTGCATGGGTTTTACCTTGACCCTCGCGATGCGCAACGACATGCATTACGACGTGGTGTTTTTCTGGAACGACACGCTGGCCCAGCTGATCGGGCTGGCCGCCACCGCCGTGGCCTTCGTGCTGCTGCCTTCGGCGATCGGTAGTCCGTGGTTGCGCCGTCGCCAGCTCGAACGTTTGCGCCGCCAGGTACGGCTTGCCGCCACCGCGCCATTGCCGGGTTTGCGCGCGCGCTTCGAGAGCGTCAACCACGATCTGTTCGGCCAGATCGTGGCGCAGACCGAGCGCGGCAGTCAGGCTTCGCGCAGCCTGTTGGCGTGGGCGCTGTCCGTGCACGAAGTGGGGCGCACCCTGATCGAGCTGCGCGACGACATGGCCGGCCGCCGCCTGCCCGAGGACGTGCGCGAAGCGATCGAACGCAGCATCGATGCGATCGCGCAGCTTTTCGACTATCCACACGCCGATACCTATGCGCAGGCACGCAGCGCGCTTGCCGCCACCACTGCGATGATCGAAGGCGATGAAGCCATGGCGCGGCTGCTCAATCATCTGAACGTACTGCGCCTGGCCATGCTGGACGAGCAATCCGTGCTCGGCGCCTACATGCAAGCTCATCCTTCCGCACCAGGAGTCGCCCATGCCACGTGAAATCGCCATCGGCGGCGCATTGATTCCAGCACTGCTGATCTGGTTCCTGCTCGCCGCGGCGCTGTTGCTGTTGTTCGACTGGGTGGTCGGCCGTTACGGCTTGTATCGCTACGTGTGGCATCCGGCGCTGTTGCGCATGGCGTTCTTCGTGTGCGTTTTCGGCGGCCTCGCCTTGTTGACCCTCTGAGCAGGGCACGCTCCCTCGATACCTTTATGAAAAACACTCTCTATATCCGCATCGCCATCACCGCCGTCTTCGTGCTGCTTGCCGTGATCATCGGCTACGGCATGTGGCGGCACTACATGTACTCGCCCTGGACCCGCGACGGACGCATCCGCGCCAACGTGGTGCGCATCGCGCCGGATGTCTCCGGCCTGGTGACCGCGGTCAACGTGGTCGACAACCAGCCGGTGAAGAAAGGCGAGGTGCTGTTCGTGATCGACCGCGCCCGTTATGCCGACGCGGTGGAGCAGGCCAAGGCGAATCTCGCCGCCGCACAGGCAGCCGTAACGGCCGCGCAGGCGAACATCGACGCGGCCAAGGCGGGCACCACGCAAGCCCAAGCCAATTCCGTCATGTATGAAGCGCAATCCAAACGCCGCCAGGGCTTGAAGGATGTGATCTCCAGCGAAGACCTGGCCAACGCCCGCGCCACCGCCGACGCCGCGCGCGCCACCTGGGACAAGGCGCGCGCCGGTGTCGAGCAGGCCACGGCGGCGCAGCAGCAGGCGCAAGCGTCGGTGAAACAGGCGCAGGCCGCGCTGGCGACGGCGGAACTCAACCTGCAGCGCACCGAAGTGCGTTCGCCGGTCGACGGCTATGTCACCAATCTCCTGGTGCGCGTGGGCGATTACGCCAGCGCCGGTGCGCCCCGGCTGGCCTTGATCGACAGCCGCTCGTTCTGGGTGGACGGCTATTTCGAGGAAACCAAGCTGCCGCATCTGCG
>CBJMMB010000269.1:0-3561 GCA_966430775.1 uncultured Dyella sp. | reverse complement strand
CCGAAATAGATCACACACCCCAGCGCCATCCAGATGATGAAGCGCTCGAAGGTGATCCACGGCAAGCCGCCGATGCGATGCCAGCCGTCCGTATCCGACCACGGCACGCCGAAGATCAGCAGCAGCGAAAACAACACGCCCAGCGGCGCCACCAGCGCCAATGCCGGCGCGCGGAAACTGCGCGGCACCTGCGGCTTGCGTACGCGCAGCACCAGCACCGCGCTGCAGATGATGATGAAGGCGCTGAGCGTGCCGATGTTCACCAGTTCGGCCACTTCGCCGATCGGCAGCAGGCCCGCCACCAGCGCAGTGAACACGCCAAGAATCACGGTGGGCCGCGCCGGCGTGCCGAAACGCGGATGGATATGCGCGAACCACGCCGGCAGCAGGCCGTCGCGCGCCAAGGCAAACCAGATGCGCGCGGCGCCGAGCATGAAGGCGAACAACACGCTGGTCACGCCGATCACCGCGGCAACGGCGATGGTTACACTCAACCAATGCAGGCCGATCGATTCGAACGCCTGCGACACCGAAGCATCACCACCGAGATTGCTGTAGTGCGTGATGCCGGTCAGCACCAGCGACACCGCGATATACAACACCATCGCCACCGCCAGTGACAGCAGCACTGCGCGCGGCAGATCGCGTTGCGGATGCTTGGCTTCCTCAGCCGCTGTGGTGAGCGTGTCGTAGCCGAACACCGCGAAAAACACCACGCTGGCGCCGGTCAACACGCCGGCCCAGCCGAAATGGCCGACGCCTTGCGCATCGACCACGCGCGCGGGAATGAACGGATGCCAGTTCGCCGCATGCACGTAGAACACGCCAACGCCCACCACCAGCAACACGCCGATCACCTTGATCGTCACGACCAGCGTATTGAAGCGCGCGCCCCATTCGGTGCGGATGGTAAGCAGCGCGGCGACCAACAGCGAAATGCCGGCCGCAATCACGTTGAAGCGATGACCGTCGCTGGGGCCAGCAATCGCCTGCGCGCCATGCACGCCGAACAATTGCTGCAGGTAATACTCCATCGTCTGCGCGCTCATGCTCTGCTGCGCCCAATCCGGCAAATGGATGCCTGCCGAACCGAGCAGCACCTGCACATAACCGGACCAGCCGATGGCCACCACCGCGACCACCAGCGCGTACTCCAGCAACAGATCCCAGCCGATGATCCAGGCGACGAATTCGCCCAATACCGCATAGCCATAGGTGTACGCACTGCCGGTCACCGGAATCAGTCCGGCGAACTCCGCATAGCACAGCGCCGCGCAGGCACTGCCGAAGCCGGCGATGAGGAAGCTGAGCGCCACGCCCGGCCCGGCATTCGCCGCCGCCTGCTGTCCCGCCAGCACAAAAATGCCCACGCCGATGATGCCGCCGATGCCGATGGCGGTGAGCTGCCACAACCCCAGTACCCGGCGAAAATCCCCCCGCTTGCCCGCCTCCGCCTGCAATTGCTCGACGGACTTGTGGCGCAGCATCCTGCTCAGGACACTCATCGGCAGCTCTCCCAAAACCAAAGCGCCGATCATAGCGAAAGCGCACGGCCGGAACGGCTGCCGAAGGCGATGCCTGACAGGCCTTGCATGTTGCGCTGCAACTTACATAGGCGTTGCCGTAGTCCGTAGGCTGGGTTAGCGCAGCGTAACCCAGCGAATCGACCCTAACCCAACCTACAGGTCATCGCTTATCCATCGAGTATTTGCCGGGCCCGGTCAGCGCCAATAGCAGCAATCCGCCAGCGATGCTCACGTTCTTGTAGAAGTGAATCACCGTATCCAGCCGCAAGCCGCCGGTGAGCGCCCAGAACCGATGGCCGATCAAGGCGGTAACCAAGGTATACACGGCAAGCAGCAACGCCAGCGGCCGTGTGTAGAAGCCCAGCAATATCGCCACGCCCACCACCAGTTCCATCACCAGCGCGCTGCCGGCGGCGAGCGCGGCGAAGGGCAGCCCGGTGGATTCCATATAGCTGACGGTGCCGGAGAAATTCAGGAACTTGTCCCAGCCGAAGATCACGAACAGGGCCACCAGAAAGACGCGTGCAAGCAGGAGCAAGCCATCCCTGTAGCGTTCGAACAACGGTGTGTATCGCATGATCATTCTCCAAGGAGAACAACAGATACCACTGGCATCGACGGACGATGCCATACCAGACGCCCTTGGTGCTCACTATGAACCAAACCGCGTTGCGTTCCAACACGGTCGCTACACGGAATTTTTCCTACCGGCGCCAAACCCCGGTAGGTTGGGCTGAGGCGAAGCCGAACCCCAATATCGTCATGCGCATCTCTTCGTTGGGGTTCGCCCCGGATCAAGTCCGGGGCTCAGCCCAACCTACTGAAGTTTCGTCATGCGAATGAAGTCATCGGGACGCCGAGCTGCGTCAGCGTGGCGACGCTCGTAGTGCGCTACCAGCAACAGCACCAGGGGTCCGATCCCAAACGCCGCCACCAGCCCCACGGCAACCCGCGCATCGAGATGCCCCACACCAAACCAGCGCCCGCTGACCGCAACAAGCGCAGCCGTTCCGGCGGTACGCAATAGCTCCAACCACACGCCAATGCTGCGCGCCTCCAACAGAAAGCCAAGCGCCAGCAAGCTGTACACCAGATAGGCGGCATAGGCAGCTGCCGGCAGCAATGCCATCTTTGGCGCAGTATCGAGAAAATGCACGCCGATCAGCAACAACAGCGCAAATTGCACGATGCAGTAGATGTTGAGCGCCCGCGACAGCGGCGGGTTGTAGCGTGCGTGATGGATATCGAACGCAGGCTTCGGAAAACGCTTTGCGACATCCGCAGGACGCCATCCAGGCGGCTTGATCCATACGCGCAGCTTGTCCAGCCAGTTGCGTGCGTGCCAGGCATCCTTGAGCAGGGCGCCATACACTTCCACGTTCGCCCACAGCGGATTCCAGCTTTGCAGCGGCGCGCGCGTGCCATAGACCGGCGGATCGTCATCACTCTCTTCCACGAAGCTGCCGAACAGGCGATCCCAGATGATCAGGATGCCGCCGTAATTGCGGTCGAGATAGCGCTCGTTCACCGCGTGATGCGCGCGATGATTGGAAGGCGAACAGAACATGCGATCGAACCAGCCGAGCCGGCCGATCATTTCCGTGTGCACCCAAAACTGATACAGCAGATCGATCAGCGCGACGACCGCGAACACTTCGGTCGGATAACCGAGCAAGGCCATCGGCAGATACGCGATCCAGCCCAGAAGAAAACCGCTGCCGGTCTGCCGCAATGCCGTGGTGAGGTTGTAGCTTTCGCTCTGGTGATGCACCACGTGCGCCGCCCACAGCACGTTTACTTCGTGCCCCAGGCGATGCAGCCAGTAATACAGCAGGTCGTACAGCAGCAATCCGCTGATCCACACCCAGATGCTATTGGCGGGCAAGGTCCACAATGCGAGGTGCGTTGCGCACCAACCGTAGATGCCGATCGCGAACAGCTTGGTGAATACACCGACGATCTGCGACAGCATGCCGAGACCTAAGCTGTTGATCGCATCGTTGCTGTAGTACACGTCGCGGCCGCGCCACTTCGC
>CBJMMB010000268.1:0-3571 GCA_966430775.1 uncultured Dyella sp. | reverse complement strand
GACTGGCAGAAGCATCCGTTCAAGCAGCAGATGCTGCACATGGACTTCCTGCGCATCAACGAGAACGAAGCCATTCGCGTGAATGTGCCGATCCACTTCCTGAACCAGGAAAAGTCCCCGGCCGGCAAGACCGCCGGTGTGGTGATCTCGCACAACCTCAACGAAGTGCAGATCTCGTGCCTGCCAAAGGACCTGCCGGAGTTCATCGAACTGGACCTGGTCGACCTCAAGCCCGGCGACATCGTGCACTTGTCGCAGCTGAAGCTGCCGGCCAACGTGGAAATCCCGGAACTGCACCTGGGCGCCGATCACGACGTGGCCGTGGTCACCGCCGTGACCGTGCAGGAAGAAGTGGACGAAGCGCCGGCCGAAGGTGCCGAAGGCCAGCCGGCCGCGGAAGCTTCCAAGGAACCCAAGAAGTAATCCGCTTCGGCTTCCGCCCCCTCTCCCTTGCGGGAGAGGGTCGGGTGAGGGGCCAATTCCGCGCCCACACTCCCAATGGCAGGCTTACGACTCATCGTCGGACTGGGCAACCCCGGTACCGAATACCTCCGAACCCGGCACAACGCCGGGTTCTGGTTTGTTGACGCCCTGGCATCGGGCCAGAACGAGCGCTTCGGCTTCGACGGCAAGCTGCATGGCGAAACCTGCAAGCTGCGCATCGGCGGCGAGCCGGTGTGGGTGCTCAAGCCCGCCACCTTCATGAACAAGAGCGGCCTCGCGGTGGCGGCGGCGCTGCGCTACTACAAGATCGAACCGGAAGAATGCCTGGTCGCGCACGATGACCTGGATCTGCCCGCCGGCACGGTACGCCTGAAGTTCGACGGTGGCCACGGCGGCCAGAACGGCCTGCGCGACATCATGGCGCATCTGGGCCACGGCAAATTCCATCGCCTGCGCCTGGGGATCGGCCATCCTGGCCACAAGGACCAGGTCACCTCGTGGGTGCTGGGCCGTCCTTCGGCCAAGGACGAGGACACCTTGCTCGATGGCGTCGCGCGCGCGCTGAACGTGCTGCCGCTGGCGGTCGACGGGCAGTTCGACAAGGCGATGCAACAGCTCCATACAACCGGGAGTCGGGAGTAGGGAATCGGAACGCGTTGAGCCTCCGATACCTGCTTTCTACGATTGCCGATTCACCCTTTTACGATTTACGGAAATAACCCATGGGCATCAAATGCGGCATCGTCGGCCTGCCTAACGTCGGCAAATCCACCTTGTTCAATGCGCTGACCAAGGCGGGCATTGCCGCGGCCAACTTCCCGTTCTGCACGATCGAACCGAACGTGGGCGTGGTGCCGGTGCCGGATACGCGCCTGCAGGCGCTGTCGGACATCGTCAATCCGCAAAAGGTGATTCCCACCGCGGTGGAATTTGTCGATATCGCCGGCCTGGTGGCGGGTGCGTCGAAAGGCGAGGGACTGGGCAACAAGTTCCTCGCGCACATTCGCGAAGTGGATGCGATCGCGCACGTGGTGCGCTGCTTCGAGCACACGGACATCATCCACGTGGCCGGCAAGGTCGATCCGATCGCCGACATCGAAACCATCGATACGGAACTCGCGCTGGCCGACCTGGATTCGGTGGAAAAGGCCCTCAACCGCGCCGAGCGCGCCGCCAAGGCCAACGACAAGGAAGCGCTGGCCAAAAAGCCGGTGCTGCAAAAGCTCGCCGCCGGCCTCAACGAAGGCAAGACCGCGCGCAGCCTGGGGCTGGACGATGAAGAAAAGGCGCTGGTGCGCGATCTGTTCCTGCTGACCCTGAAGCCCCTGATGTATATCGCCAACGTGCGCGAAGACGGCTTCGAGAACAATCCGCATCTGGATGCCGTGCGCGCCCGCGCCGCGGCCGAAGGCGCCGAGGTGGTGCCGGTGTGCGCGGCGATCGAAGAAGAACTTGCGCAGCTCGAGGACGCCGACCGCGATGAATTCCTCAAGGATCTGGGTCTGGAAGAACCGGGCCTCAATCGCGTGATCCGCGCCGGCTACAAGCTGCTCAACCTGCAGACCTATTTCACCGCCGGCGTCAAAGAGGTGCGCGCCTGGACCATCAAGCGTGGCTTCACCGCGCCGCAGGCCGCCGGCGTGATCCACACCGATTTCGAGCGCGGCTTCATCCGCGCCGAAACGGTGAGCTACGACGACTTCATCCAGTACAAGGGCGAAGCCGGCGCGGCGGCAGCGGGGCGCTTGCGCAAGGAAGGCAAGGATTACGTGGTCAAGGATGGCGACGTGCTGCACTTCCTCTTCAACGTGTAAATGTTCTAGCCCCGCACCAGCGGGGCTTTTTTCATGCGAGCATTTGCGTCATGCATGGAGTGAATGCGCATGCCTCGTGACGTCCTTCGCATACGCCTCGCGCAACCGGACGACGCCCGTGCCATCGGCGTGCTGAGTCGCCGGGTCGTGCGGCGCTGGGTGGTGCCCGATCAACCGCGCAAGGCCGGGCGTGAATTGCTTTCTCGCCTTGCGGCCAGGTCGCTCAGGCAGAAGATGCTCGAAGGCCAGCGCTTCCATCTGGCCTATGTCGGCAACGTGTTGGCAGGGGTTGCCGCCATGCGCGATGACAGCCACCTCATCCATTTTTACGTGAGTACGCGTTATCAGGGCCGGGGTATTGCGCGGCGGTTGTGGCAGCGAGCCATGCAGGATGCTGTCCGGCGTGCCGGCACGCGCCATTTCACGCTCAATGCCACACGCTGCGCGGTGCCGGTCTACCTGCGCTTCGGCTTTCGCGCCGATGGTGCCGAAAGGCCATCGCCCGCAGGCGTGATCACCACACCGATGTCGTTGCGAGTGCCGATGCGGCGCGCCAAGCGGGCATAATGCGCGCTTCGATCGGCACCTTCATTGGAACATCCATGTCCGGCCAGCAACACGAAGTCACTTTCCGTTTCCTCGCCCAGCCCACCGACGTCAACTTCGGCGGCAAGGTGCACGGCGGCATGGTGATGAAATGGATCGACCAGGCCGGCTATGCCTGTGCCGTGGGCTGGAGCGGCGCGTATTGCGTGACGGTGGCGGTCAGCGGCATCCAGTTCGTCAAGCCGATCCTGATCGGCGACGTGGTCAGCGTGCGGGCCAAGTTGATCCATACCGGCACCTCCAGCATGCAGATGGCCGTGGATGTATTGGCGCGCGACCTGCGCAGCGGCGAAGAACGCCTGGCCACCAGTTGCGTGATGGTGTTCGTCGCCTTGGACAAACCGGACGGCAAGCCCACCGCGGTGCCGCCATGGACGCCGCGCGATGACAACGAGCGCCGCTTGCAGGAGCAGGCAAGGCAGTTGCTGGAGGTTTCCAAGAGCATGGCGCAGTTCGTGGACACGCGTGGCGCCGGCAACGACTGAGCGAGTTCCGCAGGATATTTCCGGCAACGCAGCGCACGGCTTGCGTGTGTGTGGAAAATCTCGAAAAATCGGCCGTTTCGCTCGTCAAGGTGTTGACACGTCAAGCCTCGATCCACACAATAGCCGTTCTTTGTTGGAGGGATACCCAAGCGGCCAACGGGGGCAGACTGTAAATCTGCTGGCTTACGCCTTCGGTGGTTCGAATCCACCTCCCTCCACCAG
>CBJMMB010000267.1:0-3576 GCA_966430775.1 uncultured Dyella sp. | reverse complement strand
CCGAACATCACCACCAATGGGCAACCCATGGCAGCCGCGAGATGCGCGGGGCCGGTGTCGACGGAAATCATGCTGTGCGCCATCGTCAGCAGCGCTTTCAGGCGCGGCAACGGCAGCTCCTTGGCGACGACTTCCACGCCAGGCTGCGCCATCGCCGCGCGAATGCTTTGCAGATAGGCGTTCTCCGCCGGCGATCCGCACAACAGGATGCGCGCCTGCGGCAGGTGCGCATGCAAGGCCGAACCGATGCGCGCCCAATGGTCGATCGGCCAGGATTTGTCGTCGTCGCTGGCCTTGCGCACGCCGCTCCAGCGCATCGTGCGTTTGTTGGCCGGCTGCAACAGCACCAGCGGATGACCGGCCAACCCGCGCTGCGCCAGCCACTGCTCGCATTCGGCGCGATCTTGCGCACTCACCTGAAACACAGGGACAGCCGGCGTCGCGCAGGCGATGTCGCCATAGCGCTCACGGAAAGCAGGCGGCGTGCTGTCGGCCAGTTGCAGCAGGTGTTCGATCCAATGGCTGCCGGGCGCGAGCGGAATATCGTTGAGAAACACGCAGTGATCGTCGGGAATGCCCGCCAGCTTCAGCAGCAACTGGATGTGCTCCAGCGACCGCGGCTGCGGCTCGCAGACATACACCGGCACGTGTCGCATACGCCGCAGCGCGCGCAGTACGCACCATTGCTCCGGGCTCAGCAGAAACGGCCGATGGCGTGCCTGCAAGGCCAACACCTGCGCGACATCGGGCTGATCGTGATAGAGATCGATCGCGTAGCTTCCGGCTGCCAGCAGCGTGCAAGGCTCACCGTAGCGCGCATGCAGGCGGCGCAACAGCGGCTGCAGCAGCAACGTATCGCCGAGGCGGCCGTAGCGGATGACGAGCGGGCGAAGAGATGTCGGCATGGGCAGCGGTATGCGCTCGTCAGGGGTTCACGGTCGGCAAGCATGCGTGCCGACCGCTTTCGGGAAACTTACCGTACGTTCTTGCCGTCACGCGTGGCAGCGCATATCCCCGAAACTGCGTGGCGGAGTGCGAAAGAATTCATGCCTTCCCCGATTCCGCCTGCCCGCCATCGGCGACCAGCGGCGTGTCCGCATCCGGCCCCTTGTCCGGCGGCGGTGCGATTTCGGCGTCGGCTTCGAACAGCTTGTTGAGATCCTCGATCGCCTCGCGCGTGGTCTGCACCAGCTTGGCTTCGTCGTCGTAGACCAGGTATTGCACCTTGAGCAGCTCGGCATCCTTGCGGCGGAAGCGTTCCACTTCTTCCATGGCTTCTTCTGCGCTCAGGCCAAGCGCCTCGAGCGTCTTGCGGCTCATCTTGAGGCTGGAGAACAGCGTCTCGCGCACCGGCTCCTCGATGCCCATGTCCATCAATCGCCACACGTGCTGGCGATTGCGTGCGCGAGCGACCACTTTCAGGTGCGGATACTGTCGGCGCACGATGCGCGCCACGCGCAAACTCGATTCCGGATCGTCGCTGGCCAGCACGAATACTTCGGCTTTTTCGGCCTGGGCGGCGCGCAACAATTCAGGCCGGGCCGGGTCACCGTAGAAAATGTCGTTGTCATTGCTGAAGCGATGCACCAGGTCGAGCTGTTCGACCGAATGATCCAGCGCCACGAATGGAATCTTCCGCGTACGCAGAATGCGCGCGACGATCTGGCCCATGCGGCCGTAGCCGGCGATGATCACGCGCGGATGCTCGACCGTGATGGCGTCGAAGGGGCGCTTGGGTTCGGCCTTTTTCCTGGCGCCGATCAGCTTGCCGGTGGCTGCGACCAGCAAGGGCGTCAGGCCCATCGACAAGGTGATCGCCAGCACCAGCACCGCCCCCTGCTGTTCGTCGAGCAGGCCTTTGTCGCTGGCCTGGCGCAGCACCACGAAGGCGAATTCGCCGCCGCTCGCCAGCAGCACGGCCAGGCGCAGGGCGTCGCTGCGTTGCAGGCGGCCCAGGGCAAGGCCCAGCGGCCACAGCATGGCGCCTTTGACCAGCAGCAAACCCAAGGTGAGGCCCAGCACCAGCAGCGGCGATTGCAGCAGCAGATCGACTTGCATCGACATGCCGACGCTGATGAAGAACAGGCCCAGCAACAAGCCCTTGAACGGCTCGATATTCGATTCCAGCTCGTGGCGGTATTCCGAATCGGCCAGCAGCACGCCGGCGAGGAACGCGCCGAGCGTCACCGACACGTTGAATTCTTCCATCAACAGCGCCGTGCCCATCACCACCAGCAGGGCGGTCGCGGTGGACACCTCCACCGAATCGGCGCGCGCCACGAAGCGGAACACCGGCCGCAACAGATAGCGACCGCCGATCACCACCGCCACGATCACCGCCAGCGTGCGCAGCGCCGCCAGCGGATCGATGCCGTGATGCGACTGGGAAGCCAGCAGCGGAATGGCGGCGATCAACGGGATTGCGGCCAGATCCTGGAACAGCAGGATCGCGAACGACTGGCGTCCATAGGCCGATCCGGCCTCCTTCCGCTCGGCCAGTATCTGCAGGCCGAAGGCGGTGGAGGACAGTGCCAGGCTGCCGCCGACGATCGCCGCGGCGCTCGGCGCCAGCCCGAAGCCGAGGTGGGCGATGGCACCGATCACGATGCCGGAGGCCAGCACCTGCACCAGGCCGGTGCCGAACACCGCATGGCGCATCACCCACAGGCGCTGCGGCGAAAGCTCCAGGCCGATCACGAACAGCATCAGCACCACGCCGAACTCGGAGATGTCGCTGGCGCCGCTGGGATCGGCGATCAAGTGCAGTTCGGCCGGGCCGATGACCACGCCCGCCAATAGATAACCCAGCACCGCGCCGAGCCGGAAGCGCTTGGTGATCGGCACCGCGATCACCGTGGCCAGCAGAAAGATCACTGCCGTCTGCAGAAAATGATGACTACCCACGATCGCTCCATCTGCAAATTCCTGCGATCGATTATTTCACGTGGCGGTCGCGCGTAGCGTAAACATTTGGCTGACGCTTCAGTATTGGGCGTGCGATGATCCGGGCCCATGAAACGGATCACATCCCTGCTCGTCGTATTCGCACTGCTGCTGGCATCGGCCGCTCATGCGCAATCGGGCATTCCGATCTACGGCTACAAGGTGGTGCACACCTACCCGCACGACACCGCCGCGTACACCGAAGGCCTGTTCTACCTGGACGGCTACCTGTACGAGAGCACCGGCACGGAAGGCGAGTCGACCATCCGCAAGCTGGACCTGGCCACCGGCAAGGTGCTGCAGAAAGTCGATCTGCCGCCGCCCGATTACGGCGAAGGCATCGTGGCGTGGAAGAACCGCCTGATCCAGCTCACCTGGCAGTCGCAGCGCGGCTACGTGTACGACCTCAAGAGTTTCAAGCGGCTGTCGCAATTCAGCTATCCGGGGGAAGGCTGGGCGCTGACCACCGATGGCCACCGCATCTACATGAGCGACGGCACCGCCACCATCCGCGTGCTCGATCCGGAAACGCTCAAGCAGGTCGACAAGATCGAAGTCACCGCGATGGGCCGGCCGCTGGTCAACCTCAACGAACTGGAATGGGTGAAAGGGCAGCTGTACGCCAATGTGTGG
>CBJMMB010000266.1:0-3583 GCA_966430775.1 uncultured Dyella sp. | reverse complement strand
TACGCCACCATCAACGGCGTCTTCAGCAACAAGTTCCAGACCACCGGCCTGGCCAGCTCCAAGGCGGCGTCGGAGCTGGCGCTGATGCTCAAGGGCGGTTCGCTCGCCGCGCGCATGGACATCGTGCAGGAAGGTGTGATCGGTCCCAGCCTCGGCCAGGACAACATCGACAAGGGCCTGAAGGCGGTGCTGCTCGGCCTCGCGCTGGTGCTGGTGGCCGCCGCGATCTACTACAAGCTGTTCGGCCTGGTCGCGGACGTGGCGCTGTTCTTCAACCTGGTGATCCTGGTGGCGGTGATGTCGATGATCGGCGTCACGCTCACCATGCCGGGCATCGCCGGTATCGTGCTGACGCTGGGCATGGCGATCGACGCGAACGTGCTGATCTGCGAACGCGTGCGCGAAGAGTTGCGCAACGGTTCCACGCCGCTGGCGGCGATCCGCGCGGGCTATGAAAAAGCCTGGGCGACCATTCTCGACGCCAACGTCACCCACCTTATTGCCGCGCTGGCGCTGACCACGATGGGCTCCGGCCCCATCAAGGGCTTCGGCGTCACGCTGCTGATCGGTATCCTCACCTCGATGTTCACCTCGGTAACGGTTACCCACGCAATCACCGCGCTCATCCATGGCGGCCGCAAGCTCAAGACGCTGTCGGTGTAATCGGAGGCACGCATGGAAATTTTCAATCACAACGCCAACGTCCACTTTCTGGGGCTGCGCAAGATCAGCATCGGCATCGCCATCCTGCTGATGATCGCCTCGATCGCCCTGCTGGCTACACGCAGCCTCAACTATGGCCTGGATTTCACCGGCGGCGTCAGCGTGGACGTCACCTATGACAAGCCCGTCTCGGTGGAAGACGTGCGCGGCGCGCTCAGCACTGGCGGCATCGAGAACGCCGTCGTGCAGAGCGTGGGCGGCACGCGTCAGGTATCGATTCGCTTCCAGCCCAAGGACGACAAGCACTACGTGCTGCAGGAAGGCAAGTCGCCCAATCTCGACCTGATCTCCAACGACGTATCCAAGGCGCTGCAAGCCGCACGGCCCGACGCCAAGATCGCCGGCAAGAACTACGTCGGCCCGCAGGTGGGTGAGCAATTGCGCAGCGACGGCGTGACTGCAGCCGTGTTCGTGATCATCGGCATCGGCCTGTACCTGTGGGTGCGTTTCGAGCGCCGCTTCGCGATCGCCGCACTGGCTACCGAAGTGCACGACGTATTGGTAACGCTGGGCGTGATCTCGCTGGTGCAGCGCGAATTCGACCTCACCGTGCTGGCCTCGGTGCTGGCGGTGATCGGCTACTCGATCAACGACAAGGTGGTGGTGTTCGACCGTATCCGCGAGCTGTTCCGCTCCTCGCGCAAGGCCGATCCGGAAGAAGTGCTCAACCGCTCGATCAACAGCACGCTGTCGCGAACCATCATCACTTCGCTGTTCACCAGCATCGCGATGGCCGCGCTGTATTTCTTCGGCGGCCCGTCGGTGCATGGCTTTGCCATCACCATGCTGATCGGCATTCTGGTCGGCACGCTCTCGTCGATCTTCGTGGCCAGCCCGATCCTGCTGTGGCTGGGCGTGTCGAAGAAGGACCTGATGCCGGTGACGAAGGAAAATCCGGAACTCGCGCGTCGTCCGTAATCTTTCGCGATACGCGAACATACAAACGGCCCGGTTCGTCCGGGCCGTTTTGTTTTGCGCGTAGGATCACGTAAAGCGACAGCTTTGTGACAGCCATCCGCGTTTGATGCACATCACATTGCGCACACCGCGCGATCTAAATTTCATCCCGTATCGGTCGATAAGCAGGGCAGGACATTGTCGTCCTGAATGGAGCTCACATGCTTGTCCTGATCGGTTCCCTGGTGGTGCTTGCCTGTGTGCTTGGCGGTTATCTGATGGCGCACGGCCACCTTCTCGCGCTCTGGCAGCCGTGCGAGCTGATGATCATCGGCGGCGGCGCGATCGGCGCGTTCCTCTCCGCCAATCCGCCCAAGATCGTCAAGGGCACACTGCAGAACATGCTGGCGCTGTTCAAGGGGCCGAAGTACCGCAAGCAGGATTACGTCGACCTCTTGGCCATGCTCTACGACATCTTCGGCGTGATGCGCAAACAAGGTCTGCTCGGCTTGGAATCGCATATCGAGGATCCGCAGTCGAGCTCGATCTTCAGCGCCTATCCGCGCCTTATCAAGGAGCACCATCTGATCGAATTCACCACCGATTGTCTGCGCTTGATGGTCGGCGGCAACATGAATCCGCATGAGCTGGAGCAGTTGCTGGAAGTGGAACTGGAAACGCATCACCACGAGGCGGAAGCGCCCGCGCTGGCGGTGACGAAGATGGCCGATGCCTTGCCGGGCTTCGGCATCGTGGCGGCGGTACTTGGCATCGTCACCACCATGTCGCAGCTGGGTGGCGATACCTCGCAGATCGGCGAACACATCGCCGGCGCGCTGGTCGGTACGTTCCTCGGCATTCTGTTGTGCTACGGCTTTGTCGGTCCGCTGGCGGCTGCGATGGAAAGCCGCGTGCAGGAAGACGGCAAGGCGTTCGAATGCGTGAAGGTGGCCTTGCTGGCCAGCCTGCGCGGCTACAATCCGAAGGTCTCGGTGGAGTTCGCGCGCAAGACGCTGTCGCCGCAGGCGCGGCCGAACTTCCAGGATTTCGAAGATCACCTCAAAGACGCCAGCCGCGTGGGAGCGGTGGCGTGAGCGAACAGCAACGGGACATGGTGATCGTGGTGCGCCGTTCGCGGCGCAAGAAGCACGGTCATCATGGCGGGGCGTGGAAGGTGGCCTATGCCGACTTCGTCACCGCGATGATGGCGTTCTTCCTGGTGATGTGGCTGCTCGGCATCGGTTCGCGCCAGCAACGCGCGGCGATCGCCGAATACTTCAAGAACCCCAGCATGGCGCAAGGCACTGCGACGATGGCGCCACCCGGCAAGCTCGGTCCCGGCGGCGCGAGCGACAGCATGATCAAGCTTGGCGGCGCCATGGACATGCCGCACGGCCCCGGCAAGGATCGACACGCATCGCGCGCGGATGCCGCGGAGATCGAGAAGCTGGCGCGCGAGCGCGAGAAAGAGCGCCTGGAAAACCTGATGCAGCAATTGCACGCCGCCATCGAAAAAAGCCAGGCACTGGAACCGTTCAAGGACCAACTGTTGCTCGACATCACGCCGGAAGGCTTGCGCATCCAGATCGTGGACAAGCAGAACCGCCCGATGTTCGACACCGGCAGCGCAACGCTGGAGCCCTACACCGTGGCGATCCTGCACGAGCTGGCCGGCTTTATCGATCAGGCGCCGAACAAGGTGAGCATCTCCGGGCACACCGACGATGCGCCTTACAGCGGCGTCAGCCACTACAGCAACTGGGAACTGTCCGCCGATCGCGCTAATGCCGCGCGGCGTGCCTTGCTGGATGGCGGTCTGGAGGAAACGAAGATCGCGCGCGTGGTCGGGCTGGCGGCATCGGTGCCGTTCGACAAGGTCAATCCGGGCGATCCGATCAACCGGCGCATCAGCATCATCATGATGACCAAGCAGGCGCAGGATGCGGCGTTTTCGCAGGAGGCG
>CBJMMB010000265.1:0-3586 GCA_966430775.1 uncultured Dyella sp. | reverse complement strand
TTGGGCGCAGTCTCGAACACCAGCCCGGTGTTCTCCAGCCGATCGATGCGATCCGGCCGGAAATTGCGGAAGTCCTTGCGCAGGCGGCACCAGGTGCCGAGCGTCCACTTGCCGCCCCAGAATGCCAGGCACAGCGGTTCCACCTCGCGCTCGCTTTCGCGGCCCACCTCGTCGCGGTAGTACAGGCGCAAGACGTGCTGCGCTTCGATCGCCGCATGCAGCTGATCGATGCGCTCGGCGAAGGCGGTCGATTCCTCGCTGCGCCAGATCGGCGCGTAGATGCGTGTGCGCGAGGAACGCTCGCGCAGCTCCGGCGGCAGCACCGCCTCGATCTTCATCAACGCGGCTTGCGCACCGGCCGCCAGCTTCTCGCCGGCGAACGCGCGTACGAAGCGCGTACCGACCACCAGCGATTCGAGCTCGTCGGCGGTAAACATCAGCGGCGGGATGTCCGAGCCCTTGCGCAGCATGTAGCCCACGCCGGCTTCGCCTTCGATGGGTACGCCGGAAAGCTGCAGGTCCGCCACGTCACGGTAGACCGTGCGCAACGATACGCTGAGCATTTCGGCAAGCTGACGCGCCTGCAACGCGGTACGGCGACCACGCAGGGCGTTGATGATGAGGAACAGGCGATCGGCGCGACGCATCCGCACATGATCGCCCAGGTCGCCATGGCGGACCAGCGTCCGAAGTCATGGGGGCCAGTCCCGGCAGATGAGACGGCCCCGTGCGAGTTCGGCGAGAACATGGCCATGCCGCCTTACGCCGCCTGCTGCGCGAGCAGTTCGGCATCCTTGGCCGCTGCGCGCTGCATGCCCGGACGCGTGATCACGCGGTCGATATAGGCGCGAATCTCCGGCGTTTCCGGCACCAGCTTGAACAGCGTGGTCCAGTGCAGGGCGCCGCCCCACAGCACGTCTACCGCGGTAAACCGCTCACCCAGCATGTAAGGGCCCTTGGCGAGCTGCCCCTGCAATGCATGCATGACATCTTCCCAGGTGCCATACGGCGAGGTGGAAGGCGGCGCCGGATCGCGATTGAGCGAACGATCGACCAGCGCAGGCTCAAAGCACGAACCGTAGAAAACCAGCCAGCGCAGATACGGACCGCGCAAGGAATCGCCGATGGCCGGCGCAAGTCCTGCTTCCGGGTACAGATCGGCCAGGTACATGAACACCGCCGGCTGCTCGGTGATCAACGCATCGCCATGCCGGATCGCCGGCACCTTGGACATCGGATTGATCGCCCGATAAGTGCTCTGGCGTTGCTCGCCGCGCTTGAGGCTGAGCAGGTGCAGTTCGTACTCCGCATTCAGTTCTTCCAGCAAGGCCAGGGTGCCGCCGGAGCGGCTGTTCGGTGCGTGATAGAAATCGATCTTGCGATGCATGGCGTCGCCTCCTTGGATTGGCTTACAGATGCCGTGTTTCGGCAGGGGTTTCTTGCCAGTTGTTGTTGCGTCCATCGGAAAAGCGCAGCGGCGCTTCAACCAGTTCGCTCGGTTCGGCATCGTCCAGACAGAACACGTTGACCGAGTAGAAGTCGCCACCGAGCACATCCAGATGGCCCTTGCCGAACGGCCTTACGCCGCAATGCCGGCAGAACAGGTGATGCATGCTGTGTGTGGCGAACTGGTAGTCGGCAAGCTCGCTTTCGCCGCGCGTCAGGCGAAACGCATCCGGCTTCACGATGACGCCCCAATGCCGCGTCTTGGTGCAGATCGAGCAGTTGCAGCGTCCGGTGCCCTGGCTCAGGTCGATATCCGCCTCGAACGCCACCGCGCCGCAATGGCAACTGCCGTGATAGGTCTTTTGCATGATGCTGTTTCCTTGGGAAGTGTCAGGCGCGGCTCAAGCCGTCGGAGGGATCATCGGTGCAGGCGTTGCGGGCAGCCGTCGTGGCGGGCGTGAGCAGCACGCGTTTGCGTTGCGGTTCGAATGCGGGCGTAAGCTGCACTACGCGATTGCCTTTCTCCGGCTTTTTTTCCGACGCGGCGGGCAGGCGGTATTGGCCGTCCATCAGCAGGCCGCGCAGATACAGCGGCCGATAGGCCATCAGAATGCGATCGATCAACTGGTTCATGGCATGACCTCATGCAGCGCGAACGACTTCGACGGATTCGCCGGCAAGCCACGGCGGCGGCACGGCGTGCTTGAACAGGCGATACCAGTGTTCGCGATCGCTGGCGCTGTACAGATCCAGCGTATGGATGATTTCGCGCGCGAACTCGATCGTGCCCAGATGACTCGCGGTGATCACGCCGCCATCGCTGACGGCGAGCACGTTCGCGTCGTACTGATCGTGGCCTTGGTAGTTCGCCGCTTCGCGGCCGATCTGGCCCGGCCAGTTGCCGGTATGGCGGCAGTGATCGAGCAGGCCGGCGCGCGCAACATGCAGCACGCCCTGGTCGATGGCAGCCACCGGCGCACCGGCGTCATGGACGCAACGCGCCAACGCCGACGCCTGTTCGATCTGCGCGGACTGCCACAGATGGCCGCCCGGCAACAGCAGCAGCGCCGCCGCCTGCAGATCGATCTCATCCATGCCGATGTCGGGCAGCACCTGCAGACCGCTCATCGACATGACCGGCTCGCGCGTGAAGCCGACACTGCGCACGTCCCATTCCCCGGGCCGGCGAATCTCCGCCAGCGCCAACGCCACCTGCCAATCCGCAAAGCCTTCGAACACCAGCACATAGACCGTGTCACGCATGATCGTTCCTCCTTTCCGATGCTGGGAGCTTGAGCCCCTGCTACTGCCAGCGTGTTGTCAGCAGATGGGTTCAGCCCCATGACTGGCTTCCGCAAGGTTGACCCGGGACAATGGCGGCCTCTTTTGCCAGCAGCTAAGCCATGAAGCCCATCTCGCTGATCCAGTTCCTGATCGAAGAACGCCGCGCCGGCCACATCAACGCCGAGCTCACCCTACTGATCGAAGTGGTCGCACGCGCCTGCAAGCGCATTGCGGTGGCCACCAACAAGGGCGCCATCGGCGGCGTGCTGGGCGAGGCGGGCACCGGCAACATCCAGGGCGAGGCGCAGAAAAAACTGGACGTGATCTCCAACGAGATCCTGCTGGAAGCCAACGCCTGGGGCGGCCAGCTCGCCGCGTGCGCGTCAGAGGAAATGGAAGATCCGCAACCGATTCCCGACATGTATCCGAAGGGCAATCACCTGTTGCTGTTCGATCCGCTGGATGGCAGCTCCAACATCGACGTGAACATTTCCGTCGGCACCATCTTCTCGGTACTGCGCTGTCCCGACGGCATCACCAATCCCAAGGCCGAACACTTCCTGCAGCCAGGCACCACGCAACTGGCCGCCGGCTACGTGGTCTACGGACCGGCGACCGTGCTGGTGCTGACCTTCGGTCACGGCACACACGAGTTCACGCTCGATCGCGAAGTCGGCAGCTTCACCTTGAGCCGCCGCGACATCCGCATCCCCGAGGAAACCGCCGAGTTCGCCATCAACATGTCCAACCAGCGCCATTGGGAACCACCCATGCAGCGCTACATCGGCGAATTGCTGGCCGGCAAGGACGGCCCGCGCGGCAAGGATTTCAACATGCGCTGGGTCGCCTCGATGGT
>CBJMMB010000264.1:0-3591 GCA_966430775.1 uncultured Dyella sp. | reverse complement strand
CCCCTCACCTCGGTCCTCTCCCCGGAGGGGAGAGGAAGAAAAGCCGAATGCCTAAGCACTACGCCCTCGACCAACTCCAAGCCGCGGCGGACGCCTTACGCAAAGGCGCCGTCATCGCCTACCCCACCGAAGCCGTCTTCGGCCTCGGCTGCGACCCGCACGACCGCGCCGCCTTCGCGCGCATCTTCGAGCTGAAGCAGCGCCCGGCCACGCAAGGCGTGCTGCTGATCGCCGCCGATTTCGCGCAGATCACCCACTACGTGGACATGGCCAAGGTCCCGCCGGGCGTGCTGGCACAGGTAAGGGCGAGCTGGCCGGGGCCGTTCACCTGGGTGTTTCCGCGCAGCGCCGAGGTGCCCGACTGGGTGGCCGGCGCGCACGCGGGCATCGCGCTGCGCGTTACCGCGCACGAGCCTGCCGCCGCACTGTGCCGCGCCTTCGGCGGCGCCCTGGTGTCGACCAGCGCCAATCCCCACGGCCAGCCGCCTGCGCGTGACCTGGCCACGCTCGACGCCTATTTCGGCGACGCGCTGGACGGGGTGATCGATGCGCCACTGGGCGGCGCCACCTCACCCACCACCATCCGGGACGCATTGACAGGCGCTATCATCCGAACCTGAATCCCGCGGAACAGGCCTGGGGCGCAGTGGGCGCCGATTCAGCCGTCAACCTGAGGATGAGGGGCACATTCCAGACGCCGGCGCACCGACCGACTTGGCCGGCGTGGAATTGCATGGTCAGCAACCAGGAGCCTGTGCGTGGCGATCGTCTACGACACCTATCAACGCGACGAAGCGGAACGCCTGCTGCCGCTGTTGAAGATGGATGATCCGCATCGCATCGTGGCGATGCACGACGGGCAGGCGATCAGCGCCGCACAGTTCGTCGCGCACGTGCAGCGCGTCGCCGCGCAGTTGCCGGAAGGCCCGGCGGCGGTGAACCTGTGCGAAGACCGTTACGCCTTCCTGGTCGCCTTTTGCGCCATCGCGATGCGCGGCCAGGCCAACCTGCTGCCGCCCTCGCGCGCGCCGCAAGCGGTGGATGAGGTGATGGCGGCGCATCCGGGCTGCCATGCCGTGGGCGATCAGCCTTTGCATCCGGCGCCGCAGCGCTTCCACGTGCTGCCGCCCTTGCCCGTGCACGAGACCGTTTCCGCTGACCTCGCATGGCCGGCCATGCCCGCGCTGCAGACGGTGGCGGTGGGCTATACCTCCGGTTCCACCGGCACGCCGCGTTCGAATGCCAAGACCTGGCGCAGCCTGCATGCCAGTACGGCCGGCAATTTGCGCATGCTGCACCAGGTGGTTGGCGAGCGCTTTTCGGTGGTGGCGACGGTGCCGCCGCAACATATCTACGGCGTGGAAATGTCGATCCTGCTGCCGTTGCTGGGCGACGTGCAGGTGCATTCCGGTCGCCCGTTCTTTCCGGCCGACATCGCCGTGGCGCTGGAAAGCATGCCGGCGCCGCGCGTGCTGGTGACCACGCCGGTGCATCTGCGCGCGCTGGTGGCCTCGGGCGTAACGCTGCCGCCGCTGGCCGCGATGCTCTCGGCCACCGCACCGATGCCGCCCGAACTGGCGGCGCTGGCTGAACAGGCGTTCGATGCGCCGTTGCTGGAGGTGTTCGGTTCCACTGAAACCTGCGCCTTCGCCTCGCGCCGCGTCACCGCGGACAGCCGCTGGTCGCTCTATCACGGTGTGCACCTGCACCCGCAACCGGACGGCACGCAGATCGAAGCGCCGCAGCTGGATGCGCCCACGGTGCTGGCCGACATCGTCACCCTGCACGACGAAGGCCGCAGCTTCGAACTGTGCGGGCGCCACGCCGACCTGCTCGAGATCGCCGGCAAGCGTGCGTCGCTGGGCGATCTCACGCGCCGCCTGCTGAACATTCCCGGCGTGGACGATGGCGTGGTGTTCCAGCTGGATGACGCCGACGCCATCGGCGTGCGGCGCATTGCGGCGTTGGCGGTGGCGCCGGGGCTGGACGAACAAGCCATCCTCGACGCCCTGCGTGCCGCGATCGATCCGGTGTTCCTGCCACGCCCGCTGCGCCTGGTCGAGCGCCTGCCGCGCAACGAAACCGGCAAGTTGCCGCGCGCGGCCTTGCTGGCCTTGCTGCATACCTGACCCTCGCCGGGTCCGTAG
Source organism: uncultured Dyella sp. (assembly GCA_966430775.1). Taxonomy (GTDB): domain Bacteria; phylum Pseudomonadota; class Gammaproteobacteria; order Xanthomonadales; family Rhodanobacteraceae; genus Dyella_B. The sequence goes on along the minus strand of CBJMMB010000264.1, from coordinate 1,444 downwards.
ACTGGGATGACAATCCCAGCTTTCCCGCCTTGCTGGGTGCCGGGATTGTCATCCCAGCCTACAATGCGCGTTCTTGTGTGGTTTTTAAGCAGTTGGAGCAGGCATGAAGGTTCTGGTGATCGGCAACGGCGGCCGCGAGCACGCGCTGGCGTGGAAACTCAAGCAATCGCGCCGCGTGAGCGAAGTGATCGTGGCGCCCGGCAATGCTGGCACGGCGCGCGAGCACGGCGTACGCAACGCCGATGTGGCGGTGACCGATATCGAGGGCCTGCTGAAACTCGCCAAGGCCGAAAAAGTGGAGCTGACCGTGGTCGGCCCCGAAGTGCCACTGGTGGCCGGCGTGGTCGACAAGTTCCGCGCGGCAGGCCTGCGCATTTTCGGGCCGCGCGCGATCGCCGCGCAATTGGAGGGCTCCAAGGCCTTCGCCAAGGATTTCCTGCTACGCCACAACATTCCCACCGCACGCTATGCGGTGTTCACCGAACTCAACAAAGCATTGACCTACGTGCGCGAACACGGCGCGCCGATCGTGATCAAGGCCGATGGCCTGGCGGCGGGCAAAGGCGTCGTGGTGGCGCTGACGTTGAGCGATGCCGAACTCGCCTTGCATGACATGCTCGGCGCGCATGCCTTTGGCGACGCATCTTCGCGCGTGGTGATCGAGGAATTCCTCGACGGCGAGGAAGCCAGCTACATCGTGATGAGCGACGGTTCCCATGCGCTGCCGATGGCCAGCAGCCAGGACCACAAGCGCCGCGACGACAACGACCTTGGCCCCAATACCGGCGGCATGGGCGCGTATTCGCCCGCGCCGGTGGTCACGCCCGAAGTGGAAAAACGCATCCTCAAGGAAGTGATCGAGCCGACCCTGCGCGGCATGGCCGCCGAAGGCGCGCCGTTCATCGGTTTCCTCTATGCCGGTCTGATGATCGACAAGCAGGGCGCGCCGAAAGTGATCGAATTCAACGTGCGCTTCGGCGATCCGGAAACGCAGCCGATCATGCTGCGTTTGAAATCCGATCTGGTCGATCTGATCGAATCGGCGCTGGACGGCAACCTGCACCACACGCACGCGCAATGGGACGTGCGTCCTTCCATCGGCGTGGTGATGGCGGCGCGCGGCTATCCGGCCAAGGTGCAGAGCGGTGACGTGATCGAAGGGCTGGATGCGGAATTCGGCGCGGATGTGAAAGTGTTCCACGCCGGCACCAAGCTCGATGCGCAAGGCCTTGCCATTACCGCGGGCGGTCGTGTGCTGACCGTCTGCGCATTGGGCAAGGACATCGCGGCGGCGCGTGAACATGCCTACGACGCGATCAGGAAGATTCACTTCGATGGCGCGTTCTGCCGCAAGGATATTGCGCATCGCGCGCTGCATCGTTGACGTTGGGGTTTGCACCCCAACCTACGTGAAGCTCACGTTCCCGATCCAGTTTCGCTTGCG
>CBJMMB010000263.1:0-3594 GCA_966430775.1 uncultured Dyella sp. | reverse complement strand
CTCGGCATCAAGCTGTTCCTCAACGGCGACACGCTGTTCAAGTGGAACTGGACGCAGCTGTTCAAGGCTTGGAACGAAACCAGCCACGCCATGCAGCGCCTGCGCGACAACCCGGTCACCGCCGATGCGGAACTGGAGTGGCGTATCGACGATGCCGACGCCGGCATCCATCCGAAGCTGACTTTCGATCCGGCCGAGGACATCGCGGCGCCGTACATCAGCAAGGGTGCGCGTCCGCGCGTGGCGATCCTGCGCGAGCAGGGCGTCAACGGCCAGGTGGAAATGGCCGCGGCGTTCACGCGCGCCGGCTTCGAGGCGGTGGACGTGCACATGTCCGACCTGGTCAGCGGGCGCGTCATGCTCGCCGATTTCCGCGGCTTTGCGGCGTGCGGCGGGTTCTCCTTCGGTGACGTGCTCGGCGCCGGCCGCGGCTGGGCGGCGTCGATCCTCTACAACGATGCGCTGCGCGCGCAGTTCAGTGCGTTCTTCGCCGACACCAGCAAGTTCGCGCTCGGCGTGTGCAACGGCTGCCAGATGCTGAGCCAGCTCAAGGAAATCATCCCCGGCGCGCAGCATTGGCCGAAATTCCTGCGCAACGCCTCCGAGCAATACGAAGCGCGCCTGGCTACGCTGGAAGTGCTCGATTCGCCCAGCATCTTCTTCAAGGGCATGCACGGCGCACGCATTCCGGTGGCGGTCGCGCACGGCGAAGGGCGGGTGAACTTTCCGGCCTGGTGCAGTCCTTCCAAGGCGGGCGGCGCGGTGCGTTTCGTCGACAACCGCGGCAAGCCCACCGAGCACTATCCGCTCAATCCCAACGGTTCGCCCGGCGGCTTGGCCGGTTTCACCGCCGCGGATGGCCGCGTCACCATCCTGATGCCGCATCCGGAACGTGTGTTCCGCACCGTGCAGATGAGCTGGCATCCGGAATCCTGGGGCGAGGATTCGCCGTGGATGCGCATGTTCCGCAACGCCAGGGTGTGGTGCGGCTGAGGCTGGCCGCGTTACGACGCCGATGGCCGGCGCATGCGCTGGCCATGGCCTGGATGGTGTTGCTGGCATGCCTGCCATGGTGGACGGGCTTGCCGTTATTGCTGGCGCTGGCAGTGATCCAGGCGACGCGCTCGCCCTACTTGCAGCCTTACGCCAGCACGTTGCGGCGGGCGTTGCGCTGGGGCCTGGCCGGGCTGTTGATCGCCAGCTATCTCGCATTCGATCATCGCGCGCTCGGGCTTACCTTGACGATGCTGGCGGCCCTGGTCGGTTTTTCGCTGCTGGTGCTGCTGGAGTCGTGGCAGGATCGGCGCTCGCAACGCAATGCGGCGCTGGCTGCGGCGTCGCCCGAGTGGCGCGAGATGGCGATGGCGCCGATCGGTCCTGCCGATACCTTGATCGAGCTGCTGCCGCCGACCTGGTTGCCCTTGGATGACCGCATGCCCGATATCCGCATGATCGACACGCATCGCTGCCGCATCGGCGCCGATGCGCGCATCGATAACATCGAGCCGCAGCTGTCGATGGCGCCGGGACAGCGCTGGCTGGCGATGCCGATGACGGCGGGGCAGGGCGTGGTGCTGTACGATCGCGAGCACCGCAAGCAGTACCGGCTGCGCGGCTGGCAACTGTATGGTTGGCATGCCGGCGAGGCCTGGTTGAACCGCCATGACGATCAGCCGCCTTTGGCGCTGTCGCATGTGCTGGGTCAGGATGTGTTGGGGGATACCTCATCCTCGTGACGTCACGGCCGCGAAACCGGCCTTGCGTTCGCGAAGATGGCCGTCAGGGATGACGGTCGCTACGAAAAACGCGTTGCCGTAATCAGCCATCAAGCAAGCCACGACATGCCCGCATTCGATCCGTCCCATACGCAGCTCAGCGTAATCATCGTCTCGGCCGACAGCGGCCCGAGCTTGCGCGACTGCGTCAAGAGCGTGCTCGCGTGCACGGTTCCGCTCGAACTGCTGCTGATCGACAACGCATCCTCCGACGGCATTCCGCAAGCGATCGCGCGCGCGCGCGAAAACGACGCGCGTTTCAAGGTGATCTACAACCACGCCAACCTCGGTTTTGGTCCGGCGGTGAATCGCGCCGCGTCGCAGGCGCACGGCGATGCCTTGCTGATCCTCAATCCCGATTGCCTGATCGACGACGCCAGCCTGCGCCGTTTGCTGGACGTGCTGGCGACAGAACACAAGGCCGGCCTGGTCGGCGCGGTGGTGTGCGATGCGAAGGGCATGCCCGATCCGGCGTCGTTCCGCCGCGATCCGGTATTGGGACGCGCACTCGCCACGTTGTTCAAGCGCAGCGGCGGCGTCAATGCACACAGCATTCCCGATCACGTGGTGGAAGCAGAGGCCGTTTCCGGCGCGGTGATGTTGATCCGCGATCACGTGTTCGAAACGTTGCACGGTTTCGACGAAAAGTATTTCCTGCATTGCGAAGACCTGGACTTGTGCCGCCGCGTGCGCGATGCAGGCTGGCGTGTGCTGCTGGCCGGCGATGTGCGCGTGCTACACGGCAAGGGCGGCTCGAGCAAGCATCGCCCGGTGTTCGTGAGCTATCACAAGCACCGCGGCATGTGGCGCTGGTTCCGCAAGTTCGATCCATCCGCGCGAAATCCTCTGCTCGCCATGGTGGTGTGGTTCGGTATCTGGCTACGTTTCCTGCTGAAAATTCCGGGGCAGTGGTTGCGGATGATGGCGCGATGAGCGCGCCTTCGCGCGTGGGCCTGCTGGCGACCATCGGTCTGCTGGTGATGACGGCGGTGTGGGGTTCCACCTTTGTGATGATCAAGGGTGTGGTCGATCGCATGCCGGTGGCGGATTTCCTCGCCGTGCGTTTCATCGTCGCGGCGGTTTTCATGTTTGCGCTGTTCCATCGCCAGGTCGCGCGGCTGGAACGCCGTCAGCTTTGGCGCGGTGTGGTGTTGGGCACGCTGTACGGTTCGGGGCAGTTGCTGCAGACCTGGGGCTTGTCGCTGATTTCGCCGAGCGTGAGCGGTTTCGTCACCGGCATGTACGTGGTGTTTACGCCGATCATCGCCACCGTGCTGCTGCGCCAGCGCATGCCGGTCAGTGTGTGGCTGGCGGTGGGGCTGGCCACGCTGGGTCTGGCCTTGCTGTCGCTCAACGGGTTCTCGGTGGATCTGGGCGTGTGGCTCACGCTGCTATCGGCGCTGCTCTACGGCTTGCATATCGTGGCGCTGGGTCACTGGTCGCGCGCTGATGAAGCGTTCGGTCTGTCCGCAGTGCAGATGGCGGTGATTGCCTTGGTCTGCCTGCTGGCCACCTCCGGCCACGGCGGCCCGACGCTGCCGCCCGATCGCAACGCATGGATCGCGGTGCTGTACATGGCCTTGATCGCCGGCGCCGGCGCGATGCTGATGCAGACCTGGGCGCAAGCGCATCTTCCGGCCACGCGTGCGGCGATCGTGATGACCACCGAACCGGTTTTCGCAGCGGCCTTTGCAGTGGCTTTCGGCAGCGATGTGCTGACCTGGCGCATGCTCTGCGGTGGCGCGCTGGTGCTGGCGGCGATGTATCTGGTGGAGCTGAGCCCTCGCCGCGAACCGCCGGCCGAAGCGATCCATCACGA
>CBJMMB010000262.1:0-3594 GCA_966430775.1 uncultured Dyella sp. | reverse complement strand
TGCGCAAGCTCGGTTCCTTCCTGCCCGCGGCGGGCGTGGGCGGTGCCGGTGTGCATTGGAACGGACAGAACTGGCGCTTCCTGCCCACCGATTTCCTTGCGCGCAGCCATATCGAACAGCGTTACGGCAAGAAGTTCATTCCGCCCGACATGAACCTGCAGGACTGGGGCGTGACCTACGACGAGCTGGAACCTTATTACGATCGCTGGGAATATCTTTGCGGTATTTCCGGACAAGCAGGAAATATCGGCGGGAAAATCCAGCCGGGCGGCAATCCGTTCGAAGGGCCGCGCCGCCGCGATTTTCCGCTGCCGCCGTTAAAGCGCAGCGCATCCACCACGCTGTTCGACAAGGCAGCGAAAGACCTTGGGCTGCATCCGTTTCCTTGTCCGGCCGCCAATACATCCCGGCCATACGTCAATTCGCTCGGCGTGCAAATGGGGCAGTGCACCTTTTGCGGTTTTTGCGAATGGTTCGGTTGCGGCAATTATTCCAAGGCCAGCCCGCAGACCACCATTTTGCCGGTGCTGCTGAAGAAGCCCAACTTCAGTTTTCGCACCTTTTGCGACGTTACGCGCGTCAATACTGATTCTTCCGGCAAAAAGGCCACCGGCGTCACCTATGTCGATGCCAGCGGCAAGGTTTACGAGCAGCCGGCAGGCCTGGTCGCTTTGTGCGCGTTTGCGTATCACAACGTGCATCTGTTGCTGCTGTCGAAGATCGGCACGCCTTACGATCCGAACACCGGCCAGGGCGTGGTCGGGCGCAATTATGCCTACCAGATGAGCAGCACCATCGGCGTCACGTTCAAGGACATCATCAATCCCTTCATGGGCGCCGGTGCGTTGGGGCAGGTGGTCGACGATTTCAATGGCGACAATTTCGACCATGGACCGCTGAATTTCATCGGCGGCGGTTATCTATGCCTGTGGAATACCGGCGGACGGCCAATTCTGCAGGAATACCTGCCGGAAAAAACGCCCAAGTGGGGTTCCGCCTGGAAAAAGGCCGTGCACGAGGATTACCTGCGCTCCACCTGGATCCAGGGCCACGGCAGTGTGATGAGTTATCGCAACAATTATCTGGATCTGGATCCGACTTATACCGACGTGTACGGCAACCCGCTGCTGCGCCTCACCTTCGACTTCCAGCCCAATGAGCATGCGATGTCGACCTACATCACCGACCAGGGCGCGCGCATTGCGCGGGCGATGCCCATCAAGGGCTTGAACGTGCAGCAGCGTTCGGGCCACTACTCCGACGTGCCGTACCAGACCACGCACAACACCGGTGGCGCGGCGATGGGCACGGATCCGCGCACCAGTGTCGTGAATCGCTACCTGCAATCGTGGGACGTGCCCAATCTGTTCGTGCTGGGTTCGAGCGTGTATCCGCAGAACCCGGGTTACAACCCGACCGGCACGGTCGGTGCGCTGGCGTTCTGGGCGGCGGACGCCATCCGGCGCTACATGAAGCATCCGGGGCCGCTGATGTAGCCATGAAACGTATCGCGCTCACGCTGATCCTGCTGGCTTGCGCTACCGCATCCTTGTCCGCGATGCATGGCGGCCTGGGTTCGCATGACATCGTCAGCATGACGCACGGACGGTATCTGGTACGCGCGGGCGATTGCGAAGCCTGCCACACCGTGCAAGGCGGTGCGCCGTTTGCGGGCGGACGTCCCGTGCCCACGCCGTTTGGCGTGATCTATTCGGACAACATCACACCGGATCGCGATACCGGCATCGGCGCGTGGACCGACGAGGATTTCTACAAAGCCATGCACAACGGCATCAACCGGCAGGGAAAGCATCTGTTTCCCGCGTTTCCTTATCCATGGTTCACCCGGCTCAGCCGCACCGATGTGCACGACATCAAGGTTTATCTGGATACCTTGGAACCCGTGCGCCAGGTGGATCGCGAACCGGAACTGCCGTGGCCGATCAGCAACCGGCACAGCATGGCGATGTGGGACACCTTGTATTTTCATCCGGGCACGTATGCCTATCGCAGCGACAAATCCGCGCAATGGAACCGCGGCGCATACCTGGTGCAGGGTGCGGGCCACTGCGGCGCCTGCCATTCCAGCAAGAATTTTCTCGGCGCGGCGGACCGCGAACATCCCCTGCAGGGTGGTTTCGCCGAAAACGTCTATGCGCCGAACCTGGGACAAGGTAGCGATGACGGCTTGAGCGGATGGAGCGAACAGGACATCGTCGATTACCTGCACACCGGGCACAGCCGGCAAGCCAGCGCCGCCGGCCCCATGGCGGAAACGGTGGAGCAATCCACCCAGTACTTGACGCAGGCCGATTTGCAGGCGATCGCCGTCTATCTGAAGGACGTGCCGGGACCGAAGCCGAACCATCCGTCGGCTGCCGATGCGCAAGTGATGCGCGATGGCGCCGGCATCTACGAAGACCAGTGCACCGGTTGCCATATGGAAGACGGCGGCGGCGAGCCCGGCGTGTTTCCGGCACTGCGCGGCAACAGCAGCGTGATGGCCGCCGAGCCGGATACCGTAGTGGCCACCGTGTTGCACGGCGCCAGGTTGCCCGCGACGCAAGCGGCGCCTACCGCGTTGGCCATGCCGGCCTTTGCGGAGAAACTCGACGATGCGCAAGTTGCCGCGCTGGTGACCTATATACGAAATGCATGGGGCAATCATGCCGATGCCGTATCGGAGTCGGACGTTGGCGCCTTGCGCGAACACTTGAAGCAGACGCCGCAATAGAAAAAACCGCAACCCTGACCCGGCTCCAGAGTTGAGAGCAGCGGACACGAGCGGTAAGCTCGCCGCATGGTTCCGTCACTGCGCCAACTCCATCGCTCCCGCGCGCTTCGCGCCTTGAGCGCCATGGCGTGGCTGATGCTGGTGGTGATGTCGTGGATGGCCTCGTCCATGCCTTTGCACGCCGCCGGCGGCGCGATGGTTTCGCATATGTCAGCAGGCACGCACGGGCCTGTCATGGTGGGACATGCGGCATCGGATCCGTGCTGCGACACGCACGCGAACGGCGATCACGCGTCTTTGAAATCACCGTGCCATTGCCCCCTGCTGTGCAGCCTGGCGGTCGTTCCCGCTGACGACTACGTCCTGGCTGCCGTATCGTGGCGATCGTTCGATATTCCGTCATGGGCGCCGGATACGCTGGCCCAACCGACGCGTCCTCCATTGCGACCTCCGCTTGCTTGAGCGCTCGCTGATCTAGTCGGCGTCTTCACGTCGCTTGCAGCGCGTGTGAGGCGTGATCTGCATCTTTGAAGATGCGCTCCGATACGAGCGTTTTTCCATGAAACGATTTTTCTCTACGCCGGCAGTGGATCTGTCGCGCCGGCGATTTGTCCACGGCCTGGCCTTGGGCGGCGTGGTGGCCGGTCTCGGCACCTGGTCGTCGCCAGGCGCGCGTGCGCAACCGGCTGCTGCATTCCCGACGACATTGCAAGGCACCGAGTTCGATCTGAGCATCGCCGAGATGCCGGTCGACTACACCGGCCGCATGCGCATCGCCACCGCGATCAACGGAAGCGTTCCCGGTCCGACGCTGCGCTGGAAAGAGGGCAGCACGGTCACCTTGCGCGTCACCAACCGCC
>CBJMMB010000261.1:0-3596 GCA_966430775.1 uncultured Dyella sp. | reverse complement strand
CCGATCTTGGCACCCGTAACCTCATCGATGGCCACCGCCTTGATCTCGGTGCCTGTTTCCGCGTCGAGAAAGCGCGTCAGCTTGCCGCCCCCACGGTGTTGGCGCCCCCACGCGCCGATCATGAATAGCACGGGCAGGAAATCGCGGCCGGCCGGCGTCAGCAGATATTCCTCGCGTGGTGGATGTTCCGAATAGCGGTGTTTCTCCAGCAGTCCCTCCTCGGTCAGCGTTGCCAGCCGCTTGGTCAGGATGGTCGGCGCGATACCCAGGCTTTTGCGGAACTGGTCAAAGCGCGTAAGTCCGGCATGGGCGTCCCGCAGGATCAGGATGCTCCACCCGTCGCCCGCGAAGGCCAGGCTGCGCGCGATGGGGCAGGGCTCATCGGAAAAATTTTTATCGTTCATATCATTTCGATAGTGACTTACTTTCGAATCGATAGTATAGTCGATTTCAAATCGATAGTAACTTTCGATGGCGAACGGTCCACTTCACATGGGTTTTGAATGATGAACAAGAATGGCATGGGTATCGCCCTGGTCACCGGGGCGTCTTCGGGCATTGGCGAAGCCACGGCGGACCGGCTCGCCAAGGCGGGCTACACCGTCCTTGGCACCAGCAGGCGTGCTGGGCTGACGGGGAAGCGATCGTTCGAGGTTTTGCCTCTCGATGTCACGCAGGAGGAATCCGTCGAGGCGTTCGTCGGGGAAGTTATTCGGCGCGTCGGACGTATCGATTTGCTCGTGAACAACGCGGGCTTCGGCGTCGCGCCGGCGGCTGCGGAAGAAAGTTCCATCGCGCAGGCGCAGGCGATCTTCGATACGAACTTCATGGGCATCGTCCGGATGACGCGCGCCGTCGTTCCCCACATGCGACAACAAGGTAGCGGCCGCATCATCAACATCGGCTCCGTGCTTGGTTTCCTGCCCATGCCGTACATGGCGCTGTATTCCGCCACCAAGCACGCCGTCGCGGGCTATTCGGAAGCGCTCGACCACGAGCTGCGCACGATGGGCATTCGTGTCTCGGTCGTCGAGCCCGCGTACATCAATACGTCGTTCGACGCGAACTTGGTGAATCCCGATGCACCTCTCGATGTGTACCGCGAAGTCCGCGCGAGTGTGGGCAAGCGGGTGAAGGAGGTGCTTGCGGGGGCGGACGGTCCTGAAGTTGTCGCCGAGATGGTGCTGAAGGCAGCTGGGGCGGTTCGTCCGAAGATGCGCTATGCGCCGGGCTTGGCCAGTCGCATGCGATGGCTGCGCCGCTTTGCGCCCGCTGGTGTGCTGGATGCGGGAATTCGAAAAGATCTGCGACTTGAAGCGTAGGCCACCAATGCCTTGTCCTGCTCCACCTACGAGAGACACCACACATGAAGGCATTCATCATTGATCGGTACGGCAAGAAGGATCCGATGCGGCTTGTCCAGGTGCCGGAGCCCACGTTGCGGGACGACGACGTGCTGATCGAGATTCATGCCGCAGGCGTAAACGTGCTGGATTCCAAAATCAAAAGCGGCGGGTTCAAGCTGATCCTTCCTTATCGCCTGCCGTTGGTACTGGGACATGACGTAGCCGGTGTCGTCACTCGCGTTGGTTCGCGCGTTCGGCAATTCAAGGTCGGTGATGAAGTCTATGCGCGGCCGGCCGATCATCGCATCGGCACGTTTGCGCAATGCATTGCCGTGAATGAAAACGATGTCGCGCTTAAACCCAGGAACCTCAGCATGGAAGAAGTCGCATCGATCCCGTTGGTCGGCTTGACGGCATGGCAGGCATTGGTCGAAAGAGCCCATCTGAAGAAGGGGCAGAAGGTCTTCATCCAGGCCGGGTCCGGTGGCGTTGGCAGCTTCGCCATTCAACTGGCCAAGCATCTCGGGGCTACGGTCGCCACCACCACGAGCGGCGTCAACATCGACCTGGTGAAGGGCCTCGGCGCAGACATCGTCATCGACTACAAAAAGGACGATTTTGAGAAAGTGCTGCAGAACTACGACGTGGTCCTGCATAGCCAGGATGCGGCGGCGCTTGAGAAATCCCTGCGTGTGCTTGCGCCTGGTGGAACCCTTATCTCCATTTCCGGCCCGCCTGATCCTGCGTTTGCAAAAGGAATTGGCGCACCGTGGTTCCTGCGTGCGATCGTCCGTCTATTAAGTTCCGGCGTCAGGAAAAAAGCGGCTCGGCGCGGCCTGGCGTATTCGTTCCTCTTCATGAGAGCCAACGGACACCAACTGAGCGAGATCACCCGGCTTATCGAGGCGGGGGCGATCCGTCCCGTCATCGATCGGGTCTTTCCATTCGAATCGACCAACGAAGCCCTGGCCTATGTCGAAGCAGGCCGCGCGAAGGGCAAGGTCGTCATCAAGGTCAAGTAAGACTTTCCCCCATTCCCGGAGTTGCTTATGAAAATTGAAAATGCGGTGGTTCTTGTCACCGGTGCCAATCGCGGCATTGGACTGGCATTCGTGCGTGAGTTGATGGCTCGAGGTGCACGCAAGGTTTATGCGGGAACGCGTGACCTCGAAGCCGTCCTGCCGCCCGGCGTTCATCCCGTTCGACTCGACGTTACCAAGCCCGATGACGTGGCGGCCGCTGCAGCGTTGGCCTCGGATGTGACGCTGGTGATCAACAATGCCGGCATTGCCCAGCCCGGCAGCTTTTTTGCGCCGGACAGTGAAGACGTTGCACGGCGTATCTTCGAGACCAACTTCTTCGCCGTGCTGCGCATGAGCAAAGCGTTTGCGCCGATTCTCAAAGCCAACGGCGGCGGCGCCTTGCTCAATGTGTTGTCGGTCGCCTCGTGGGTGAACGGCGGCGAATTGGCCGCTTATTCGGCCAGCAAATCCGCTGCATGGTCGCTCACCAATGGCCTGCGCAACGAACTGGCGGCGCAGAAGACGCAGGTGCTGGCCTTGCACATGGGCTACGTCGATACCGACCTCACACGCGGGTTCGATGTGCCGAAGTCCAGCCCGGAAGAGATCGTCAAGCGCGCGCTCGACGGACTCGAAGCGGGTCTCGATGAGGTGCTGGCCGACGAGCGCACCGAGCAGGTGAAGCAGGGCATGACGGCGGCCAGGCCCAGCTATCTGCCTCAGGTCTGACGTAGCGATCTGAGAGCAAAAAAAGGGCCGGAGGATATCCGGCCCACTATCACTCTTGTTGATTCGCGCAGGGATACCAACTATCCGTTGCGGCATCAGGCAATGTCGTCAGCAATGCGCTGTGTCATCGGTATGGACGCGATAGCCGTCGCGCGCGGCATCGCCTCCATTCCAAACACCGGCCGCAACCAGCGCACACGCCGAATCACGCACTCATGCAACACCGCGCATCCACCGATCGTGCAAACGATGATCAACACAGGCTCCACAACTGGCCCCAGCCCCAGCGGCATCAACTGCCACGCGAACAACAGCAGCAGGCTCTGGTGCAGCACGTACCACGGATACACCGCATCGCGCGCATACGGCAGCCAGCGGAACGGACGGTTGAGATAGGCGTGACCCCAGCCGAGCACGGCGCAGATCGCTGTCCATAGATACGCGTAGCGCAGCGCATGCACCACCCACCACACCGCTGTCGGCGCCGAGTCGGGCAGCA
>CBJMMB010000260.1:0-3604 GCA_966430775.1 uncultured Dyella sp. | reverse complement strand
GGCCAACATCATTGCCTACGCCGAAATCGTGCGCGAGAAATCCGTGCTGCGGCAGTTGATCGACGCCGGTACCGCGATTACCGAAGACGGTTACCGCCCCGAAGGCAAGACCGTGCACGAGGTGCTGGAAACCGCCGAGCAGCGCGTGTTCCACATCGCCGAATCGGGCGCGCGCGGCAAGAAGGACACCGTGTCCATGCGCGAGGCGGTGAAAGACGCCTTCCGCCAGCTGCACGAGCGCTACCAGAACCGCGGCCAGCTCACCGGCATCTCCACCGGTTTTTCCGATCTGGACAATCTCACTTCCGGTTTGCAGCCTTCGGATCTGATCATCGTGGCGGCACGTCCGTCGATGGGCAAGACCGCCTTCTCGGTCAATATCGCCGAAGCCTGCGCGCTGCGCGCCAAGAAACCGGTGGCGATCTTTTCGATGGAAATGTCCGCTTCGCAGCTGGCCTTCCGTCTGATCTCTTCGGTGGGCCGCATCCATGCGCAACACCTGCGTACCGGCGACCTGGCCGAAGAGGATTGGCCGCGCGTCACCAACGCCATTGCGCTCTTGTCCGAAGCGAAGATCTTCATCGACGACACGCCGGGCCTTTCACCGGTGGAACTGCGTTCGCGCGCGCGACGCCTGGCGCGCGAGCACGGCGGTCTCGGCCTGATTGTGATCGACTACCTGCAGCTGATGCAGGTGCCCGGCAACAAGGAAAACCGCGCCACCGAAATCTCGGAAATCTCGCGCTCGCTGAAGGGTCTGGCCAAGGAACTCAACGTGCCGGTGATCGCGCTGTCGCAGTTGAACCGTTCGTTGGAACAGCGCGCGGACAAGCGCCCGATGATGTCGGACCTGCGTGAATCGGGCGCTATCGAACAGGATGCCGACGTGATCATGTTCATCTACCGCGACGAGTACTACAACAAGGAATCGCCGGACAAAGGCCTGGCCGAGATCATCATCGGCAAGCAGCGTAACGGCCCCACGGACACGGTGAAGCTGACCTTCCTCGGCCACTACACCAAGTTCGAGAACTACAGTCCCGATTCGTACACCGGGCACTTCTAGCGCGTGCTGCCCGCGCACGGCCATCTCTTCGCCCTGACCGGACACGCGCGGCCCGCTACGCTATGCGCCAGCGGGCCTAGCATGGTTCGCTTTTCTGCCAACCAACTCAAGCCGTCCGGAGCATGAGCCGTACCACCGTCGCCACCATCCATCTGGGCGCACTGCGCCACAACCTTGCGCGAATCCGTGAGCTGGCCGCGCCCGCCAAGGTCATTGCGGTGGTCAAGGCCGATGCCTACGGTCACGGCCTGGAGCGCGTCGCGCGCGCGCTGGATGGCGATGCCGATGCGTTTGCGGTGGCGTCGCTGGGCGATGGCTTGCGCTTGCGTGCAGCAGGTCATCGGCAGCGCATCGTGGTGCTGTCGGGGCCGGATCAAGCCGGCGATATCGCGGAAATGCAGCGATTGGCGCTGGATGCGGCCATTCACCATGAAAGCCAGTTGCGCTGGTTGTCGGAAGCCTCGCCGACGCGCGGCCGTTTGCGCGCGTGGCTGAAGGTCGACAGCGGCATGCACCGGCTCGGCTTTGCGCCCGAGCGCGTCGCCGCGGTTCACGCGCAACTGGCGAGCATGGACGGCATCGATCCGGATATCGGCTTGATGACGCATTTCGCCGAGTCCGAGGTATTCGACGGCGAGCGCACACGTCAGCAACTCGATCGTTTTCAAGCGGCCACGCGCGGGCTGGCCGGCCCGCGCTCGCTATCCAATTCCGCCGCGGTGCTGGGCTGGCCCGACGCGCGCGGTGACTGGGTACGCACCGGCGGCCTGCTTTATGGCTTGTCCGTAGTGGAAGGAAAAAGCGGCGCCGATTTCGGCTTCCGCGCCGCGATGACGCTGTCCACGCGACTGATCGCCATCAATCACATCAAGCGCGGCGAACGCATCGGCTACAACGGCCTGTGGGAATGCCCGGAAGATATGCCGGTGGGCGTGGCGGCGGTCGGCTATGGCGACGGCTATCCGCGCAGCGCCGTGGCCGGCACGCCGGTGCTGGTCGGCGATCGGCGCGTGCCGCTGGTCGGGCGCGTGTCGATGGATCTGATCACGCTGGATTTGCGCGGTGCGCCCGAAGCCAAGGTGGGCGATCGCGTTACGTTGTGGGGTCCGGAACTGCCGGTGGAAATCGTCGCCGCCCAGGCTGGCACCATCAGTTATGACCTGACGTGCGGCATGACGCGCCGTGTGCTGTTCGTCGAGGACGATCGTTGAGGCCGGACTGATAAAGGACTATATTCGGTCCACTCGCAAACGGAGACCGCCATGGGCCTGGCATCGCAAATCAAGCCGATCAGTTACCTCAAGGCCAATGCGGCGGAGGTGCTGGAACAGCTCGCCGAAACGCATGAGCCGATGATCATTACGCAGAACGGCGAGGCCAAGGCGGTGATCCAGGACATCGCTTCTTACGAAAAGAACCAGGAAACGCTTGCCTTGCTGAAGATACTTGCGCGGGGCAAGCGGCAGGTCGAAGAAGGCAAGGTCACCCCGATTGAAGAGGTCATTGCGGGTCTGCGTAAACGCTGGAAACAAGAATGACCTGCCGAGTCCTAGTGACCGACGACGCCAGGCTTGACCTCGAAGATATCTGCCATTACATCGCCGATCATGATTCGATCGCACAGGCCGAACGCATCGCCGATCGTATTTTGAGTCTTGCCAATGCGCCGGTCGAGTTTCCGGATCGGGGAAGCCGGCCGCGCGAGTTGGTCGCGCTTGGGCTGACGCAATACAGGCAGCTCATTCAACCTCCCTGGCGTGTGATTTACAGCATGGAGGATGGCGATATCGTCATTCATTTGATTGCCGACAGCCGTCGCGACATGGACTCGCTGCTTCAGCAGCGCTTGCTCAATGGCTGATCTGCCTACGTTTGGCGTTTCCAGGATCGGCGTGAATCAGAGACGGAATGTCTCGCGACGTGCGATCACCGCACGCTAAGCTCTCCTCATCGCACTTTAACTACCTATCATCATGGCCAAAGCCAAAACCGCCTACGTCTGCGCTGATTGCGGCGCCGAGCACAACAAATGGCAAGGCCAGTGCGTGGAATGCGGCGCGTGGAACACGTTGTCGGAATTCGTGGTGCAGCCGGCATCTAAGTCCGCGGGTGCGGCCAGGCAAAGTGGCTACGCCGGCGTGGCCAATGGCGTAGCGCGCGTCACGCCGCTCACCGAAGTATTGGTGACGGCCGAATCGCGCACACTCACCGGCATCGGCGAACTGGATCGCGTGCTGGGTGGAGGCCTGGTCGATGGCTCGGTGGTGTTGATCGGTGGCGATCCCGGCATCGGCAAGTCCACGCTGCTGTTGCAGATGCTGGGCAAGCTTGGCGAAAAGCTGTCCAGCGTGTACGTCACTGGTGAGGAATCGCTGGCGCAGGTGGCAGCGCGCGCGCAACGCCTCGATCTGCCATTGCAGCCGCTGCATGCGCTGGCCGAAACGGGCATCGAACGCATTCTCGATCAGGTCGCCGCGACACGGCCGCGCGTGCTGGTGATCGATTCGATCCAGACCATCTGGACCGACCTGCTTACCG
>CBJMMB010000259.1:0-3606 GCA_966430775.1 uncultured Dyella sp. | reverse complement strand
CACCTGGCTGTTGAGCTTGAGGAAGCTGGTGGAGCCGTCGGTGCCGGCGCCGCCGGCGCGCCATGCGTGCTCGCTGATCGTCACCGGATCGGTCATGTGGATCTTGCCCGCCACCAGCTGCGCCGAGACGACGTAGTCGGTCATCACCTTGGTGATCGAGGCCGGTTCCACGCGCTGGTCGGGATTCTTCGAGGCGAGCACCTGGCCGGTGGCGTAATCCATCAGCACCCACGCCTTGGCGTCGACATCCGGCGGCGGCGGCACCGGTACTGCCACGGCGGCCGGCGCGGGCGGCGGGTTCGGCACGGGTTTGGGCGGCGTCTGCTGTGCAAAGGCACTGACGCCGAACACCAGGGCGGCGGCAGCAAAAAGGTGCAGGGGGCGGCGGAACGGATTCATGGGCGGCTTTACATCCAATTATTTATGCGGCGCGCACGGCGCCTGATTTCTAGGCAGAAAACGTCAGTCTACCGCGACCTGCGGCTGCGGCAGACCCATTTTTTCGATCTTGGAACTCACCTGGTCGGCGCTGTCCACGTCGGAAAGCGGACCTACCCGTACGCGGTGCACGAGCCGGCCGCCAATCGTCGCATCAGACACCTGCACCGGCGCGAAATTCGCCACGCGCAGTTGCGCGGCGATGCGTTCGGCATTGGCCGGATCGGAGAATGCGCCCACTTGCAGGTAAATACTGGGCGGATGTGCGGGCGTAACGGTGGCAAGCGGAGGCGGAGGCGCCTCTTGCTGTGGTGGCGCCGACGGATCGATGCCCTGCACTTCCACCAGTCCGGTGCCCTTGGGCCAGATGCCGATCTTCACGGCCGCGGCGTAGGACAGATCGATCACGCGGTCTTCGTGGAACGGCCCGCGATCGTTGATGCGCACGATCACGCTCTTGCCGTTCTGCAAGTTGGTCACCCGCGCGTAGCTCGGCAGCGGCAGCACCTTGCTGGCGGCGGTGAACTTGTACATGTCGTAGTCCTCGAGGCTCGAGGTCTTGTAGCCGTGGAACTTGCTGCCGTAGAACGAGGCGATGCCGCGTTCGTCGTAGCCGCGCGCCGAGGGCAGCACGCTGTAGGTGCGACCCAGCACGGTGTATGGCGACTTGTTGCCGTAGAGCGAACGCGCTTCCACCTTCGGCACCGGCTCGGGCAGGTTGCTTACGTCAGGCGGCGGGCCATCGGGAATGCTGTCGCTGTTGCTGCGGTAGCGGCTGCTCTGGGGCCGGCTGGTGTCGTCATACACGCTGCGGGAGCCGGAACTGTAGCGGCTGGAACCACTACCACCATGCGTGGACGCGTAAGACGGTCGCGCACTGCGGTGGCCGCCGCAACCGACCAGCATCAGCGTGATCGCAAGCGGCCAGGACAGGCGCCAGAGCGTCTTCATCGCGTGGCGTTCTCCTGGTCGTTGACGCCGTCCACGATGGCTTGTGCGAGCTGGTTCACCGCCATCGCGTACATCACGCTGCGGTTGTAGGTGGTGATCACGCGGAAATTCTGGAAGGTGAACCAATACTCCGGACCGTTCGCGCCTTGCAGGGTTTGCATGCTGGCCAGCGCGCCCGGATCCAGGTGCTGCAGCGGGCCGTAGCCCCAGGCTTCGAGCTGTTCCACCGTCCATTGCGGCGTGGCGTCCTTCACCGTCAGCGGCTTGGCCGCCGCATCCGGTTGCGCGCGGGCCGCGACCGGGCCGCCGGTGACCCAGCCATGCTTGGCGAAGTAGTTGGCAACGCTGCCGATGATGTCGGGCATCGAATTCTGCAGATCGATGCGGCCGTCGTGATCTTCATCCACCGCAAAATCGCGGATGCTGCTGGGCATGAACTGTCCCCACCCTTGCGCGCCGGCGTAGGAGCCGGTGAGCGTGGCGAGCGGGCCGGCG
Organism: uncultured Dyella sp.; assembly: GCA_966430775.1. Taxonomy (GTDB): domain Bacteria; phylum Pseudomonadota; class Gammaproteobacteria; order Xanthomonadales; family Rhodanobacteraceae; genus Dyella_B. The sequence continues at coordinate 1,722 of CBJMMB010000259.1, read as the reverse complement.
AGCTGCGAGTTGGGCAGTTCCAGCAGGGTCTTCAGCTCGTTGCGGAAAAACGCGGCGCGTGGCGGGTAGTAGAGGCCCAGCGTCACCAGCGCATCGAGCACCTTGTACTTGCCGGTGTTGCGGCCGTAGAAGGTCTCCACGCCGATAATGGCGACGATGTATTGCGGCGCCACGCCATACTTCTTGGCCACGCTTTCCAGCAGCGCCTGGTGTTCGCGATAGAACGCGACGCCCGCATCGATGCGCGCGGGCGTGAGGAAAATCTGCCGGTACTCGCTCCACGGCTTGGCTTCGGCCGGGCGGCTGATCGCATCGAGAATGCTTTGCTGCCGCTGCGCGCCGTTGAGCAGTGCGTTCAAGGCGGCCGGATCCTTGCCGGTATCCTTCGCCACTTCGGCCACCAGTTGCGCCTGGCCGGGATGATCGGCCCAAGCGGTGAGAGGTGCCGCGAAGCATAGTGCGGCGAGTGCGAAAATCGTTCGTCCCTTCATGTGGGCGAGGTTAACACGCATGCGTGCTTTTGCTCGTCGGAACATCGAGAGATTCATGTTGGGGTTCGCTTCGCTCAGCCCAACCTACTGAAGCGTCCCGTAGGTTGGGCACCCAACGTGGATGGCCATTCGAAGTGATATTCCTTGGACATCGAACGGCGCATCAATCATGCACTTTACGATTGGCATGGATCGACATCAGCACGCCGAAGCCCACCAAGAGCGACACCGCCGACGTACCGCCGTAACTCACCATCGGCATCGGCACGCCCACCACCGGCAGCAAGCCGGCCACCATGCCGCCGTTGACGAATACGTAGACGAAGAAGCTCATGCCGATCGCGCCGGCGAGCAGGCGCGAATAGGTGTCCTTCGCCTCCATCGCGATCCACAGGCAACGCCCGATGATGAAGGCGTACAGCACCAGGATCGCGCATACGCCGATCAGGCCGAACTCTTCGCAGAACACGGCGAAGATGAAGTCGGTGGTGTGCTCGGGCAGGAAATCCAGGCGCGATTGCGTGCCCTGCTCGAAGCCCTTGCCGAACACGCCGCCGGAGCCCACCGCGATCTGCGACTGGATGATGTGCCAGCCGTTGCCGAGCGGATCGGATTCCGGATTGAGCATGGTGAGGATGCGATCGCGCTGGTACTGGTGCATGAAATGCCAGGCGATCGGCACCATGCCGGCCGCGCCCGCCAGCAGCACGCCGATGCGCCACCACGCCATACCGGAAAGAAACAGCGCAAAGCCGCCGGCCGCCGCCACCAGCAAGGCGGTGCCCAGGTCCGGCTGCTTGGCGATCAGGCCGGCAGGAATGGCGATCATGCCGCCGACCACGATGATGTCCTTCCAGCTCGGCGGCAGCTGGCGCGGATGCAGGTACCAGGCGACCATCATCGGCATGGTCAGCTTCATCAGCTCCGATGGCTGGAAGCGCATGATGCCAAGGTTGAGCCAGCGATCCGCGCCGCGCCCTTCGCCCAAGACCGCCACCACCACCAGCAGCATCACGCTGCCGGCGTAGAGCCAGGGCGTCCAGTTGCGCAGCATCGAAGGCGGAATGCGCGACATCAGCAGAATCAACGCGCCGCCCAGCGCAAAACGCGCGGCCTGCCCGCCGACCAGCCCGAGATTGGCGTCGCCCGCGCTGTACAGCGTGACCAGCCCCACGCCACACAGCAGCATCAGCGCGAAGGCCAGCGGCAGGTCGATGCGCGGACGCGTCCA
>CBJMMB010000258.1:0-3609 GCA_966430775.1 uncultured Dyella sp. | reverse complement strand
TGTTCGGCTACATCAACTTCCTGCGCTCGGCCACCAGCGGCCGCGGCACCTTCACGATGATCTTCGATCACTACGAAGAAGTGCCGGCGAGCATGGTTGCCAAGCTGATGGAGAAGGAAGCGAAGTAAGCCTTCGTTTCCAGTTGGAAAATAAGAAGCCCGGAGAGCGATCTCCGGGCTTTTTCTTTGTATCTCGGGTTTCCCATGCCTGATGCACTACTGACAGGCGACTACCCCTGTGGTACTCCTTGCTGGCGCTTCCACATCAGCCGACCCGAGGGGACCTATGCGATTTGCCAAGACCGTTCTTGCCGGTGCCATCGCCTTGTTTACAGGCGCTGCCGTGCAGGCCGCCGATTCGGCGGTCACCGCGCAAATGCCCGCCACCATGGACATGCTGCGTCACGCCATCTCCGTGCATACCGCGCAAGGCCATGATCTGGTGCCGACACTGGCCAGCTATTTCGCCAAGCAACTGGAAGCCAACGGCTTCGCGGCTTCGGATATCGAGATCATCCCGGTCGATCACACCGCAGCCATGGTCGTGCGCTATCGCGGCACCGGCGCGGGCAAACCCATCCTGCTTTCCGGCCATATGGACGTGGTCGAAGCCAAGCGCGAGGATTGGACGCGCGACCCGTTCACGCTGGTAGAGGAAAACGGCTATCTCTACGGCCGCGGCGTGGCGGACATGAAGACCGGCGACGTGGTGATGCTGCAGACGCTGATCCGCCTGAAGAAGGAAGGCTTCAAGCCCAGCCACGACATCATCCTGCTGCTGTCCGGCGACGAAGAAACCGGCATGCTGTCCACCCGCGAACTGGCCAAGCGCTACCACGACGCCGAATTCCTGCTCAATGCGGACGCCGGCGGCGGCACGCTCGATAGCGACGGCAAGCCGGTGGTCTACGAAATACAGGCCGCCGAGAAAACCTATGCCGATTTCGAGATCACCCTGACCTCGCCGGGTGGCCACTCCAGCGAACCGACGCCCGACAACCCGATCTATCGGCTCTCGCACGATCTGGAGAAACTCGCCGCGTATCAGTTCCCGGTGATGAACAACGCGATCACCCTCGCCTCGCTGCGCGCCAAGGGCGAACACACGCCGGGCGCGCTCGGCAAGGCCATGCTGGCCTTCGCGAACAATCCGAACGATACGAAGGCAGCCGACACCATCAGCACCGATCCGGCTTACGTCGGCCAGGTGCGCACCACCTGCGTGGCCACGCAGATCCACGGCGGCCATGCGCGCAATGCGTTGCCGCAATCGGTCAGCGCCACCGTCAACTGCCGCATCTTCCCGGGCGTCTCGGTGGATTCGATCAAGAACACACTCACGCAGGTGATCGGCGACGCCACTGCGAAGATCGCCATCCTGCCGCCTCCGCCGGTGGAAAGCCCTGCCTCGCCGTTGCGGCCGGATGTCGTGGCGGCAGTCACCGCCGCCGTGCATGCGCGTTTTCCCAACGTGCCGATCGTTCCCGGCATGTCCAACGGCGCGACCGACAGCATGCATTTCCGCACGCTGGGCATTCCTTGCTTCGGTGTGGATGGGGCGTTCACCAAGGCTGATGACACGTTCGCGCATGGCTTGAACGAGAAGCTTCCCGCCAGCGAGGTGCCTGCTGAGTTGGCGTTCTGGCATCAGTTGCTCACCACACTCGCGAAATAACGCCGTCGCAGCTCAATCGAACCCGGGCTCAAAACCCGGGTTCTTTTTTTTGGCTTGACATATATGCATAAAATATGCATATTGCAGCCATGGAGCTTGAGTTCGACCTTGCCAAGGCGGCAACAAATTTCAAAAAGCACGGCATCAGCTTTGCTCACGCGGAACAAGCATTGCGTGATCCTTTCGCGATCACCATTGAAGATCCTGATGCGGCGGGCGAGCAGCGGTTCGTTTCCCTTGGCAGGGATGCGCTAGGGCGTATCTTGGTGCTGGTGTAGAGCCAGCGACGCGGACGAGTGCGTTTGATTTTGGCTCGCAAAGCAAGCCCAGGAGAAGCGGCTCAGTATTTTGCATAAGCCAGGAGATTCCATCAGTAATTCACAAGCCTCGCCCACTCGGAGGCCAGGAAAGACCCATGAACAAGCCATACGATTTCAGCAAAGGTAAACGAGGGCCGGTCATTGCTTCTCCCGGCAAAACGCGCATCACGATCATGCTCGACAATGACGTCATTGAAGCGTTTCGTGCCCGCGCGGAAGCCAATGGCACCGGTTATCAAACCGCCATCAACGAGGCCCTGCGCGCCGCCATCAGCGCGGAACCGCCGCTTACCGCCGAAACTCTTCGGCAAATTCTGAGGCAGGAATTGCACGCCATATGAGCAAGCGCAGCGAGGCCGCCACGCCCTCCACGCAGCAAGCTCTGCTAAAGCTGCTGCGCGACGGCATTGAACGCGGAGAACGCGCTGCGGAAAGGCAACGCACATTCACGCACGAACAGGCAAGGGAGCGTTTGTGCCGCTGGCTGGAAAAACCTCCAGCCAGCGACAAACGCAGCGAGAAATAGCGCGTTCTACGGCGCGTTCTACCAGGCCCAGCGCAACCCGACATTGCCCGCCACCGTACGCTGGTGCTCGCCACCCAGGCTCGTCGAATAGCTCACGGAACCATACACGCTGCCGCGCTGCGAAAACTTTGCGACGACGCCGGCATCCACTTGCGCGGTGCTCTGCCGGCTCGGCGTGACGATGGAGGTGCTGCCATCGAAGGTGGTGGTGTCGTCGCCGCCGATCGCACGCAACAGGTTGAGACGCACATAAGGTTGCCAGGCGGTGCTTGCGCTGACATAACTGCCGAACACGCGCACGCCGAGTCGTCCGACGACCGTATCGCCGTTGTTGAAAGACACGTTGGAAACGCCATCGTTGAAATCGTGCAGCGACAGCTGCTGCCAGATCACCTGCGCCTGCGGCTCCAGCGTCACGCCATGCCCCAGTGCGAACGGATAGCCGCCTTCGAACGAACCGATCACAGCATGGCCATGCGTGCGGGTCGCCATACCGTCACGCGACACCGGCTTGAGCGTGAGCGTGCTCCCCATCAGCACCGCATCGGTGTACCAGCCACCGGGCGCGATGTGAGACCAGTAGCCGCCAGCGCTGTAGGCATCGACCGCGAGCTGGCCGACGCCCAGGTTCTGCGCGCCTTCGGCGAAACCTCGCACGTCGCCGTCGGCGCGTGCAAAACCGACGAACACGCCGTAGTGATCGCGATGGCCGCTTTCGCTGGTCGCGGCGTAGAGATCGTGACCGACCTGCGCGCCGCTCAATGAGCCGCTGAAGCGCGGATTCACGTCGCCGCCTTGTGACGACACGCTATGACCACCCCACATGCGTCCCCACGCTGCCGGCAGATTGCCGTTTTCGGCAAGCAGCGACTGATCGCCCTGACGCAGATGGAAGTTATCCAGCTGCATGACGCCAAGCTGGCGCGTTACCGATGACGCCGCCGCATACAGCGCCGCTTCGGGCCGGTACAACACCGCCGAATGAGCATCGGGCGCGGCCGGCGACGTCGTGCCGGTGCCGGAACCTGACGGGCTTGGCGCAGGGGTCGAAGTGGGCGCCGGACTTGGTGTTGGTGTTGGTGTTGGTGT
>CBJMMB010000257.1:0-3619 GCA_966430775.1 uncultured Dyella sp. | reverse complement strand
GTCCACATCACATCGACCGGACGCGTGCGCTCGCCTTGCAGCAGCGCCGCCAGAATCAGCATCACGAACGGAAAGAAGTGGTACACCATCGTCGCCACGCCAATCGACGAACGCGCCATGCCGGCAAACAGGCACACCCAGTTCAGCACCAGCAGCACGCCGCTCAGGATCGCGCCGCGGATCAGCGTGCGCTCCTGCCACAGGCCACGCAGATGGCCGCGCGCCAGGCCCCAGCCAAGCAGGAACAGGCTGCCGAACACGCAGCGATAGAACACGGCCGTGACTGCATCCTGGCCGCTTTCGTGGACGAACACGCCGACCGAGCCGATGAGGAGTTCAGCGAGGAGCAGTTGGGATAGTGGCGTGCGGTTGCTGTGTTGTTCGAACATCGGTTTTAGCCTTTCACATCGCATCGGTCTTCTGCATAAGCTTCTCTGGCCTCACCGTCATTCCGGCGAAAGCCGGAATCCAGTTCGAATACGCCGTGCGAAGCACACAAAACCTTTGTTACGAGTGCTTCGCACAACATGTTTGCACTGGATGATTCGCTTCGCTCACCCCTTCGGGGCCGTCCTTCGGACGTTCTCCGCGCTTCGCGCTACGTCCGGCTTTCGCCGGAATGACGAGCGCTTCGAAACTGTTCTGCTGCATGCAAAAGATAGGTCGCTTTTCCGCACCAATACAGATTCAGATAAGCTCCATTTCGACCAGTACAGTTAAAACGCACCCATGCTGCTCTACGAACAGCTCGCCACCCAGCTACGTACACAGATCGCCCAGGGCACGCTGCGCGCCGGCGAACGGCTGCCTTCGATCCGCCAGCTCGCCCGCAGCCACGAGGTGAGCATCGCCACCGCGGTGCAGGCCTGCCTGCAACTGGAGCGCGAAGGCCTGGCGCAGGCGCGGCCTCGCTCGGGGTATTTCGTACGCGCCGCCGCGCCGCTGGCACCCGAAACGCGCCCGTCACGCCGGCGCACGCCGAACACGGTCAGCAATCCCATGCTGCAGGACGTGCTGGACATGCTTGCGCGCAACGACCTGCTGCCGCTGCACAGCGCGACGCCCTCGCCAGCCTTGCTGCCGCAGGCAGCGCTCACCGCATCGTTGTCGCGCTGCCTGCGCCACACCACCACGGCCGCGCTGGATTACGCGCCGCCGCAAGGCCATCTCCCCTTGCGCCGGCAGATCGCGCAGCGCTATGCGCAAGTCGGCGTCACCGTTTCGCCGGATGAAATCGTCATCACCGCCGGCGCGATGGAAGCGATCAGCCTGGCCCTGCGCACGTTGACCGAACCCGGCGACGTGGTGCTGGTGGAAGCGCCGACCTATCACGGCATTCTGCAGGCGGTCGCGGCGTTGAAGCTCAAGGTGCTGGAAGTGCCGAACCGGCCCGGCCGCGGCATCGACGTCGCGCGGCTGGAACAACTGCTGCAGCAGAACAAGGTGCGCGCGGCGGTGCTGGTGCCCAACTTCAACAACCCGCTCGGCAGCGTGACCGATGATGCCGCCAAGCAGGCGCTGTTGAAGTGCTGCGCGCGGCACAAGACGGTGATCATCGAAGACGATATCTACGGCGAGCTGGCCTGGTCCGGCCAACGTCCTGCGCCGCTCCGGCGCTGGGACACGCACGGCAACGTAATCACCTGCGGTTCGTTCTCGAAGATCCTCGCGCCCGGCTTGCGCGTCGGCTGGATGGTCGGCGGCGATTGGACCGAATCGCTGTTGCGCACCAAGTATTTCTCCACCGTCGGCAGCGCCAGCCTGCCGCAGCTAGCGCTGGCCGATTACCTGCAACGCCACGATCTGCAGCGCCATCTGCGTCAGCTGTGCCGCGCACTGGCGGACAACGCGCAGCGCATGCACGAGGCGATCGCGCGTCACTGGCCCGCCTCGACGCGCGCCTGCACGCCGCAAGGCGGTCTTTCACTATGGCTGCAATTGCCGGGCGTAAACACGCAAACACTGTTTGAAGCCGCATTGCGCGACGGCATCGGCACCTCGCCGGGCGTGCTGTTTTCCAGCCGCGGCGATTACGCCGACTGCCTGCGACTGAGTTGCGGCCTGCCGTGGAACGACAAGCTCGATCGCGCCATGCGCCGATTGGGCCAATGGGCCGCGCAAGCGTAGATCGATCAATCAAAAACGCACGCGCCATGCTGCGTTTGCACCAACGTGGCCCACAAAAACGCGCCCGCATGCACACAAATGTGTCAAACGCATAGCCATGGCATGACCGGCTATTGACGCACTGCAACACGTGTCATAGCCTCAAATTGCCGCAGCTGGGGAATCGCATTGCTGCGGTGCAAACCAGTGATTTGCATACATCCAAGTTCCCTTGGAGGGACGCCTTTTGCCTTAAAACTTTTGTGGGGATCCCAATGAAACGACTTGCTCGACATCCGTTGTCAGCCGCCGTGCTGTCCATGTTCTCTGTAGGTTTAGGCTTCACCACCGCCGTCTGGGCCGATGACACGCCGGCCGACGCATCCGCTCCGCAGAACGCCAAACAGCTTCAACAAGTCGTCGTTACCGGTACCCGCGCATCCAATCGCACCGCCGACGAATCGCTCTCTCCGATCGACATCATCTCGCCCGCCGATCTTTCCTCCAGCGGCTATACGGATCTGGCCAGCGCGCTCAACACAGTGCTCCCCTCGCTGGATTTTCCCCGCCCCGCCATCAACGACGGCAACGACGCCATCCGGCCCGCCTCGCTGCGCGGACTTTCGCCCGATGACGTGCTGGTGCTGGTGGATGGCAAGCGTTATCACACCTCCGCCCTGGTCAATTACAACTCCGCGGTGGGGCGTGGTTCGGCGCCGGTGGATTTGAATTCCATTCCGATTTCCGCGATCGACCATATCGAAGTGCTGCGTGACGGCGCGGCGGCGCAGTACGGCTCCGACGCCATCGCCGGCGTGATCAACATCGTGCTCAAGCACGGCAGCCAGCCGGGCGGCAACGATGTCACCGTCAACGCCGGCATCATGGACGAGAGCGATGGCGCCAACAACGGCGTGCAGGGTTCGGTGGGCATCCCATTGGGCGCCGCCAACGGCAAGGCGCCTGGATGGATGCGCCTGGCCTGGAATTACCAGAGCCAGATGAATACCAACCGCTCGGCCAATACCGATCGCGCCACTACCATCGCGGGCGCGACCAACACCACCGGCTATCCCTACGAACGCTACGGCGATCCGGCCGAGAAAACCTATCAGCTGCTGCTCAACTTCGCCTACGACATCACGCCGAACATCCAGTTGTACGGCTATCTCGACGGCAGCAAGCGCGACGTCACCTCCAACGGTTATTACCGTGCGTACAACTCCGCACGCAACGTGCCGGAGATCTACCCGAACGGCTTTCTTCCACAGATCGTCAACCACACCAACGATGCGGCCTTCGTGTTCGGCGTGAAAGGCCACACCGACGGCGGCTGGCACTGGGACGTTTCGGCCGATTACGGCGAGAACAACCTGGTGTTCGATATCCAGAACAGCGTCAACACCAACCTGTACTACACCAAGGGCTATTCGCCCACTTACTTCCACGCCGGCACGTTCGCCAACAAGCAGGGCGTGCTCAACGTGGACCTGAGCAAGGAATTCAACGTTGG
>CBJMMB010000256.1:0-3628 GCA_966430775.1 uncultured Dyella sp. | reverse complement strand
TCCTGCGCCACCGGCGCGTATTCGTACCAGCGCAGCCGCGGAAACTGCACCAGCCATCGATCGCGTTGCGCGCGCAGGGTCGGCGAAACGATGCGATCGCTGAGCACGTGCAAGCCGCTGCCATCGTGCGCGAACGAGGCAGGCCACGCTTTCAGGTCGACGGCGAAGGCATCCCAACTGGTCGGCTTGCCCAGATACAGCGGCAGCTTCGAACGATCCGGATCCCACACTTCCAGCACCGCCGCCTGCGGCAACGGCCCGGTGGCGCCGAGGCTGGCCGGATGCAGCCGATTGCCTTCGATCTTGGTCGGCCGACCCATATGGCTTGCCACCAGCACGCCCAGCACGTCGCCCGCATACGCCAGCGTGGTGGCGAAGAACTGCGGCATGTCGGGCGTGGTGCCAGGTAGCTCGCTCACCCACGGCACGATCTGTTCCGGCGGCGGCCCGCTGCATGCGGCCAGGCCGCCGAACGCCAGCGATGCGCCGAGCAGTTGCAGGAAACGCCGACGGTCCATCGCCGCGAAAGACGAAAACTGCGGCAATGCTTCGCCCAGCTCGCGCTTGAAACCGGGATCGTCCGCCAGCGCTTCCAGCGCGCGCCAGAAGCGCCGGCCCTGCGCATCGCCCAGCCTGCGCCGCGCCAAGGCAGCGGCCTGTTCGAGCCTTATCGATGACATAGCGAACAATCCGTCATGCGGCCGGTGTCGATGCGGTAGGCGCGTACCAGTTCCGCGCCAAGACGTTGCTGATCCTTCGGCTGCCAGCCCAGGTCGAAGACTTTCTCGCGCGGCCTAAGAAATTTTTGTGGATCGCGATGGCAATCCAGGCACCACTGCATGGAAAGCGAAACCACCCTTTGCGTCAGCGGCATCTCGTCGACACGTCCATGGCACGACACGCAGCCGACGCCTTTGGCGATATGGATGCTGTGATTGAAGTACACGAAATCGGGCAGCTGATACACGCGGTTCCAATGCAGCGGCACGCCGCTTTTCCAGCTGTCGCGCACCGGCTTGAGCATCGCTGCATCGGTGAACAACTGCGAATGGCACGTCATGCAGGTGGAAATCGGCGGCATGCCGGCGAAGGCGGAAGTCTCCACGTTGGTGTGGCAAAAGCGGCAATCCAATCCATCGTCCTGTACATGATGCTTGTGGCTGAAAGGCACCGGCTGGTTGACCGGTTCATCCAGTCGATGCGGATCGGTGGTGACGCTGCGCCAGGCCAGGCACGCGCTGACGACCACCAGCAGCACGCCGAAAACGGCCAGCTTTGCGTACAGGCCGAAACTGGGGGAAAAGATCTGGCTCATGGTCGGCGGATGCGTGTCATCGCCGCTCGACCGTATTCCGCGAAAAGTGAATGCGCGGTCTCTGTTTTGCCGTAACCGCGTTGATGACCGGCGGCGACGATCAGGTGATCATCGTCGGCCGCTCGAACGGCAGCGGCTTGGCGCCGCTGGCGGCGATCGCATCGCGCACGGCCGGAATGCTTTCCTCGCGAATATCCACCACCACCAGGATGCGCCCCGCTTCCACTTCGCCTTCGAAGCTGCGATGCACCGGATCATCCACCGCCGATCCGGAAAGCGCGGTCGACCACGCGCCCAGCACGCTGCCGCCTACCGCCATCGCCAGCGCACCCGCCACGGTAATGCCCAAGGGTGGAAACGCCACCGCCACCAGGCCGGCCACCAGTCCGATCGCCGCCCCACCGGCAGCACCCTTTGCCGCGGCCGGATAGAAATCGCCTTCCACCACCTTGCGCTCATCCGGCACCATCACCGACTTGTCGGAGCGCGCGATCAACGAGATATCGTCATCGGCAACGCCCATCGCACGCGCACGATCCATCGCGGCGCGCGCACCAGCCATGTCCTTCACGCTGAACACCACGCGCTTCTTCATGGTTGAGCTCTCCGTGGGGTCTGCAGTGAAAGTAGACGGGTCGGCTTCAAGCGGGCGTGACATGGGTGTGAATGGCGCTCGCCGACGAACGCCTTACATCAGGTCCGCCTCATGCAGCAGCTCGCTCAATGCCGCTTCGAGCTTGGGACCGACGAAGTGGTCGTCCGCCATCCAGTGCAAGGTCGCCAGCAGCGCCGGATCGCTGCTGACCACCAGCGTGCCGCGATCGCTGCAGCCGCTGTCGGGCGTGGAGCGATCGGCCAGGTATTTGTTCTGCGTGGTCATGAAGTTGTCCGTGACGAAGGCAGCGTCGGCGTCGTGCTTGCCGGTTTGGCCGGACTCAGGATCGTCCGGTTGGAAGCGGGCTGCCGCGGCGTGGTGGAACCAGGCGAAGTGGACGGTTCGGTCGGCCCGTAAGGCTGCTGCGTGGTGGGATTGCGGTCGTGGCAGGCGCCGACGCCCAGTAAGGTGGTGACCAGCACAACCCGCGTCAACCTGGCAGCCAGCCACGGCAATCGCTGCATCGCCATGCTTGTCTCCTTGTCATCCATCACGCCGCCACCTTGCCATACGGCGCTTGAAGAAAGCGCATTCGTGCGATCAACAAAGCACTCGTGCGCTGCATACGCAGCTTGGACGGCGGCCGGCGTATTGATGCGCGGTCAGCAATCAGGAGGCAGCGATGAGCTCGACCAATCAATACACCATGCGCGACCCCGTTACGCAGTATCCGCGCCCGCCCTTCGAAAAACAGCCGCAACCGTCGCCCGGCCTGGCGCGGGACATGAAACCGCGGCCTGACCATGGCGAAGACAGCTACGTCGGGTTTGGCCGTCTAAAAGGCCGCAAGGCCTTGATCACCGGCGGCGACTCGGGCATCGGCCGCGCGGTGGCGATCGCGTTCGCGCGCGAAGGTGCGGACATCACCCTGAACTTCCTGCCCGAGGAAGAGGAAGACGCCAAGGAAGTGCTGGACGTGATCCACGAAAGCGGCGTGGAGGTGCACGCGGTGCCCGGCGATCTCAAGGACGAAGCGTTCTGCAACACCCTGGTGGAAACCGCCGTCAAGAAGATGGGCGGCCTGGATATCGTGGTGAACGTCGCCGGCAAGCAGGCGTACCAGGAAACCATCATGGACATCACCACCGAGCAGTTCGACGAAACCTTCAAGACCAACGTCTACGCGCTATTCTGGATCTGCAAGGCGGCGGTGCCGCATCTGCCGCGCGGCGCAACCATCATCAACACCGCCTCGATCCAGGCATACGACCAGTCGCCGATCCTTGGCGATTACGCGCCGACGAAATCGGCGATCGTCGGGTTTACCAAGGTGCTGGGGAAACAACTGGTCGACAAAGGCATACGCGTCAACGCCGTCGCCCCCGGCCCGATCTGGACGCCACTGCAGCCTTCGGGCGGACAGCCGCAGGACAAGGTGAAGGAATTCGGCAAGAACGTTCCGCTCGGACGGCCGGGACAACCGGCGGAGCTGGCGTCGATCTATGTGTTCCTGGCGTCGCAGGAATCGAGCTACGTGACGGCGGAGGTGTTCGGCGTGACGGGTGGGCATCCGTTGCCGTGAGCTTGCTCTAAGCCCCTCTCCCCATCCTTATTCAAAGATGGGGAGAGGGGTTGGGGTGAGGGTACGAGCAGCGCGCGATGTCAAAAGCTTGCTTCAAGAAGTGATCATCGCGCTTCGCCCGAACCCTCACCCGCCT
>CBJMMB010000255.1:0-3640 GCA_966430775.1 uncultured Dyella sp. | reverse complement strand
TCCGGCACCGGCGGCTGCCCGTATGCGAAAGGCGCCAGCGGCAACGTCGCCAGCGAAGACGTGGTGTACATGCTGCATGGCATGGGCCTGGAAACCGGCATCAACCTGGACATGCTGGTCGCTACCGGCGCATGGCTTTCCGCGCAGCTCAACAAGCCCACCGCCAGCAGGGTGACCAAGGCGCGCACCACCGCGGCGTAATCGTGGCGTTGGGGTTTGCACCCCAACCTACGCCACTCCCTTGGGGCGGGGTGAGCTGATATTTTTGGCGCCATGCCCAACGTCCTGATACGCCCCATCGAGCCGCGCGACAGCGCCGCCATCGCCGCGATCATCCGCACGGTCATGCCGGAATTCGGCGCCGACGGCCCCGGCTTCGCCATCCACGATCCCGAAGTGAACGACATGCACGCCGCCTACACGCGGCCGCGCAGCGCATATTTCGTGGTGGAACGCGACGGCGTGGTGGTCGGCGGCGGTGGCGTGGCGCCGTTGGATGGCGGCGAGGCGGATGTCTGCGAGCTACGCAAGATGTACTTCCTGCCCGCGGCGCGCGGTATCGGCGCCGGCAACGCGATGATGCTGCGCTGCCTGGATACGGCGCGCGACTTGGGCTTCAAGCGCTGCTATATCGAAACGCTCACCGGCATGGACGCTGCGCAAAAGCTCTACCTGAAACACGGTTTCACTGCCTTGTGCGCACCGCTGGGCGGCACCGGGCATTTCGGTTGCGATCGGTTCTTCATCCGCGATTTGTAGCGAGCGACGCCATGGCCCACCGCGATCCACGCATCGATGCCTATATCGCCAAGTCGGCCGATTTCGCCAAGCCTATCCTGGAACACCTGCGCGAGGTGGTGCACGCCGCCTGTCCGGAGGTGGAGGAAAGCATCAAGTGGAGTTGTCCGCATTTCATGTATCGCGGCAAGCTGATGTGTTCCATGGCCGCATTCAAGCAGCACTGCAGCTTTCATTTCTGGCACGGCAAGCAAGTGGTAGGCGAGACGGAAACGGAAGGCATGGGCCAGTTCGGCAAGATCACATCCGTGAAGGAATTGCCGAACAAGAAAACGCTGATCGCCTACGTGCGCAAGGCGATCGCGTTGCGCGAAACAGGCATTACCCGCGAACGCGCCAAACCCGTGCGCAAGCCGCCATTGGATGTGCCCGCCGATTTCGCGGCACTGCTGAAAAAACATACCGCCGCACGCAAGCACTTCGAAGCGTTCAGCCCCAGCGCGCAGCGCGAATACATCGAATGGATTGCTGAAGCAAAGACCGACACTACGCGCCAGAAACGCATCGCCACCGCACTGGAGTGGCTGGCCGAAGGCAAGCATCGCAACTGGAAATACATGAAATGATCCGCACCGCCCGCCCCGACGACGCCGAAGCAATACACGCGATCTACGCACCTACCATCACCCACACCGCGATCACCTTCGAAACCGAATTGCCCGGTGCGGATGCGATGCGCCAGCGCATCGTTACCCGCTTGCAGCACTACCCGTGGCTGGTGTGGGAGGAACACGGCGAAGTGCTCGCGTACGCCTACGCCACCCGTTTTCGCGAACGCGCCGCCTACGACTGGATTGCCGAAACTTCGATCTATGTGCACGAGAACGCCAGGCGCCGCGGTATCGCGCGCAGGCTCTATGGCGTATTGCTGGACGTGATGCGTCTGCAAGGGATCAACCAGGCGGTGGGTGTAATCACCATGCCGGGCGAAGTGAGCGTGGCTTTGCACGATGCGCTCGGTTTCGAACCGGCGGGGATTTGGCGCAAGGCCGGCTACAAGCTGGGACAATGGTGGGACGTAGGCGTGTGGCAGAAGGAATTGCAGACGCCTGCTGTGTCGCCCGCCGCGGTCATTCCATTTCCCGCGCTTGATGCAACGCAATTGCAAGCGGCGTTGAACGTCGCCGCATAAGCCGCGAGGCATCCGCGCTGGCCGACACATCGCCAGCCAGCCTTTCGCATACGTCGCGCAAAAATCCGACTCAACCGTCGGTTTCGGCGTCTGTTGGTTCGTGTTCCTCCGATGCTCAATGGAGCTGCGTCGCAAGCGACGCATATTTTCATTGCACGGGGAAACTTATGAACTTACGTACCATCGTCCACTCGGCAGCCTGCTGTGCCATCGTGTTGCTGGGCTTGTGCGTCACACCATCGGCGCGATCGGCGAATGCGGTTTCAACCACCGCGACCTATGTCGACATGTACGACTACCTGCCTACCTGGCAACAACAGGATGCCTGGCTCGATCTTCAATTTGCCTTGAAGCGCGATTTCGATAACGTCTGCGGCGATACCTTCTGTTCCGGGGAATTCACCAATATCGAAGCGCTGCGGTATCAGTGCTCGGTCAACCGCAGCACCGGCGTCATCGGCGAATGCATCTGGACCTTTGCCGCCAGCGATGAAAGCGTCAATCCCGACACGGGCAAGGTAGTAGTGAACCCGCGTATATGGCAATGCCGCAGTCCACTTGCACCATATACGCGTGCAGAGGAACTGATCCAGGCGCTGGGAACCGACCGGCCTTTGAGCAAACCCTTGCCGCATAGCAACCAGACCTTGCATTACTCGTTGTCGGATTGTCTGTACTGAGCGGCGCACCCAAAACCCTCCCCTGCATGCAGGGGAGGGAGTTCCGGCTTTCCGGCGCCCCACGCTGGGATTTCATCCCAGCCTACGACAGTCCGGTGCGTTACCATTGCGCTTTTCGCTTTCCGGGACATCCCATGCAACTCAACCAAGTCAAAGCCATCGTGACCGGCGGTGCGTCCGGTCTCGGCCATGCGGTGGCGCAGCATCTGGTGGCCAACGGCGGACGCGTCGCCCTGTTCGACGTGAACGAGGACAAGGGCCAGGAAGCGGCCAAGGCGCTGGGCGCGCAGTTCTACCGCACCGACGTCACCTCCGAGGAGGGCGTGAGCGCCAACGTCACCGCCGCACGTGATGCGCTGGGTGGATTGAACGTGGTGATCAATTGCGCCGGCATTCTCGGTGCCGGCCGCGTGCTGGGCAAGGAAGGTCCGATGGCGCTCAGCACCTTCGCCACCACGGTGATGGTGAACCTGGTGGGCAGCTTCAACGTCGCCAAGGCCGGCGCGGCGCTGATGCAGAGCAATGAAGCGGGCGAGGATGGCGAACGCGGCGTGATCATCAACACTGCCAGCGTGGCCGCCTACGAAGGCCAGATCGGCCAGGCCGCGTATTCCGCATCCAAAGGCGGCGTAGTGGGCATGACCCTGCCGATGGCGCGCGAACTGTCGCGCTTCGGCATCCGCGTGGCGACCATCGCGCCGGGCATCTTCTGGACGCCGATGGTGGATAACATGCCGCCGCAGGTGCAGGAATCGCTGGGTGCGTCGATCCCCTTCCCTTCGCGCCTGGGCAAGCCGGAGGAATTCGCCAGCACCGTGGCCTTCATCCTCGGCAATCGCTACATCAATGGCGAGACGATTCGCCTGGATGGCGCGGTGCGCTTGCAGCCGAAATAATCCTCTTTCCAACTACCGACTCTTCTCATGAAAGCTTCCGACGTCAAGAAAGGCAACGTGGTCGAACACGAAGGCACCGTCTACCAGGTGCGCGACATCGAACGCAGCTCGCCCACCGCGCGTGGCGGCAACGT
>CBJMMB010000254.1:0-3646 GCA_966430775.1 uncultured Dyella sp. | reverse complement strand
GCCATTGGCGTGGACAACGATCCGCAGGCGCTCACGGCTTCGGCGGACAATGCCGAGCGCAACAACGTGGGCGACCGTCTGTCGCTGTTCCTGCCCGAGGATTTCTCCGGCGAACCGGCCGAAGTATTCGTCGCCAACATCCTGGCCGGCCCGCTCGCTGAATTGGCGCCTGAATTCGCGCGACTGGCCAAGCCCGGCGCACCGTTCGCCCTTTCCGGCATCCTCCACGGCCAGCACGAGGAACTGCTGGCGCGTTATGCAGAATGGTTCGAGGCGTTGCGCGTGGACGTGCGCGAGGATTGGGTGCGGATCAGCGGTTATCGTCGCGTTTGATCGCGCGATCCCCTGCTAAGCTTGCCGGATACCAGTTCCGGCCGTCGCATGTACACGCAATGCCCTGAATGCCTATCGGTGTTTTCCGTCGATGCGCGCGCGCTCGCGCAGGCACACGGCTTTGTCATGTGCGGGCATTGCGGTGCAGGTTTCGACTGCATCGCCACACTGGCCGACCAGTTGCCGCCGGAACCCTTCGACGAGCTGCCCGCGCACGAACCGGGTGTGGAACCGCCTCGGCTGGAAGCGGCGGTGTATCGTCCCAAGCCGAAAACGGAACCGGCCGAAGAAACCACGCCACCGCGTGATGATTTCGCCGATCTCGTCGTCACGCCGCGTTTCGCTCGCGACAAGCGCATCGATCGTCCGCGCCGCTGGCCGTGGATTCTTGCCTGCCTATTGCTGCTGTTTGGCCTGCTGGCTCAGCTCGGCTGGGCGCTGCGCGACACGCTGATCGCCGATCCCACCATCGGGCCGCTGCTGCAGAGCGCATGCAACACCTTGCAATGCAAATTGCCGCCGGTGCGCGACGTGAGCAAGCTGCGTTTGCTGGCACGCGACGTGCAAACGCATCCCACCGTTGCCGGCGCGCTGCTGATCAGCGCCACCGTGCGCAACGATGCAACGTTCACCCAGCCCTGGCCGGTGGTGGACATACGACTGTCCGACGGCAACGGCAAGACCATCGCCATGCGCCGTCTCAATCCTTATGAATACCTCGACGACGTGGATGCGTTGCGTCGCGGCCTTGCACCCGGGGCTAGCACAGCTTTGGTGTTCGAGGTAGAGGATCCGGGCCATCAGGCGGTCGCCTTTGACATGGAATTTGAATAATCAGGGATGCTCTGATCGATTCCACGCAGCCGGCATGACGTCCAGAAGGCCCGCAGGGTGTGTTGCGTGGCGCAGGGCAGACTGGCCGTCTGTTCAAGCCGCGCGGTGCAGCCTGCGGGCCTTCTGGACGTCACCCCGTCATTAATATTCAACATGTTGGGGCCGCACTGTATGCGCGCAGCGCTTCGCCCCAGCGTCTCGACAGACGGCCAGTATGCCTTCGCCGCTGCGACAAACCGCTGCGCGCATACAGTGCGGTGACGGGTACGTGGAATCGATCAGAGCATCCCTCGCTTAGTCCCTGTTCGGCATGGCGTTCTGCGTTTTCATACGTTTTCATGGCCGAAGGCTCTTAATTTTGTCGCCCGTGACGAGTACACTCGATCCCTCGCGCTGAAGGGATGCTCCGGTTCAAGGCATGCCGTGGCGCAACTGCCGACCCGCCGCGTAAGCGGTAACTGCCAAAACATGGCAATGGCCAATGCAGCCGTTGCGTGGAGTCCGTGAGGGGTAATGTCCTTGAACGCCGTCAGACTGCCTGCCAACGAGGCCGTGCGTGAATCCTCGTCGCAGAGCGCACTGAGTGAATGCGTCAGCCGCACCGTCCGCCGCTATCTCGCGGACATCGGCGACACGCCGTGCGACGAAGGTCTGCACGCATTGGTGATTCGCGAAGTCGAAGGTCCCCTGCTGCGTGAAGTACTCGCCTTCCACGATGGCAACCAGAGCCGCGCCGCCGCGGTGCTGGGCATCAACCGCGCCACGCTGCGCAAGAAGCTCGCCGCGCACGGCCTGCTCTGAACAGCCTGCTCTGATTTGCCGGCCGAGCCTGGCCGCAGCCCTTTTCGTTTAGCCGTCCAAATCGCTGACGCGGTGCATGCTGCATCGCGCTATAATGTGCGACTTTCACGTCTCCGGAAGCCGCCATGCCCGCATCTGCCCCCACGCCCATCCGCCGCGCCCTGATCAGCGTCTCGGACAAGACAGGGCTGATCGAACTGGGCCGCCGCCTGGCCGCGGCGAAGGTGGAACTGCTCTCCACCGGCGGCAGCGCCAAAGCCTTGCGCGAGGCTGGCGTGCCGGTGACGGACGTCAGCGACGTCACCGGTTTTCCCGAGATCATGGATGGCCGCGTCAAGACCCTGCATCCCAAGGTGCACGGCAGCCTGCTCGGACGGCGCGGCGCGGACGACGCGGTGATGGCCGAACTCGGCATCGCGCCGATCGACTTGCTGGTGCTGAACCTGTATCCGTTCGAAGCGACCGTCGCCAAGCCCGATTGCACGCTCGAACAAGCGATCGAGAACATCGACATCGGCGGCCCGGCCATGCTGCGTTCCGCCGCGAAAAACTGGAACGACGTGGGCGTGCTCACCTCGCCCGATCAATACGAAGAAGCGCTGGCGGAAATCGAACAGCACGGCGGGCTGAGCCGCGCGACGCGCTTCAAGCTTGCGGTCGCCGCGTTCAATCGCGTGTCCAACTACGATGGCGCGATCAGCGATTACCTGTCGGGTCTCCAGCTCAACGATGCGCAGGATGCCATCGCCGGCCACGACGCTTTCCCCGGCCAGACCAACGGCCGTTTCGTGAAGGTGATGGATCTGCGCTACGGCGAAAATCCCCACCAGCAGGCGGCGTTCTACCGCGATCTGTATCCGGCGCCGGGTACGCTCGCCACGTTCCGCCAGCTACAAGGCAAGGAACTGTCGTTCAACAACATCGCCGATTCCGATGCCGCGTGGGAATGCGTGCGCAGCTTCAGCAAGCCGGCTTGTGTGATCGTCAAGCATGCCAACCCGTGCGGCGTGGCGGTGAGTCTCGATGGCATCAGCCGTGCTTACGATCTGGCGTACCAGACCGATCCCACCTCGGCTTTCGGCGGCATCATTGCGTTCAATCGTGAGGTGGATGGCGCCACCGCGCGCGCCATCGTCGAACGACAGTTCGTGGAAGTGGTGCTGGCGCCGGGTTATGCGGACGATGCATTGAAGGCGTTCGCCAAGAAGGCCAATGTGCGCGTGCTGGTGATCCCGCCGCCGGCTAGTGGCGATCTCAGCCAGGCGCACCCGGGCAACGATTGCCGCCGCGTCGGTTCAGGCTTGCTGATCCAGACGGCGGATCGCGGCATGGTCACGGCAGCGGATCTGAAGATCGTCACGCGCCGCGCGCCCACGCAGGAAGAAATCGACGACCTGATCTTCGCCTGGAAAGTGGCGAAGTACGTCAAGAGCAACGCCATCGTCTACGCGCGCCATCGCCAGACCATCGGCATCGGCGCCGGCCAGATGAGCCGCGTGTACAGCGCCAAGATCGCCGGCATCAAGGCCGCCGACGAGAAACTCGAAGTGCGCGGTTCGGTGATGGCCTCCGATGCGTTCTTCCCGTTCCGCGACGGCATCGACGCCGCCGCCGATGCGGGCATTCGCGCGGTGATCCAGCCCGGCGGCTCGATGCGCGATGCGGAAGTGATCGCTGC
>CBJMMB010000253.1:0-3650 GCA_966430775.1 uncultured Dyella sp. | reverse complement strand
GCGGGAAGCATAACCTCGCGCAATGCTCCCGTAGGTTGGGTTAGCGCAGCGTAACACAACGATGCCGCTTCGAAGACGTTGGGTTACGCTGCGCTAACCCAACCTACGCGGGAATTTCGAGTTCTGCGTGGGGCATCGCCCGCAGGCGCATCACATCCCGCAACGGCGGCGCGCCGTGCTGCCGGCTGTATTCGCGGCTGAATTGCGAGGGGCTTTCGTAACCGACGCGATGCGCTGCGGTCGCCACGTCGCAGCCTTCGGTCAGCAGCAAGCGCCGCGCTTCATGCAGGCGCAGCACTTTCTGGTACTGCAGCGGGCTCATCGCGGTGATCTGCCGGAAATGGTGATGCAGCGACGACGGGCTCATGTTCACCATGCTGGCGAGCTCGGCGATGCGCAGCGGCTTGTTGTAGTGCTGCCGCAACCATTGGATCGCCCGCGCAATCTGCTGCCCCTGCCCGCCGGCGGTGACGATCTGCGCCAGGCGTGCGCCCTGCTCTCCGGTGAGCAGGCGGTAGATCAGCTCGCGTTCGATCAGCGGCGCCAGCAGCGGCAGGTCGCCGGGGTGCTCAAGCAGGCGCACCAGGCGCAGCAAGGGATCGAGCACTTCGGTGCCGACCGGGCTCAAGGCCAGGCCGCGCGCGGTGGCGCCGGAAGGCTTGGGCAATGCCACCTCGGACAGCCATTCGCCGATGCGCATCGGGTCCAGGCGCAAGGTGACGCACAGGCATGGCGCCTGCGGCGAAGCGCGCACCACCTGCGCGGTCACCGGCACGTCGATGGAGTTGATCAGATAATGACCGAATTCCTGCTCGAAGCGATCCTCCCCGACCAGGATGTGCTTGTTGCCTTGAAGCAGCAGGCCCAGGCAGGGCTCGTACAAGGCGCAGCTGCGGTCGCTGGGCGTATCGGCGCGAAAGAACGACAACGCCGGCCAGGCCGTGGGGGTGACGCCTTCGGCCTGAGCGTATCGTTCAACCAGCGCTGTCAATTCCTCGCGGTCCTGCTCGAGGCGGGTGGGCATCTCGATCGGCTTGAGCTGGCTGTTCATGAGGGGGAGTGGGCTGCCAAAAACAAGCGAAGATTGCCTGTTCCTACAGGCCAAGGCGAGTACCTATGCGAGCATTTTGCAGGATCGTGCAAGCATCCAGCAGGATCGCGCTACCGGGAATTTTGCTGCGCTGCGCATACTTTGCGGCCTCGCTCCTCCCCTCCCGTCCATTTGGAGAACCGCATGGCCCTCAGCATTCGCGGCTACGCCGCGCAATCCGCCACCACGCCCCTGGCTCCGCACCAGTTCGAACGGCGCGATCCGCGCGCGGACGACGTGGTGATCGACATCCTTTACTGCGGCGTCTGCCACTCCGACATCCACTCGGCCCGCAACGAATGGGGCGGCGCCAAATATCCGCTGGTGCCCGGCCATGAAATCATCGGCCGCGTCACCGCGGTCGGCGCCGAGGTCACCGGTTTCAAGGCCGGCGACCTGGTGGGCGTGGGCTGCATGGTCGACTCCTGCCAGCATTGCGACGCCTGCGCACAGGGCCTGGAGCAGTACTGCAAGGAAATGCCGACCTTCACCTACAACAGCACCGATCGCCACGACGGCCGCATGACCTTCGGCGGTTATTCCGAGCGCATCGTGGTGTCCGACAAGTTCGTGTTGCGCATTCCCGAAGGCCTCGATCCGAAAGCCGCCGCACCGCTGCTGTGCGCCGGCATCACCACCTGGTCGCCGCTGCGTCACTGGAACATCGGCGCAGGCCACAAGGTGGCGATCGTCGGGCTCGGTGGCCTCGGCCATATGGGCCTGAAGTTCGCCAAGGCGATGGGCGCCGACGTCACGCTGTTCACGCGCTCGCCCGGCAAGGAACAGGAAGCGCGCCGGCTGGGCGCCGACCATGTGGTGTTGTCCACCGATCCGGAACAGATGGCCGCCGTCGCCGGCCATTTCGATTTCATCCTGGATACGGTGCCGCATCAGCATGACCTCAATCCGTACCTGGCCACGCTGAAGCTGGACGGCGTGCACGTGCTGGTGGGCCTGGTGGAACCGGTCAATCCGCCGGTGCATGCGGGAGGGCTGATCTTCGGCCGCCGCTCGCTGGCCGGCTCGCTGATCGGCGGCATCGCCGAAACGCAGGAGATGCTGGATTTCTGCGCCGCGCACGGTATCGGCGCGGATGTGGAGATGATCCAGATGCAGGACATCAACAACGCCTACGGACGGATGCTGGCCAGCGATGTGCGGTATCGGTTTGTGATTGATATGGCGTCGTTGAAGGCTGCCTGACACTTCAGCACCATTGCTTCGTCGCCCCGGCGAACGCCGGGGCCTAGCGCCTTGTTGGCGATCTAAACGTCGCTGGGTCCCGGCGTTCGCCGGGACGACGAAGCATTAGGCATGCTGGCAAGCCCCTTAAAGGTGAGCTCAAGGCGCCCCATACCTGCTAGGCGGCGCATTCCACCCAAACGCGTTGTACATGTGATACGTCATCACCCCCACGTATTCGTGCAGCGCCGCTTCCGTCAACGCCACGTTCCAGCCATTGGGAAACCAGGTCAGGCGCGCATCCGCATAGTCCGCACGCACCGGCAGCGCATCGACACCGAAGTGTTCGAAATACTTTTGCGCCCGGCGCATATGGACGGCCGACGTCACCAGCACCACGCGCTGCGGCGCATAGGTCTTGAGCATCGGCTGCACGAATTGCGCGTTCTGCCAGGTGTTCATGCTGCGCGTTTCGAGCAGGAGATCATTGCGATCCACGCCCATGTCCTGCAACACCTCGCCATAGGCTGCCGCCTCAGCGACGCCGTTGCGGAACGGATCGCCGCCGCTGACGATCACCTTGCAGTCGTTGCCGCTTTGCTTGCACTGGCGATAGAGGATGTAGCCCTCCGCCAGCCGCAGGCCGGCGAACAAGGTGGGATTGACCTGTCCGGTCGCGACGACGCGCGAGGTGCCCACGCCCAGGATCACGATCGCGTTGCGCGGCGTCCAGCTCACGCTGGGCCGGGTCGCGTACGGTGCTTGCAGGTGCGTCAGCAGCCAGGCCGGCAACGGGCCGCAGGCGCTGGCCACGAACAGCACGAAGGCCGATCCATAAAACACCCAGCCGCCACGGCCGCGGCAAAAACGGCCGACCGCATAACCCAACACACAAAGCAGAAACAGCAGCAGCAACATGCACGCGCCTTCCCGTCAAAAGCCGGCAGCGTAACGCAACTGGACATACGTGATATGACTGCCGGCGGCGATTCGCCTACCCTTTGCGGCATGAGCTCGATGTTGCACACCCTGGCCGCCCCGTTCCAGCACAGCGAAGACATTCGCAAAAGCCGCTTCCTCGCCCATGCCGCACCGGTGACTACGCCGCAGCAGGCGGTGGCATATGTGCACGAGGTCGGCGACGCCTCCGCCACGCACAACTGCTGGGCTTATCGCATCGGCCAGGATTACCGCTTCAACGACGACGGCGAACCCGGCGGCACCGCCGGCCGCCCCATCCTGCAGGCGATCGAAGGCCAGGGCATCGACCGCGTAGTAGTGGTGGTCACGCGCTGGTTCGGCGGCATCAAGCTCGGCGCCGGCGGCCTGGCGCGCGCCTATGGCGGCACCGCCGCCGAGTGCCTGCGGCTGGCCGAAC
>CBJMMB010000252.1:0-3657 GCA_966430775.1 uncultured Dyella sp. | reverse complement strand
TTCAACACGCCGCCGGTGAGATACACGCCATCCCAGCCGCCCAGGCTCAGCACCAGGTCGCCGGCGACGCTGCCGAAGATGCCGGCCAGCGTTTCCACCGTGCGTGCGCATAGCGCATCGCTGCCATCGGTGGCGCGCGCGGTGATGTCTTCGGGCGTGTATTCCTCTGCGGGCTGGCCGGCGATATCGGCCAGCGCGAGATAGAGATTCACCAGGCCGTTGCCGCAGATCATGCGCTCGTTCGACACGCGTCCAAAGCGCGCGTTGAGGCGATGCAGAATTTCCACGTCTTCGGCGGTGTGCGCGGCGAAGCCGGAGTGGCCGCCTTCGGTTTCCAGCACGATCCAGTGGCCGTGACGGTACAGCAGGCCGGCCACGCCCAGGCCGGTGCCGGGGCCCATCACCACGAAGGTTTGCGAGGATTTGTGATCGTGCTCCGGCGGCATCACGTTGCCGACGGCTTGCAACTGGTCTCTGTGCAGCAAGGGAATCGACATGCCTTGCGCGGCGAAATCGTTGACCAGCCGCGCGCGCTCGAAACCCAGTTCTTCCTGCAGTCCATGCGCGGACACATTCCAGGGATTGTTGGTGATCTTCACCGTTTCGCCGTTGGCGATGCGCCCAGCGGCGGCGATGATCGCCTGCGTGGCGATGTGGCCGGTGTCGGCGAAATACTGGCGGATGGTGTCGGCCAGCGTGTCGAAATCTTTCACGCGATAGCGCCGTACGCTGTCCAGCAGCAAGGGGTCGGCGGCGGCGGTGTCGGCCAGGGCGAAGCGGACGTTGGTGCCGCCGAGATCGGCAAGCAGGGTGGGGGAGGCGATGGAGCGATCCATGGGCAATCCGAGATAGCGAACCTTACAAGACTGCCCGTTGTCGCCGTATTCGTCTAGCGTCCACCTTATTCCTATCGTTGCCGGGCATGTGAAGAAACGCCCGCGTGTCGATTCGATGACGACGACGGCGAGCCCCGGCATCTGCCGGGGCCGCGGTCTTTTCGCAACCGTTCAAGCGGTTTGCCTCGATTTATGCGCTTTGTTGCGTCGATAGCGCATCCAGCAACGCCTGTCCGTTCGGGCTGCCCCAACCGGTGCAGGCATCCCAGCCGGCGCCCGCCTGATACGCGCCGTTATTGCCTTGAGTGATATCGCGAAACGCGCTGGCGCCGACCTGGTAGATCGCCGCGTGCACGTCGCCCACCGGCTTGCCCAGTTTCTGGTTGAGCCGCGCGATCAACGCCGCCCACAACGGCGCCACCGCGCTGGTGCCGCCGATGGCCTGCGTTTGGCCGCCGACCAGGATCTGGTAGCCGGTGGAAGGATCGGCATTGCCCGCCACGTCCGGCACGCCGCGGCCGGTGCCGCCGCTCGGCGTGGTCGGTACCTTTGCGTTCTGCTGCCAGCTCGGCAAAGGGAATTCGATACTGACGCCGCCGCCGGTGGCGCCTTCGTTGTTGGCGGTTTCGTTCCACACCACTTCGCTGGCGATGGACTGTCCGTTGGCGGTCAGCGTAGTGCCGCCGCAAGCCAGCGAATACGGGCTGGATGCCGGGAAATCGACATGCGGCTGTCCGTCGCTCACGCCGTCGCCGGAGCCGTTGTCGCCCGCGGCGGAGACGACGGTGACGCCGAGCGCCGCCGCATCCTGCATGGCGGTTTCCAGCGCGCTGCGCGACTGGCCGTTCCAGCTGTCTTCGGGGCCACCCCAGCTGATCGAGATCACCGACGGCTTGTAGGTGGTGTCATGCGCGGCCTGCGAAATGGCCTCGTAGAAACCCTGGTCGGTGTTCGGCGCGAAATACACCGCAATGGTTGCGCCAGGCGCCAGCGCGCCCGCGACTTCGATATCCAGCGCCACTTCGATGTCGGCGTCGCCACTGCCCGGCTGGTTCTGTCCGCCGGCGACGGAGACATCGACCACCTTCGGCGGTTTGCTGATGCCCAGGCTGGAAAAATATTGGCTGAGATCGCTGCTGGTGTAGCCGCCACCCAGCTCGATGATGCCGATGGTCTGCCCGCTGCCGTCCGTGCCGTTGGGAAAGGCATACAGCTGGCCGAGCTGCAGCGGCGTGTACGACGTGGCAGGCTGCGCGCGCGGCAGGCGGAAATGCGGACTGGCGACAGGGCGTCGATCCAGGCCCAGCACCGCGATCGCTTCCGGCGGCAACGTAGGTGCATGGCCGCAGCCGACAAACGTGCAGTCGTCCATCTGGTAGGTGCCGAGCGAAACCCCGAACGCCTGTTCGAGCGCGGTGGGTGTGCCGCGCAAATGCAACACGCGGCGCTGCTGGTCGTAGCCGGTTTCGGTAAGGCCGTGCTGGTGCGCAAAGCCGCGCAGGTTTTCGACGTCGGTGGGATCGGCGCCGTGCTGTTCGGCGAATTGGGCGCGCGTCAGTCGCGGCGTTTGCGGCCATTGCGCGGGTGTGGGCGCGCCTTCCGAGCGGCGGCGCATTACCACGGTCACATCCATCGGTTCGTTGCTGTCGTGCGGGCCCAGATACTTCATGCCTTCGGGCGTGGTCCAGTGTGACGGGCGCTTGGCCTGCTGGATCATGACGCGGCTCCTTGAATGAGAGGGGACGGGCGCCACCAAAGATGGCATAGGAAATGTGTCGAACTCGCGCATGGTTGCGCCGGGCGTTTAGCTCCGGTGCGTATTCTTGAACCGATGCATCTCATACGTTGAGTTTTTCGGGCGCGGCGTTCTGCCTTCAGCGCCGCCATGGTCGCGGCGCTAAACTAGGCGACGGTTTCATCAGAGACTTTTTCCCATGAACTTCCCCGCCATGCGCATGCGCCGTATGCGCCGCGACGCTTTTTCCCGCTCGCTGATGCGCGAACACACCTTGCTGCCCACCGATCTGATCATGGTCGCCTTCGTGATCGAGGGCGAAGGCAAGCGCGAGCCAGTGCCGTCGATGCCGGGCGTGGAGCGCGTATCGATCGACGGGCTGCTGGCGTTGGCGGGCGAGTGCGTGCGTCTCGGCATTCCGGCGCTGGCGCTGTTTCCGTCGCCGGATGCGTCCGCCAAAAGCGAGGACGCCGCCGAAGCGTGGAATCCGCAAGGCTTGATGCAGCGTGCGACGCGCGCATTGAAGGCGAAATATCCGGAATTGGGCTTGATCGGCGACGTGGCGCTCGACCCTTACACCACGCACGGCCAGGACGGCCTGATCGACGAACACGGCTACGTGATGAACGAACCGACCGTCGAGGCGCTGATCAAGATGTCGCTGGCGCAGGCCGAAGCGGGCATGGATTTCGTGGCGCCGTCGGACATGATGGACGGCCGCATCGGCGCCATTCGCGAAGCACTGGAACAGGCCGGCCACATCCACACGCGCATTCTTGCCTATTCGGCCAAATACGCCTCCTCGTTCTACGGCCCGTTCCGCGATGCAGTCGGCTCCGCCG
Source organism: uncultured Dyella sp. (assembly GCA_966430775.1). Lineage (GTDB taxonomy): Bacteria > Pseudomonadota > Gammaproteobacteria > Xanthomonadales > Rhodanobacteraceae > Dyella_B. Next base: position 244 of record CBJMMB010000252.1, on the reverse strand, counting down.
CCAATCTCGGCAAGGGCGACAAGCACACGTATCAGATGGACATCGCCAACAGCGATGAGGCGTTGCGCGAAGTGGAACTGGATATCGCCGAAGGCGCCGATGCGGTGATGGTGAAGCCGGGCCTACCGTACCTGGACGTGCTGCGCCGGGTGAAGGATGCGTTTGGCGTACCCACCTTCGTGTATCAGGTGAGCGGCGAGTACGCCATGTTGAAGGCCGCCGCGCAGAACGGCTGGTTGAACGA
>CBJMMB010000251.1:0-3674 GCA_966430775.1 uncultured Dyella sp. | reverse complement strand
TCCACCATGCAGGTTGAGCCTGGTTGCCTGGCGCGGAGGATTCCACCGGAACGATCGGGCCAAACAGAGTCAGCGAAGCAAGCGCATGCGGGCTTGTCGCCGCAAACGCTGCTGCCGGCACCGTGCCCCATGAATGCGCAACCAGATGGATATCTTTCATGCCTAAACTTTGGTGCAGGTAATCGGCGGCGACGGCGATTTGCGTGACCGCTGCTTTCGCATCCGTCACGGGCGCGGCATCGCTGGCAGCGCCGGACATGGCCGGTGGCCGGCTGGATGCGCCAAAACCCAGGAAATCCAGCCCGCAGGCGAGGTAGCCCTTTCGCGCCATGTATTGCAGCCACGAATCGCCCGGCGCGAACTCGAAACCGAAAGCCAGCATGGTGGGAAAGCTCGCGCCATGAACGAACAGCACGCTTTTATGGGAAAGCTGCGCCGGATGTGCGCAATGCAGGGCCAGGTGCTGCGCCGGCGCGTTGGGAACCGGCAGATAGACCGTGTCGACGGGAACAGGCTGCAACTGCGCTGAGGCAGCCAGCGCCAGGAAGAGCGAGACGAGCATGGTCGATCCTGGTGGGAAGGGCCGGCCCACGTTAGCGAGGGGTGGCGGCGGATACTTCGGCCGCAAGCGAAAGATGCGGGACGGGCGGCATGTTAAGGCGTCCCGTAACCGTCGCGATGCAATCGGCCACCTCTGCAGGTACCATCGGCCAACCGCTGGCGTTCCGGGGAGGGAGATCCCATGCAAGGCATCGCGTCATGGCGTATCGGAGCGATTGTTCTCGTCTGCCTGTCCGGCATGGCGGCCGCCCAGCAGACCTTGTCGCCGGTGCAGGTGACCGCGCCCTATGTCTCGCATCACGGCGGTTATGTCATCTCGGGCGACTTCAAGGTCGATCCGCGCATGCCGTCCCTGGTGTTCCCCGCGCAGCCATTGGTGACGGACGATATCCTCAGCGTGCAACCGGTCTACCTGGCGGATGACGATTACCTGGTCGTGCAGGAATGCGCGTCGGCCGATTGCAGCAGGGCCAGCCTGGTGCGCGTGTGGCATCCGGGCGGCGTGGCGACGGAAATCCAGAACGACGCCAATCGCATCCTGATCCGGCACGAGAACAAATACTGGATCTGGGTAAAGCGGTTGCCGCTCGCCTCCACCATGGGCTGCCGCGAATGCAATAACCAGCACTTCTACACCAGCTTCGAGCCGTTCAGTCCACCCATGGTGCTGATGCCCAGCGGTGAGTTGGCTGCGTACAACAGGGAGGCCTTGTTGAGCGCGCGCGATCAGGATCCGGTGTCGGTCAAGGCGCAGGCGCATGAAGGCTCCACCTTCGTGGTGACCTATGCGGACGGCAGCACGGTAAGAATCAGGCGCATGCACGCCGACCATTGACGAGGTGACGCATGGCTTCCTACGCCGACCAGGGTATCGTCCGTTTTTCCAGTCCGTTTTCGTTCGACGATACGGTGCAGCGATTGCTTGCCACGTTCGCCGAGCGTGGCATCAAGGTGTTCGCCACCATCGATCAGCAGGCGCAGGCCATCGCGGTGGGATTGTCACTGCCGCCCACCACGCTGATCCTGTTCGGCAACCCCAGCGCGGGCACACCGCTGATGCTCGACAACCCGGCCTCCGGCCTCGACCTGCCCTTGAAGGCATTGGTGGTGGAATCCGAGCCGGACACGGTGGAGGTATTCATCAATGCCGCAAAATACGTGATCGACCGGCATGGCCTTCCGCATGGACTCGAGGCGAATCTGCTGCCGGTGGAGCAGCTGATTGCGCATGTGTTGGAAGCGCCGGGGGAGAGATGAGGCGCGTAGCAGACGATTGTTTTTGGTCGGACATCCGATGATATTGCCGGCCGATCTGTAGTCATCATTCTCGCTTTCGCGCATTGCTGTCCGGTGAAGTTCGATACTTGATCACTGAGCTTTGTAGTGCCTCACGGTCATTCCGGCGAAGGCCGGAATCCATCGCCAGTACGAAGCATGGATTCCGGCCTTCGCCGGAATGACCGTGAGAAGGAAATGCAGCTATTGCGAACAAATCGCGCCACTTCGCCTAGCGAGAAAAATTTTCTCGCAGCTATGCGCTTTCGCGCTACTTCAACGGCAAGAAGATATCCACCACCGCCTCATGCTCAGGCACATCCGGATAAAACCGCACGCGCCGCACGAACAGTGGAAAATCGCGTAATTCTTCACCACTGTGCGGCAACCACTGCGCATACAGGTAGGCGATGGCGGCATGCAGATGATCGTCGGAACCCACGTGCCGGAGCACCGCGCAGCGTCCTGCCGGTATCGTCTTGGCGACAATGCCTGATGCCTCGTCTGCCAGCTCGCGATCGACGGCAACGCAAAGGTCGAGACGATAATCGGCCGGCGCGACCTGATACGGATCGTCATAGAAGATATTGAACGTGGCGTACCGGTTGGGGTGCAGCTGCTGCTGCTTGCGCCAGGCGATGAACGTGCGGATCGAATCGCCGACACGGTTGGGATCGCCGCGATGTTCCAGCACGGCGACGGGGGTTTCCGGAAAATGCTCGATACGGATGTCGCGATCGGAGGGTTCGGTGTGCATGTAGCGGGTCCTTAGCGCGGTGAGCGGTTCGTAGGTGTGCTGCCAAGGTTCCCACTGCGGTTGTTGCCGAAACGCGCTCGGCGTTTGTCCGGCGCTTTGCTTGAAGGCGCGGGAAAACGATTCGGCGTTGTCGTAGCCGCTGTCCAGGGCAATATCGGTGATCGCCTGGTCACCGCGAAACGCGAGCTGGTAGGACGCACGCTTCAAGCGACACAGCTGCACGTATTTATATACACCGATTCCGAACAGTTCGGAAAACTGCCGCAGGAAGTGATGCTTGGAAAACGCGGCCACGCCGCTCAGCCGCGCAACCGTGAGGTCTTCAGACAGGTTCGCGTCGATATAGGCGAGCACTTTCTGAAAGCGGGCGAGGTAGGCGTCCGTGGCGCGTGTATTCAATGCAATATCTCCTTGGCGAACACAGGCTACCCGTGCTGCATGCCATGCGCCTGACCGAAATTGCTGGATGTGCTGTCAATCGCCAACGCGTGCATACACGCCCGTGATCTGGCCCTCCGCCAGCACGTGCCCTTCGATCGCGGCCTTGAGCTGCTCTGCGCTGGCGCCAACGGGCAGTTGCGGAACGTTGTCCAGGGCATAAATGCGAAACACATAATGGTGCGTCTGGCCGGCGGGCGGGCAGGGGCCGCCGTAGCCGGTGCGGCCAAAGCCATTGATGCCTTCGGTCGCGTGTTCAAGCCGCCTGGACGGGGTCGAGGCGCCTTCGGGCAATTCCTGTGTATCAGCGGGAATGTCGTAAGCCAGCCAGTGTGCGAAGGCAACCGGCGCGTCGGGATCGTCCGCAACGATCGCGAAGCTCTTCGCGCCGGCGGGTGGCGACGGAAAGCGGATTTCGGGTGACACATCGGCGCCGTCGCAGGTGAGTTTCGCGGGCATCTTTCCGTCCTGCACGAAACTGGAACTGCTGACCTGCCATGTCGCCGGTGGCGACGCAGCGGCTGCACCCGCGAGCAGCGCAACCAACAGGAAAGGTGTCTGCTTGAAATACGTCATGGCGTCACGGACCTGCACTGGCGAGACTCACCGTGACGAAGGTGCGATGGAAAAAACGCGCGCGCAA
>CBJMMB010000250.1:0-3710 GCA_966430775.1 uncultured Dyella sp. | reverse complement strand
CAACTCAACGCCGCGCACGCCGATGCACGCCTGTACGAACGCATGGCCGCCTCCATCCTGTACGCCAACACGCTGCTGCGCGCCGAAACCAGCGTGCTGCAAGCCAATCGCCGCGGCCAATCGGGATTGTGGGGGCAGGCGATTTCCGGTGATCTGCCGATCGTGCTGCTGCGCATCGGCGATATCGCCAACATCGAACTGGTGCGGCAGCTGGTGCAGGCGCATGCCTATTGGCGCCTGAAAGGGTTGCCGGTCGACCTGGTGATCTGGAACGAAGACCAGGCCGGCTATCGGCAGGAACTGCAGGACCTGATTCTTGGCCTGATCGCTTCGAGCACCGAGGCGGGCATGATTGATCGTCCCGGCGGCATCTTCGTGCGCCCCTCGCAGCAGCTTTCGGCGGAGGATCGCGTGCTGGTGCAATCGGTGGCGCGTATCGTGTTGTCCGACAGCCGTGGCGTGCTGGTCGACCAGATCGAGCGCCGCCGCGTGGAAACGCAGTTGCCGGCATTGGCGATCAACCGGGTGAGTCGTCCAGTGGAAGTGATCGGCGAGGACACCACGCAGGCCTTGATGGACAGCCTGCAGTTGAGCAATCGCTATGGCGGCTTTTCACCGGACCTGAGCGAATACGTGATCGTGCTGCGTCCGGGGCGTCCCACACCGGCGCCGTGGGCAAACGTGCTGGCCAATCCCGATTTCGGTTGTGTGGTGTCCGAAGCGGGCAGTGCTTATACCTGGGCGGAAAACTCGCACGAGTTCCGGCTTACGCCATGGCACAACGATCCGGTGAGCGACAGTTGCGGCGAAGCGATGTACGTGCGCGACGAGGAAACCGGCCGCTACTGGTCGCCGACGCCACTGCCGCATCGTGGCAAGGGCACCTACGTGACGCGGCACGGCTTCGGCTATTCGGTGTTCGAGCACGTCGAGGACGGCATCCACACCGAGCTGTGGATGTACGTGGCCTTGCATGCGCGGCTGAAATTCTGGGTGTTGCGCGTGCGCAATCGTTCCGGCCGCGCGCGGCGGCTGTCCGCCACCGGCTACGTGGAATGGGTGCTGGGCGATATGCGCAACAAGTACGCCATGCATATCGTGACCGAATCGGACCCGGCCACCGGCGCCTTGCTGGCGCGCAACGCGTACAACACGGAGTTCCAGGGACGGGTGGCGTTCTTCGATACCGACGCCACGGTGCGCAGCGTAACCTGCGATCGCATGGAATTCCTCGGCCGCAATGGCGGTCCACGCATACCGGCGGCGATGGGGCGGGCCGGATTATCGGGGCGCATCGGCGCCGGCCTGGATCCCTGCGCCGCGATCCAGGTGCCGTTCGAACTGGGCAAGGACGAAACACGTGAAGTGATCTTCCGCCTGGGCTCCGCGCCCGACGCCAAGGGCGCCAGCGATCTGGCGCAGCGCTATCGCGGAGGCAACGCCGCCATCGCCGCGCTGGAGGAAGTGCGCATGCATTGGCGCTGGACGCTGGGCAAGGTGCAGGCGAAGACACCCGACATGGCGGTGAATGCGCTGGCGAACGGCTGGCTGATGTACCAGGTGATCGCGGCGCGCTTCTGGGGGCGCAGCGGGTATTACCAGTCCGGCGGCGCGTTCGGTTTCCGCGACCAGTTGCAGGATTCCATGGCGATGATCCACGCCAGCCCGTACAACGCGCGGCAACACCTGCTGCTGTGCGCGGCGCACCAGTTCGTGGAAGGCGACGTGCAGCACTGGTGGCATCCGCCCTCGGATCGCGGGGTGCGCACGCATTGCTCCGATGATTATTTGTGGCTGCCGCTAGCGCTCAGCCGCTACGTGCACACCACGCACGACACCGGCGTGATGGATGAACGCATCGGCTATATCGAAGGGCGTCCGGTGCGTCCAGACGAAGAGTCGTATTACGACCTGCCGATCCACTCGCAACAGAACGCCACGCTGTACGAGCATTGCGTGCAGGCGATCGAGCGCGGCCTGAAGGCGATGGGGCCGCACGGCTTGCCGCTGATCGGCACCGGCGACTGGAACGACGGCATGAACAAGGTCGGCGAGAAGGGCGTCGGCGAAAGCATCTGGCTGGGCTTTTTCCTGTGCGAGGTGCTGAGCTCGTTCGCCGAAACCGCGCGTCGCCATAACGACGAAACCTTCGCGCAGCGCTGTGACGAGGAAGCCCGCAGGCTCGCCGCCGCATTGAACGAACACGGCTGGGATGGCGAATGGTACCGCCGCGCGTATTTCGACGACGGCACGCCGCTGGGTTCCAAGCAGAACGAAGAGTGCCGCATCGATTCGATCGCGCAGAGCTGGTCGGTGCTGTCGAATGTGGCGCCACCGGATCGCCGGCAGCAGGCGCTGGCCTCGCTGGACCGGCACCTGGTGAAGCGCGAGGCCGGCATCGTGCAACTGCTCGATCCGCCGTTCGACCGTTCCGCATTGGACCCCGGCTACATCAAGGGCTACGTGCCGGGCGTGCGCGAAAACGGCGGACAGTACACGCACGCCGCGATCTGGGCGACGATGGCCTTCGCAGCCAATGGCGATGCGCGGCGCGCCTGGGAACTGCTGCACATGATCAGCCCGATCAGCCACGGCAGCGGCGAGCGCATCGACGTCTACAAGGTGGAGCCGTACGTGGTCGCCGCCGACGTCTACTACGGCGGCATCCACGACGGCCGCGGCGGCTGGACCTGGTACACCGGTTCGGCCGGCTGGATGTACCGGCTGATCATGGAATCCCTGTTGGGCCTGTGCGTGGAGGGGGAAAGCCTGTACATCGCCCCCGTGCTTCCGCCAGACTGGACGGAGTACCGCCTGAGCTACCGCCACCGCGAGACCGACTACCAGCTCGTGGTGCACGCGGGGCAAGGGCAGGGTGAACCGCGCCGCATCCTGTTCAACGGCAAGCCGGTCGAGGGCGACCGCCTGCCGCTGATCGACGACGGCGGCGAGCATCATGTGGATGTCTATTTGTGAACCAGGCCAACACCAACGCTGCGCACGTATTTCTGCTGGATGTCGACAACACCTTGCTCGACAACGACCGTTTCGGGAGCGAACTGCGCGCGCACCTGACGCGAGAGTTCGGGCAAGCCGAATGCGATCGCTACTGGGCGATCTACGAAGAACTGAGAAACTCGCTGGGCTACGTCGACTACCTCGGCGCGCTGCAGCACTTCCGCCTGGAAAACGATACGCGCCCGGGCGTATTCAACCTGGCGTACTGGCTGCTCGATTATCCGTTCGAACATCAGCTGTACCCGAAAGCGCTGGAAACCATCGATGAATTGAATCGGCTCGGTCGCGCGGTGATCCTTTCCGATGGCGACGTGGTGTTCCAGCCGCACAAGATCGAGCGCGCCGGCATCCGCGCCGCGGTGCGCGGCGAGGTGCTGATCTTCGTGCACAAGGAACTCGCGCTCGACGCCATGCAGGAACGCTACCCCGCGTCGCACTACGTGATGGTCGACGACAAGCCGAACCTGCTCGCCAAGATGAAGCGCAAGCTCGGCGACCGGCTCACCACCGTGTTCGTGCGCCAGGGCCATTACGCCCTCACCACCGACCTGAGCGACCTCCAGGCCGACCTGGACTACACCATCGAGGCGATCGCCGAACTGCCCGCCCTGGCGGCCGAACTGGTGCAGGCCGAGGCCTGAACAGACGGCCACCCGCTGGGCCCGGCGCAGACGAAGGATTGATGCGGCGTC
>CBJMMB010000249.1:0-3714 GCA_966430775.1 uncultured Dyella sp. | reverse complement strand
CCGACCTATCAGTTCGGCTATTCCACGGCCGATCGCGTTTCGCTGATCGGCTACACCATCATTCCCGCCATCCTGATCGGCCTGATCGACGTGCGCCAAGTGCGCAGCACCACGCAGACAGCGATTCTCACCGCGCGTTACGGCCTCACCAACCGCATGGAACTGGAAGTGCGCGTGCCTTATGTCGATACGCATACCGATACCGTCAGCCGCGAAGTGCTTACCGGCTCGGCGGAAAACAACGTATTCGGCTCCAGTGGCAAAGGCCTTGGCGATATCGAGGCCACGCTGCGCTATCAGATCAACAACGGCGGCGCGGACAGTGCGTATTACATCGGCTGGCTGCGCTTCAAGTCACGCACCGGCAAGGATCCGTTCGAGGTAGTCACCGATTGCCAGACGCGCTGCGTGCAAAACCTTACCGGCACCGGCCTGCCGATACGCCAGCCGACGGGTACCGGTTTCTATACCGTGCAGCCGGGGTTGACATGGTTGTTCCCCTCCGATCCGGTGGTGTTCTTCGGCAACTTCAGTTACCTCTATAACGTCGAACGCCACAACGTTTCGGAAAACATCCTGCTGGGCGGCAAGCAGTTTCTCGGCAACGTGAAAATGGGCAACGAGGCCGATGTGAGCATCGGCATGGGCATGGCGTTGAACGACAAGGCCTCGCTCAGCATTGGCTACGACCAGACCTTTGTCGGCGAGACGCGCGAATCGGGCCGCAAGCTGCCGGGCTCGACCAAGGTGTGGCTGGGTTCGCTGCTGATTGGCGGTTCCTATCGTTTCAACGAAAAGCGCACGTTGAACTTCACGCTGGGTGTTGGCATTACACGCGATACGCCGGATGCGACGGTGATTGTGCGCGTGCCGATGATGTTCTGACGCAGGTCGGCGCGCCGGCGTGCGCAAAAAAATGCCGCGTTTTGCACGGCATGTGCACGTTGCCGGTATCTAGTATCGGTCACTCCTGATTTCTTCGCGAACGCAACGCTTTCGCGGGCACTGCGTGCCAGAAAGACACAAGGAGTTCCGTCATGCGTCGTACCGTCCCCACTCATGTCCTGCATTGCTGCCTGTTCGCAGTGTGTGCCTCGAGCAGCAGCGTGGCTTTGGCCGACAACACCGATCCAGAAGTTTCCCCCGCGCTCGATCGCATCAGCCTGTGGCTGGGTGCCTATGATGCCCATACCAGCACCACCGTGAGCGCAGGACTCAACAACGTCGACGTGAAGGGCCGCATCAATCTGCAAAACGATTTAGGTTTTCCGTCGCGCAAAGTCGAGCCGCGCGTGCGTTTCGATTTTCTGCTGGGTGAAAGCCAGGGTTTCTCGTTCGACTATTACCGCGTCGACCAATCCCGCACTCGTACCTTGTCTACCGCCATCGGCTTCAACGGCAACACCTTCGATGCTTCGGCATCCGTAACGGGACGCGTCAATTTCGATTTCGGCAGCGCCGCCTACAAGTGGTGGTTCGGGCATGGCAGCGATGTGTTCGGCCTCGGCGTGGGCGCGGCCTATTACCGGGTGCATGCGGGCATCAGCGGTGAGGCGACGCTAAGCGGACCGTTTATCGGGCAGGCGTCTGCGTATACCTCGACTTCCACCACGCACAGCGCCTGGGCGCCGGATGTGCAGCTTGGCTGGCGGCATGCGTTCACCAACAACCTGCGCATGTATCTCAACGCGTCGGGCGTGAAGAAGAACGGCAACCACCTCGGTGGCCATATCTACGATGCCGCGCTGGGTGTGGAATGGTTCCCGTGGCGGAATGTCGGTTTCGGTGCGGAGTACGACTACACGCGCATCCATATCCACCAGGGCCATCACACCTACAACGACGAACTGGCGATGCGGATGGATGGGCCGTCGGTGTTTTTGCGGCTGCGGTTTTGAACGGTGTTCCCTCCCCGCATGCAGGCGGGGAGGGAACGGAACCTCAGAACCCTTCGGCGACCATCGCCGCCTTCACGCCCGCGTCGTCATGCAGGCGCGCGCTGAATGCTTCGAGATGATCGAGCCCGCTCAGGTCAACCTGCTTGCCCTTGGCCCAACGCAGCACCACGAAGAGATAGGCATCCGCCGGCGAGCGATGCCCGGTGAGCCATTGGCGATCGGCTAGCTGCGCATTCAAGCGTTCGAAATGGCCGCGTAGCTGTTGCTTGGCCGCAGCCTGCAAGGCCGCATGCTGCGATTCGTCCGCAATGAAACGCTGCGGGCCGAACAAGGGCTTGAACGCTGCATGCACGTCGGCGTTGAGGAAGCACAGCCAGCGGTTCACTTCGGCGCGTTCGCGCGGCGTGCCGTTGCCGCCGAGCTTCGCTTCCGGAAAGCGATCCATCAGGTAATTGAGAATGGCGACGTTCTGGGTGAGCACCCAATCGTCTTCGACGACCAGCGCGGGTACCTGTCCGGAAGGATTCAACCTGAGATATTCCGGCGAGCGCAATGCTTCGCGCGCAACCTGCTGTGCCTCGTACGGATGGCCGATCCATTCGAGCACGATGTGATCGGCCATCGAGCAGGCGCCGGGGAGGTAATACAGTTTCATGACAACTCCGTGCTGGCGAAAATGCCGCGCAGTGTGGCGCGCAATGCCGCTGGCCTCAAGCGGTTTTACGGCGGCGATAGAACAGGTAGCCGCCGGCGCATACGATCAACGCCAGGCCGATTTCCAGCAGGTGTTTCATCCAGCCGTGCGCGTCGAACCATGCACGCCACAGTATTTCGTGGCTGATCATGCGGCCGGCCGTCCACGCGATCGCGGCGGCGCCGGCGTAGATGATGATCGGGAAGCGCTGGATCAACTTGAGGATCAGCGTAGAGCCCCACACCACCAGCGGAATGCTGATCAACAGGCCGATCACGACCAGGCCCATGTGTCCCTTGGCGGCGCCGGCGATCGCCAGCACGTTGTCCAGGCCCATCAAGACATCGGCCACCACGATGGTGCGCAGCGCCGCCCAAAAACCGGCGGCCGGCGCGATGTTGTCGTGTTCGTCGTTGCCGGGCTTTAGCAGCTTCCAGGCGATCGGCAGCAGCAGCAGGCCGCCCACCAGCATCAAGCCCGGCAGCTCCAGCAGATACACCACCAGCACCGTCATGACGATGCGCACGAGGATGGCGCCGAGCGTGCCCCAGACCACCGCGCGCTTCTGCAGCTGCGGCGCGAGATTGCGCGCGGCCAGGGCGATCACGATCGCGTTGTCGCCGGCCAGCACGAGGTCCAGCAGGACGATGGTGAGCAGGTCCGATAGCAGGTGGGTGGGGAGCATCATGCGGTTCCTTGGCGCGCGGGACTTAAAACGGCGACGGCCGGGCGCGCGCAAGAGCCCGTCGTCACCGCAAAAGTCTCGTTCTCAGCCTGGCTGCCACGGCGCCCGGAGCGATGCTTCGCTCGTGATGACGATCGCCGCGCGGATGCACAAAGCGCATCCGGAACTACTCCCCCTTGGGGTGGTGCGGGGATTGTCGGCGCGTGGGTCTGGCCGGTCAAGCATGGCGCGCTCGCAGCATGTCCCGCTGCACGTTCCCCGCTACAATTTCCGTTTTCCCTTACCGCGAGACTCCCCATGAGCGCGCACGACATCCGTTCCGCCAAGCGTCCCGATCCCGATCAGCCGATGGTCGACATCGCCAACTACGTCGCCGATTACCGGATCGATTCGACCGAGGCGTACGACACCGCGCGCTACATGCTGCTCGATTCGCT
>CBJMMB010000248.1:0-3769 GCA_966430775.1 uncultured Dyella sp. | reverse complement strand
TTGTCCTGCTGCTTGATGCGGTCGTAGGCGATATTGGCCAGCACGCCGAAACGGCCGATCTCGGTGTTCCAGTTGTGGCTGAACAAGCCGGCGATCTGCGGCGTGCCATGCTTATCCAGGTTGCCCCAGTAGCTGCCGACGGTGATGGAAGCCTGCGTATCCTTCTTGCTGTCGAAGGGCTTGCGCGTGTTCAAGTCGATGGAGCCGGCGATGCCGCCTTCGATCATGTCGGCGGTCTGGTTCTTGCTCACCACCACCGAGCCGATCAATTCAGGCGACACCGTGAAGAAGTTGAGGCCCTGGCCGCCACCGGCGGAAAACACCTCGCGCCCGTTGAATAGCGTGCTGGTGTAGGGCAGGCCCTGCAGGCTGATATCCGAACCCTGGATGGAGAAGTGATCCGGATCGGCCGCGACACCGAAGGCGCTCACGGCGATACCCGGCACGCGCTTCAGCGCTTCGGTGACCGACGTATCGGGTAGGGAGCCGGCGTCCTGCGCCGAGATCGCATCGACCACCGTATCGGCGTAGCGCTTGATTTCCTGCGCGCGGTTCAAGCTGTTGGAATAACCGTTGACGGTAAGGCCACTGAGCAGCTTGGCTTCTTTTTCGTCGGCCTTGGTGGCGGCGTCTTTCTTCTTGTCTCTCGTCTTCGTGTTGGTGGGCGCGGCCTGGTCGCTAGTCTGCGGCGCAGGCTGATCGGTCTGCGCGTGCAGCTGCCCGGCGGCGAACAAGGTCATCACGATGGCGAAAGACAGCCGGCACGGCTGGCTGACGCTGCGCGCATGCATGGATTGCTTCTTCATTCCTTAAATCTCCCCATTGCAGTGAACACCCGCCACCGTGCGCCTGAGGCGATATCCGGAAGCAAGGCGGCGAAGTTGCTGCAGAGCGCATTGCGGCGTCCTCTTTTTGGAGGCGCCCCTTTTTTTCAATGCTTCGAATTTAAGGATTTGAGCCGTCATCCCGGCGAACGCCGGGATCCAGTGTCTTTCTGCATCGGAAAGTCGCTGGGCCCCGGCGTTCGCCGGGGCGACGGTAGTAGGCACATCCTTAAGCTCGAAGCATTGCCTATTCCCCTCGCGTTGCGCACTGCAGCATGCGGGTTTTCGCCCGCGACGCACGCTATTAAAAATGTACAAGCGCTGTCAATACGAAAATACCAGCGCTGGTACTTTGGATCGATAAAGGTGAAATCCAGGTGGTTGCGCGCCTTGGGTTTTGGGTTAGCATGCGTCGCTGAAAGCCATACAGGGTGGAGCGATACATTGCCTGCGAGAATCGAAGACGTCGCTGCGCATGCCGGCGTGTCCACCAAGACTGTGTCCCGTGTCCTCAATGGCCATACGAGCGTGCGTGCCAAGCTACGCGCGCGCATCGAGGCGTCCATCCGCGCACTCAATTACGTACCCAATCCGGCGGCGCGCGGGCTGGCGGGAAACCGTTCGTATCTGGTCGCGTTGCTGTATGACAACCCCACCGCCAACTCCAGCTACATCATGGAACTGATCGTGGGCGTGCTGCAGGCCTGCAAGGGCACGCCGTACAACGCGGTGCTGCATCCGTTCGAGGCGGGCGACGACCTGGCCGCGCGCATCGACGGCTTCGTGGCGACGCACCGGCCGGACGCGCTGGTGCTGGTGCCGCCGCATGCGAACAACGCCAAGCTGCTGCAGCGCCTGGATGAGTTGGACATTCGTTATTCGACCATCTCCTCCAAGCTGCGCGAGGCGCATATCGACATCGGCTTCGACGAGCGCAAGGCGGCGGCGGACATCGTCGAGCATCTGGTTTCGCTCGGGCATCGGCGCATCGCCCACGTCGCCGGGCTGCAAGGGCACGGTGCGCGCACCTGGCGGCTGAATGGCTATCGCGATGCCTTGCGCAAGGCCGGTATCGCGTACGACGAATCGCTGGTGGTGGAGGGGGATTTCACGTTCGAATCGGGCCTGGCCGCCGGCGGGGAGCTGCTCAAGCGGCGGCGCCCGCCCACGGCGATCTTCGCCGCGAACGACGACATGGCCTGCGGCGTGATCCGCGAAGCCTACGAACGCGGGCTGGCCATTCCCGATGACTTATCGGTCTGCGGCTTCGACGATACGCCGGTGTCGCACTTGATCTCGCCGGGCCTGACCACGGTACGCCAGCCCTGCCGCGAGATCGCCTGCCTGGCCGCCGAAAGCGTATTGCAGTCGATCCGCGACCCGTCCATGCGCCTGCATGCGCGCGTGCCGTACCAGCTGCAGCTGCGCGCATCCACGACGGCGCTCAAAAAGCCGTAGGATTCGCTCCACGCCGTCGTTGGGTTCGCCATGAGCCCGACAGGGGTTTAAAGGGATGCGAGCGGTGAGCGACGACACAGCCGAAACTGCGATATACGGACTCCCTCGCCATGGAGCGACCGCCGATACGGCATGGCCCGCGCGCCAGGTCGGCTGGCTGTTCATGGCGATCTATGGCCTGGCCTATACGGGCTTATGGATGGCGCTGCTGCCGCCGATCCTTACGGGCCTGACGATGCGCGTGCACGAGATCGCACCCACGCACGCCACCAACAGCCTGTCGCTGGTGGTGAGCGTAGGCGCATTGGTGGCCTTGTTGAGCAACCCGTTCTTCGGCCGCCTGTCCGATCGCACCACGTCGCGCTTCGGCATGCGCCGGCCTTGGCTGATCGTTGGCGCCTTGGGCGGAATAGCCGGGCTGACCGTCATCGCGACCGCGGTATCGGTGTCGCAGTTGTTGTTGGGCTGGTGTCTCACGCAACTTGCCTACAACGCGCAATTGGCCGCACTGGCGGCGATCTTTGCCGACCAGGTTCCACCCGCGCAGCGCGGTACGGTGTCCGGCATCGTGGGCATCAGCCTGCCGGCAGGTATGATCGGCGGCACCTTCCTGATGCAGGCCCTGGCCGATTCCACGCTCGCCATGTTCCTGGTGCCGGCTGCCTTAGGTCTGTTCAGCGCGCTGATCCTGGTGTGGTTGCTGCCCGATCAGCGACTGGCCGTTGTGCGGCGGCCACGCTACGGATGGCGCGAATTTCTCGGTAGCTATTGGATCAATCCGTTGCGCTTTCCCGATTTCGGCTGGGCGTGGAGCAGCCGTTTCCTGCTTTATGCCGGCATTGCGGTGTTGATGACGTATCAGGGGCTGTACCTGATCCATCAATTGGATTGCGCGCCGGCCGACGTGCCGCGCCGGGTCTTCCTGTGCACCCTGGTGCAGTTCAGCGCGGTGGCGATCTTCAGCGCCTTGGGTGGTGGCCTGTCCGATGCGCTCGGGCGGCGCAAGGTGTTCGTCTCAGGTGCGGCGCTGGTGTATGCGCTGGCCTTGCTGATGATCGCGTTCACCACTTCGTATGCGTGGTTTCTCGTCGGTATGGCGATCACCGGCGCGGCGCAAGGGGTGTATCTGGCTGCCGACCTCGCGCTGGTGAACGACGTGCTGCCGCAACGCGAAACGCATGCGGCCGGGAATCTCGGCATTTTCAATATCGCCAACGTGATGCCGCAATCGCTGATGCCGGCCGTAGCGCCGGGCATTCTGTTGGCGAGTGGTGGAAGTTATACGGCGTTGTTTGTGGTGGCGGCGGCACTGGTTGCGTTGAGTGCGTGGGTGATCATGCCGGTGCGTGGGGTGCGCTGAGGCAACCCGGTTCGCCGAAACAGTCTCTGATTGAAGTGTGATTGGCGCCGAATCATAAGCTTGCCGTATGCGTTCCCTCCCCTACGTGTAGTAGGGGAGGGCTAGGGTGGGGTGAAGCAACCTCGCG
>CBJMMB010000247.1:0-3771 GCA_966430775.1 uncultured Dyella sp. | reverse complement strand
GCCAGCCGCGCTTCAAGCCGCCGTTCCCGGCCAACTTCGGCCTGTACGGCAAGCCCACCACCATCAACAACACCGAAACCTATGCTTCGGTGCCGGCGATCCTGCGCAACGGCGCGGACTGGTTCCTCAATCTAGGCAAGCCCAACAACGGCGGCCCGAAGATCTTCTCGGTGTCCGGCCACGTCAACAAGCCCGGCAACTATGAAATCCGCCTCGGCACGTCCTTCAAGGATCTGCTGGAGATGGCCGGCGGCGTGCGCAACGGCAACAAGCTCAAGGCGGTGATCCCCGGCGGTTCCTCGATGAAAGTGCTGCCCGCCGACGTGATGATGGAATGCACCATGGACTACGACAGCCTGCAGAAGGCCGGTTCGGGTCTGGGTTCGGGTGCGGTGATCGTGATGGACGAAACCACCTGCATGGTGAAGGCCTGCCATCGCATCGCGCGCTTCTACTTCAAGGAATCCTGCGGCCAGTGCACGCCGTGCCGCGAAGGCACCGGCTGGATGTATCGCGTGCTCACGCGCATCGTCGAAGGCAAGGGCACGCAGGACGACCTGCATCGCTTGAAAGCCGTCGCCGGCCAGATCGAAGGCCACACCATCTGCGCGTTCGGCGAAGCCGCCGCGTGGCCGGTGCAAGGTTTCCTCGCCCGCTTCTGGGATGAATTCGAATACTACGTGCAGCACGGCCGGTCGATGACCGAAGACCGTTTCGCACAAACCCGTGGAGTTGCTGCATGAGTGCGCAGCCAGCCAATACTGCCCCCGATGTGGTGAACATCGAGATCGACGGCAAGCCCACGCAGATCCGCAAGGGCGCCATGATCATCGAGGCGGCCGACAACGTCGGCATCGCCATCCCGCGCTTCTGCTATCACCGCAAGCTGCCGATCGCCGCCAACTGCCGCATGTGCTTGGTGGACGTGGAGATGGGCGGCCGCATGATGCCCAAGCCGCAGCCGGCCTGCGCCACGCCGGTGGCCGAAGGCATGAAGGTCATCACGCGTTCGGACAAGGCGCTGAAGTTCCAGCGCGACGTGATGGAATTCCTGCTGATCAACCATCCGCTCGATTGCCCGATTTGCGATCAGGGTGGCGAGTGTGAATTGCAGGACGTCGCGCTCGGCTACGGTCGCAGCGTGTCGCGCTACACCGAGCGCAAGCGCACCATCGCCGATGAAAACCTCGGCTCCTTGGTCGCCACCGAGATGACCCGCTGCATCCAGTGCACGCGCTGCGTGCGCTTCACCAGCGAGATCGCCGGCACCTACGAACTCGGCGGCATGAGCCGTGGCGAGAACCTGCAGATTGGCACCTACATCGGCAAGGCGCTGGAAACCGAACTGTCCGGCAACGTCATCGACGTGTGCCCGGTCGGCGCGCTCACCAACAAGCCGTTCCAGTTCAAGGCGCGCGCCTGGGAGCTGATCGCCAAGCCGTCGGTGGGTTACCACGATGCGCTCGGCTCCAACCTGTGGCTGCACACCCGCCGCGGTGAAGTGCTGCGCACGGTGCCGCGCGACAACGAAGCGATCAACGAATGCTGGCTGTCCGACCGCGACCGCTACAGCCATGAAGGCCTGTACGCCGCCGATCGCCTGCATGCGCCGGAAGTGAAGCGCAACGGCCAGTGGCAGACCACCACCTGGGACGACGCGCTCGCCGTCGCCATCGAAGCGCTGAAGAGCGTGCCGGGCAGCGAGCTGGGCGTGCTGGTGCATCCGGCCACGACCAGCGAGGAAGGCGAACTGCTGGTTCGCCTCGCGCAGGGCCTTGGCAGCGCGCACATCGACCATCGCCTGCGTCAGCTCGACTTTGCCGACAACGCGGTCGCGCAGACCTTCGCCATGCCGGTCGCCGACGTGGACAAGGTCAAGGCAGCGCTGCTGGTCGGCTCCGACCTGCGTTACGAAATGCCGCTGCTCAACCACCGCATCCATCAGGCGGTGAAGAAGGGCGCGAAGGTGTACGCGGTCAATCCGGCCGAGTTCCATTTCAACTACAACCTGGCCGGCGAGGCCGTAGTGCCGCCGCACTACCTGGTCGATTCGCTGCTGGTGCTGGCCAAGGTCGCCATCGAAGGCGGCGCTGCGCAGCCAGGCTTCATCTCCAACGAATCGCTGGCACCGCTGCAGGTCACCGACAAGGCGCGCGAAGCGATCGCCTCGTTGAAGTCCGGCCAGTCGGTGGTGATTCTGGGCGATGCGGCTGTGACGCATCCGCAGGCGTCCTGGCTGCGCGCCGTCGCGCGCTTCATCGCCGAAGCCACTGGCGCGGCGTACAACGAACTGCCCGTTGGCGCGAACGCGGTAGGCCTCACCAAGGCCGGCGTGCTGCCGGGCAATGGCGGCCTGCATGCGCAGGCGATGCTGGCGCAGCCGCGCAAGGGCTACCTGTTGTACGGCCTGGAACTTCCGCACGATTTCGCCGATGGCGCCGCGGTCAGCAACGCGCTGAGCAGCTCGCAGCACGTGGTGGCGTTCAGCGCTTTCGCCAACGCCGCGCTGCGCGATGTTGCCGACGTGATCCTGCCGATCGGCCTGCTGCCGGAAATCGACGGCACGCTGGTAAACGTGGATGGACTTCTGCAGCGCGTGCAAGCGGGCGCCAAGGCGCCGGCCGAAGCACGCGCGGGCTGGAAGGTGCTGCGCGCGCTGGGTGGCCTGATGAAGCTGCCGGGCTTCGAATTCGACGACCTCGCCGGTTTGCGCGAAGGCCTGGTCGAGCGCAACAAGGCGGCTGCATCGCAGGGCCTGGTCGAACGCAAGCCGGTGCAAGGCCTCAGCCGCCTCGCCACCTGGCCGATCTATCGCAGCGATGCGGTGGTTCGCCGCGCCACTTCGCTGCAAGCGCATCCGCTCAACCGTGAAGCGGCCGTGCGCGTGAACGCGAACGAAGCGAAGCGCCAGGGGCTGGCCGCTGGCGACAAGGTCAAGCTCGCCACTGCCGTGCTGCCGCTGGTGATCGATGCGACGGTGCCCGACGGCGCCGCGTGGATCGAGGCCGCCCACGATCAGACTGCGTCGCTGCCGCCGTACGGCGCGGCCATCACCTTGAGCAAGGCGTAACCCATGGACCAACTCTTCCATCAGCTTTTTCTGCCGCTGATTTACACGCTTTGCGTGGTGCTGCCGCTGGTGATCACGGTGGCCATGTACGTGTGGTGGGAGCGCAAGGTGCTCGGCTGGATGCACGTGCGCATGGGGCCCAACAAGGTCGGCCCGTTCGGCCTGCTGCAGGCCTTCGCCGACGTGACCAAGCTGCTGTTGAAGGAAGTGATCCTTCCGACCAACGCGAACAAGGCGCTGTACTTTCTCGCACCGCTGATCGCGCTGATTCCGGCGCTCGCCGCGTGGGCGGTGATTCCCTTCAGCGAGAAGGTCGTGCTGTCCAACGCCAATGCAGGTCTCCTGTATCTGCTGGCGATGACCTCGCTCGGTGTGTACGGCATCATCCTGGCCGGTTGGTCGTCCAACTCGCGCTATGCGCTGCTCGGTGCGATGCGCTCGGCCGCGCAGGTGATCTCCTACGAACTGGCGATGGGCCTGTGCCTGGTGTGCGTGCTGGTGCTGGCCGGTAGCCTGAACCTCACCGACATCGTGAACGCGCAGGCCGGTCACAAGGGCATCTTCGACTGGTTCATGTGGCCGCTGCTGCCGGTGTTCGTCGTCTACTTCATCTCGGGCGTGGCCGAAACCAACCGCGCGCCGTTCGACGTGGCCGAAGGCGAATCGGAAATCGTGGCCGGCTTCCACGTGGAATATTCGGG
>CBJMMB010000246.1:0-3775 GCA_966430775.1 uncultured Dyella sp. | reverse complement strand
ACGGCGTAGGTGTGGCGGGCGGCATCGATGGTCCAGGCATTCGCCATGACGGAATCTCCTTGTAGGGGGACGACGTCGTCGCAGCGGCGAGCCTTGACGAACACTAAGCCCGCCGGCCGGAAGCCTCGCACGCCGCGGGGCCGGGTGGACCTGATGGCTGCGCGCGGCAGCCGAACGCGTATTGTAACGGCGCGCTGCGACAATTTGAGGTCAGTGCAGGCCTTAAGGCTCCCTCTCCCCTCCGGGGAGAGGGAGCCGTAGCACGCGGCACGTCCACTACCGTTACCGCTACAATTACCGTTCTTTAACCACGTTCCATAGGATTCCCTCGTCATGTCGCAGCCCAGCTGGTTCACCGAAGCACACCAGGCTTCCGGTTCCTCCATCGGTTATCGCGTTGAAAAGCTGCTGCATGCCGAGAAGACGCCGTTCCAGACCATCGAGATCTACCAGACCACCGACTGGGGCAACCTGATGGTGATCGACGGCTGCGTGATGCTGACCAGCCGCGACAACTTCCTCTATCACGAGATGATGACCCACCCGGCGCTGTTCACCCATGCACGCGCCAAGCGCGTGGTGATCATCGGCGGCGGCGACTGCGGCACGCTGCGCGAGGTGCTCAAGCACGAGGAAGTGGAGCACGCCGCGCAGGTGGAGATCGACGAACGCGTCACGCGCCTGGCCGAGCAGTATTTTCCGGAGCTGTGCGAATCGAACAACGATCCGCGCGCCGAATTGCTGTTCATCGACGGCATCAAGTACATGGCCGAGGCGGAACCCGAATCGCTGGACCTGATCATCGTCGACTCCACCGATCCGGTCGGCCCGGCCGAGGGCCTGTTCAACGCGGCCTTCTACACCAGCTGCTACAAGGCGCTGCGTCACGGCGGCATCCTGGTGCAGCAGAGCGAATCGCCGCTGGCGCACCTGGAGCTGATCAAGTCGATGCGCGCCGCGATGCGCACGGCCGGCTTCAGCGCGGTGAAGACGCTGCCGTTCCCGCAGCCGTGCTATCCCACCGGCTGGTGGAGCTGCACCATGTCGCGCAAGGGCGGCGATCTGGCCGGCTTCCGCGAGCGCGGCGCACTCAGCAAGAACTTCCCCACCCGCTACTACAACGCCGACGTGCACAAGGGCGCGCTGGCGGTGCCGGAATTCATGCGCGAGGCGCTCGGGGAATAACCGCAATCGTCAATCGGGAATCGTATGGCCATCAACCGTGCGCTGTTGCGATTCCCGATTCTCGATTCCCACCCTAGAACAAACGGCTGCGCACCTTCGGCAGCACCACGATCACCAGCGTCGCCAGCGGACCAAACAGCAACGACAGCAGGAACCACAGCAGGCCGCTGCGGTTCTTGCCCTGCGCCAGGCCGGCATTGATCAAGGCCAGGGTGCCCCATCCCACAAACCACGGGGCGTTCGCCTGGGTCAACATCGAAAACGACTCCACAGCTATCTCCTGCGTTCCTCGTGGGCGGCGGTCCTGCATGCTACAGGAGCTTGCGCGGCATGCCCAACGCGCACGTTCAGCGAAGAAGCCTGTCGTTTGCCGTTCAGAACCCTCTCAAACCTGCGCGGTTATGCTGGCCGCTTTTATGACTCCACGGAGCAATGCCCATGCGCGGACGGCGCCTTATCGCCCTCATCCTGGCCGGCGCGTTGAGCGCGACGGCTGCGGCCGCCACACCCCAGGCCGGCCATCACAACACTGCCAAGGCAGCGGCATCCTCGCGCCAGGCGGCGCTGATCGCGTTCCAGACCGACCTTATTAATGTGCTGGTGCCCAGCGGCGATCCGGACCGCCTGCTGGCCGCCGCCTTGCTGGCCCGCCCGCTGCCGAACCCGAGCAAGCTGAACAGCTTTCACGCCCTGATCGAGCGCGCCGGCCGCGCCGACGGCGCCGGTCCCGCCATCACCTGGGCGCGACTGGCCGATTGCAACGCCGACACCCAATCCTGCCCCAACAGCGATGCGGTAACCCAGCTCACCCAGCAGGCGCCGGACAACGCGGCCGTGTGGTTGGTGAAGCTCAGCCAGGACGTCGGTACGCTGAAAAAGGACGACGCTCGCCAGGATCTGGCCAAGGCCGCATCCGCCAAGCTCTATGACGACTACAGCGGTGTCGCGCTGAAGGCGCTGGCCAACGCCGCCACCATGCTACCGCCGCCGGCCGCCACGCTCGATCCCAACTCCGATGCCGGCGCGAACGGCGTGCAGGTGCTGATCGCCTACGGTTCCGCCGCCGGCATGCCGCAGCCGGCCCTGCGCGACACCGCCACCTATTGCGAAGCGCAGGCGCCGAAAGACAGCGCCGTCAAGGACGATTGCCTGAAGCTGGGCCAGCTCCTGGAATGGGGTTCCAGCCCGCTGGCCCGTTCGCTCGGCCTGCACCTGCGCGAAGTGCTCAACACCGACCCCGCCCAGCAACAGGATGCGCAGAACGCCCGCCGCAACCTGGTGTGGCAGGTGCAGAACTTCGCCCAACTGTCCTTGCGCGCGCAGACCGACAAGGCCCAGGCGCAGCATCTGCTGGCCCTGGCCCGCAACGGTGGCACCCAGATGAGCCTGGTGCTGGCCGCCCTGCATGACGCCGGCATCGCGACCGATGCGCCGGCGGATTGGAAGCCGGGCTCCTGATCGGCCGTCGATCGGGAATCGGGAATCGGGAAAAGCAGCGCACGACAAGCTCGCGAGAAACCGCTTTCACCATTCCCGATTGGCGATTCTCGATTAACAGCGCCACCCGATCCCCAATTGACGATTTACGGTTTCCAACCAGCCAGCTACCCTTGACCCCACCTCAAGCCAACAGGGGTAGCTGATGCTTACGGTACTGGTAGCAAGCAGCAAAGGCGGCTGCGGCAAGAGCACGCTGGTGACCCAGCTCGCCTCGCATTGGGCGCAGGACGGCAAGCGCACCGCCATCGTCGATAACGACCCGCAAGGTTCCAGCTATCGCTGGGCAAGCCTGCGTCCGGAGCATGTTCCCGGCGTGCTGGCGGTGGAAGGCGGACGCCGCGCGCTGGAAAAACTGCCCGAAGACACCGACCGCGTGCTGGTCGACACCGCGGCCGGTTCGCACGAGAAGGAACTGGAGCCCTACCTCGAGCAGGCCAATGTGGTGCTGGTGCCGGTGCTGCCGTCGTCGTTCGACCTGCACGCCACGCTGAATTTCCTGCAACACCTGCGCAGCATCAGCCGGATCAAGCGCGGCAAATTGCCGGTGGCGCTGGTGGGCAATCGCCTCAAACCGTGGACGCACGCCAGCCAGGACGCGATCGCGCAACTGGCCGAGCAGTCGCCCTTTCCGGTGGTGGCACAATTGCGCGACACCCAGGCCTACGTGCTGCTGACCTCGCTGGGCAAGGGCATTTTCGATTACGGTTCGGAGCAAGTGCGCGGGCATCAGCAGGATTGGAACCCCCTGCTGCGCTGGATCAAGCGCCAGCATTGACCGCCGCCCCACGCTGAACCCAAACCTGCACCCAGGAGCACTCACCGCCATGCACGAACTGATTCTGTTGCGACACGCCGAAGCCCAACCCGCCCCGCCCGGCGGCGAAGATGTGGTGCGTCGCCTCAGTGGCCGCGGCGAACAGGAAGCCCGCGCCGCCGGCACATGGCTGAAGAAGCACGGCAAACGGCCCGATCGCGTGCTCTGCTCCCCGTCCGAACGCACCTGCGCCACGGCGAACCTTGCGCTGTCGGAACTGGAACGCGCGCCGGAGATGGAAACCGCCTCGGAAATCTACAACGCCACACCCGGCGA
>CBJMMB010000245.1:0-3838 GCA_966430775.1 uncultured Dyella sp. | reverse complement strand
CGCATCAGGCTGACGTTGTAGTGGCCGCCATCGACCAGCGGCAGGAACGCCGCGCTGCCGAACACCACGTCCACTTCGGGAAACCAGCGCGGCACCTGTTTCTTGAGATCGATCAGATCGCCCGTGCCGGCCTGGCTGAAGTCGATCACGGTGCGCGGCGCGCTGGTCTCCTGGCTGATGTCGTCGTAGCGCCCGGACATGCGATCGAGCCGATACAGCGGTGGCAGGCCGGCAAGCATGGCCGGCAGTTTCCACTTCAGCACGATGGCGTCGAGCTGGAAGTCGTCGCCCGCCAGCATCACGTTGCGCGTGGCGCCATCGGGCCAGGTGACGGTCAGCGCCCAGCGTTGGGGCGAAAGAATGTGCGCATCGATCTGCACCACCGGCGTCTCTTCGCTGAGAAACCGGTAGCCGCGCAGCGACATGGCCATGCCGCCGAGAAACGCGGCCAGCAGCAGGAACACTATCAATAACAATGAATGCCCCGCCGCGCTGACATGGCGACGCTGGCGCACGTGCTGGCGCGCCGCCAGCAGCTGCACCAGGGCAAGCAGCAACAGCACGCCGGTCAGGATGACCAGCAGGGTGGTGGGCAGGCGCAATACTTCGTTCCAGTTCATCGGTACTCCGGATGTTCTGCAATCCTTTGCGAAGCCCACATGATAAATGGGTCGCCTTGGCTATACTGCGGGCGTTTTCCGAGGATCCCCTTCCCATGCGCCGATCGATTCTGCTGCTGCCGACCTGTCTCGCCTTCGCTGCGATCGCCGGCTGCGGCAACAAGGGCCCGCTGTACTACCCGCCGCCGACGCAGGCGCCCGCTCATGCCGCGCCAGCTCCCGCACCGGCGCCGGCCAGCTCCCGCAGCGCACCGGCCAAGCCGGCAGTTGAAAACTGAGGGCCCGATCGACAGCATGGCTCTGCGTTTTTCCAAGATGCACGGCAGCGGCAACGACTTTGCCGTGATCGACAGCCGTGATGGCGCGCTCGCGCTCGATCCGGCCACCATCCGCGCGATGGCCGACCGCCATACCGGCATCGGCTTCGATCAGCTGCTGAGCGTGGAACCGGCGCGCGATGGCGCCAGCGCTTTTTATTACGGCATCTGGAACGCCGACGGCTCGCCTTCGGGCCAGTGCGGCAACGGCGTGCGCTGTGTCGCGGCATGGTTGCAGCGCGCCGGCGCGCTGGCGATCGGCGAGACGGTGCAGGTGCAAAGCCCGTCCGGACCGGTGGCGGTACGCGTGGTAGCGTCGGACCGCGTCACCGTGGACATGGGCGAACCGATATTCGAACCGGCGCGCATTCCGTTCGAGGCCATGCAGAAGGCGGATCGCTATCCGATCGAGATGGATGGCCAGACGCTGGAGATCGGCGCCGTGTCGATGGGCAACCCGCACGCGGTGGTCGTGGTGGACGATCTGCAGTCGCCCGCATGGACGCGCCTGGGTCCGGCGTTGACCAGCCATGCGCGCTTTCCCGAAGGCGTGAACACCGGTTTCGTGCACAAGCTGAGCCCGCAACACGTGCGCCTGCGCGTGCATGAGCGCGGCTCCGGCTGGACCCTGGCCTGCGGCACCGGCGCCTGCGCGGCGATGGCGGTGCTGCGCCAGCGCGGCGAGGTGGATGCGCAGGTGCGGGTAGATCTTCCCGGCGGCACACTGCAAATCGATTGGGCCGGTCCGGGCGAACGCCTGTGGATGACCGGGCCCGCTACGTTCGTTTATGAAGGGGAATGGTTAGGTGATTGATGCGCACGCGCGTCCATCGCACACTCCATCCCAGGGTACAAAGAGGTTCCGCGCATGACCAACGCCCTGCTCAACGAAACCATCCAGGCCAGCGACGTGGCCGCGTATCTGCGGCGGCATCCCGGTTTTCTCAGCGACTATCCGGAACTGGCCACGCTGCTCACCCTGCCGCGCGAGCAGGGCGCGGTGGCATCGCTGGCGGCGTATCAGTTGCAGGCCTTGCGCGAGAAGAACGCCGAGCTGGAACGCAAGCTGGTCGAATTCACCACCATCGCCGCCGAGAACGAACGGCTGATGCAACGCGTGCATGAGCTCAACGTCGCCGTGCTGCGCGCCAATACGCCGATCGTGGCCGCGCGCAGCGTGGTGGCGCGCCTGTCGGAGGATTTCGGCACCGACCAGACCCGCCTGGTGGTATTCGGCGAAACCATGCTGCCGCCGGCCGACTGGCTGACGCACGAGCCGGGCGGACGCGCGGCGATGCCGGAATTTGCCGATTTCCTCGCGCATCACGAACCGATTTCCGGACGACTCTCCGCCGAACGCCTGCAACGGCTGTTTGGCGCGCAGGCGCCGCACATCAAATCCGCCGCGCTGATGCCGCTGGGCGAACTGGGCCTGCTGGCGCTGGGCAGCCGCGATCCGGATCATTTCCAGCCCGGCATGGGCACGCTGTTCCTGAAGATGATCGCCGCCACCGTCACCGCCGCACTGGCGCGCATGCAGGACGGCGCTTGAGCGCAGCGATGGACGCGCAGCCCCAGGTCGAGGCATGGCTTGCGCGACTGGGTAGCGAACGCAAGGTTTCACCACACACGCTGGAAGGTTATCGCCGCGATCTGGACAAGCTGCTGCGTCACATGCAGAAGCAGCAGCTCGCGTCGTTCGCGCAATTGCATCCGCAGCACATGCGCGGATTCATTGCGGCCGAGCATCGCGCCGATTTGTCGCCGAAGAGCCTGCAGCGCCTGCTTTCATCCTGCCGCAGCCTGTTTCGCCAACTCACGCGCGAAGGCCTGCTAGCGCACGATCCGCTGGCCGGCGTGCGCGGACCGAAGGTGCATCGCAAGCTGCCGCAGGTTCTGGACGTCGATGAAGCCACTGCGCTGGTGGAAGGCGACGGCAACGATGATGCGCTGGGCGTGCGCGATCGCGCGATGCTGGAACTGTTCTATTCCTCCGGCCTGCGCCTGTCCGAACTGACCGGCTTGCGCTGGCTCGATCTGGATCTGGACGCCGGCGAAGTGCGCGTGTTGGGCAAGGGCCAGAAAACACGCATCGTGCCGGTGGGCCGCCATGCCATCGCCGCCTTGCGTGCATTGGGCGATGTGGAAGGCCGTGCGCCGGATACGCCGGTTTTCCGCGGACGCCACGGCGCGCCGATCAGTCCGCGTACGGTGCAGGCGCGCCTGAAACTGCTCGCGCTGCGCCAGGGTTTTGCCAAACGCGTGCATCCGCATCTGCTGCGCCATACGTTCGCCAGCCACATGCTGGAATCGTCCGGCGACCTGCGTGCGGTACAGGAGCTGCTCGGCCATGCCGACATCGCCACCACGCAGATCTATACGCACCTGGATTTCCAGCACCTGGCCAAGGTCTACGACGCGGCACACCCGCGTGCGCACAAGCGCACCGGTGGGGGCAGCGGCAAAAGCTGAGCCCGGAATGCCGGGGTTCCCCGCTTCCGCTTGCCATTGAACAGGCTGGCGCACGGCCCCACATCGTCGGTTCGTATCAAGTGCGGAGTCACCCATGGAATCCTTCCACGCCACCACCATCGTATCGGTGCGCCGGAACGGCCGCGTCGTGATCGGCGGCGACGGCCAGGTCACGCTGGGCAATACGGTGATGAAGGCCAACGCGCGCAAGATCCGCCGCCTCGGCAAGGGCGAGATACTGGCCGGCTTCGCCGGCGCCACCGCCGATGCGTTCACCCTGTTCGAACTGTTCGAGCAGAAGCTGGACAAGCACAGCGGCAACCTCACCCGCGCCGCCGTGGACATGGCCAAGGAATGGCGTACCGATCGCCGCCTGGGCCGGCTCGAAGCGATGCTGGCGGTGGCCGATAAAGAAGCCTCGCTGCTGAT
>CBJMMB010000244.1:0-3851 GCA_966430775.1 uncultured Dyella sp. | reverse complement strand
CGCGTGATGGCGCTGGCCGGCTTCTCGCTCGGCGGCAATTTCGCGCTGCGCGTGGCGCTGCAGGCGCCGATGCATGGCATTCCGCTGCACTATGCGCTGGCGGTGTGCCCGATCATCGATCCCGGCGAAGGTTTGTTTTCACTGGAAGCGACCGCGCCATGGTTCTACCAGGCGTACTTCATGAACAAGTGGCGGCGTTCGTTGCGCGCCAAGCAGAAGGCGTTTCCGGAAGTGCAGTACTTCGAATTGCAGGAATTGAAGCAGAGCCTGCGCGGCCTGACCGAATCGCTGGTGCTGCGGCATACCGATTTCGATTCGCTCGAAGCCTATCTGGAAGGCTATTCGGTCGCCGGCCGCGCGCTGGCGCAGATGCAGATTCCCGCCACCATTCTTACCGCGCGCGACGATCCGGTGATTCCGGTGGCGGCGTTCGAGAAGCTGGAGCTGCCCGACAACGTGGAGCTGGATATCGCCACGTACGGCGGCCATTGCGGCTTTATCCGCGGCTGGGACATGACCAGTTTCTGCGACGACTACATCGCTGCACGCTTCAACGCGATCGCGGAATAACGCGTAGGTTGGGGTGCAAACCCTGAAATATCCCCTCGTTTTTCGGCTGATATGTTGAGCGAAATCAGCGGGCTAGCTATTCTGCGCCCCGTTGCCATAACACCTCACTGTCATTCCGGCGCAGGCCGGAATCTATCGCCAGTACGAAGCATGGATTCCGGCCTTCGCCGGAATGACGACTCAGCTCTTTTTTTGTGATCTCCCAGCATGGAGTTCTTCGTTTTGGCGTAAGAAAGAGACCCGCGCGAAAACGTGGGGATATATCAGGGTGCAAACCCCAACATCGCCATCCACACGACATTCGATGTTGGGGTTTGCAACCCAACCTACTAGTCTGCTGGAACGCAACGACCTTGCGCCCATGCACGCAAGGCTTCGACCTGCTCATGCATCAGCACCGACAACGGCCGCGTCGTCTGCAAGGCGTGCAGCAGCGTCGGCTGATCGAGCGCGCCGCCGTTGCCCGCCGCATCGTAGAGCGCGCTGACCACGGCCTGTTCGATTTCCGCGCCGGAGAACCCTTCGCTGGCTTGCGCCAGGGCGTCGAAATCGAACGCAGCGGCATCCAGCTTGCGCCGTTTCAGATGCATCGCGAAGATCGCTGCGCGCACGGCCGGCTTGGGCAGGTCGACGAAGAAGATCTCGTCGAAGCGCCCTTTGCGCAGCAACTCCGCCGGCAATTCGTGCACCGCGTTCGCCGTCGCCACTACGAACACCTTGGCCTTGCGCTCGGCCATCCAGGTGAGCAGATAACCAAGCACGCGACGTGACACGCCACCGTCTTCTCCGCCGCTGGCCAAGCCTTTTTCGATCTCGTCGATCCACAGCACGCACGGCGCCAGCGTCTCGCAGCTGGCCAAGGCCTCGCGCAGATTCTTCTCGGTCTCGCCCTGGTACTTGTCGTAGAGCGCGCCGAAATCCATGCGCACCAGTGGCACGCCGAAACCGCCGGCGATGGCCTTGGAAACCAGGCTCTTGCCGCAGCCTTGCACGCCCAGCAGCAAAACGCCCTTGGGCGGATCGAGCGCTGGCGCAGGGTTCGGATCGAGAAACACCGCGCGCCGCCGCTGCACCCATTCGCGCACCTGGCTGACGCCGGCCACGTCGGCGAAGCTGGCGGTGGCGTATTCGTAATGCAGCAGGCCGGAGCGATTGAGCAGTTCGAACTTGGCCTTCATCAGCTCGGGCAGATCGCTCGCGCCAAGCGCGCCGTCGTTGTAGATCAGCTTGCGCACGATGCGCCGCGCGTCCGGCGCGCTCAAGCCCACCAGGTTGCGCACGATGGTGCGCGCCGCTTCGTTGTCCACTTCCAAGTTGCGATTGTGCTCGCGCTGCCAGGCGGCGGCTTCGCCGCGCAGGATGCCGGCCAGTTCCTTGATGTCGGGCAGCGCCAGCGGCACGCGCGTGGCCAGCGCATCCAGTTCCTGCGGCAGTTCCACCTTGGCGCCGACCAGTACCAGCGTGTGCGCGGCCGTGCGTTGCCGCTGCACGATTTCGCGCATCTGGCGCAGCGTCACCGCGTATTGCAGGCAGGGTTGGAAATCGAACAGCAGGTAGATGCCGCGCTCTTTCGCGTCGCTGATCGCATGCAGCGTGGCGGTGGCGTCGGCCGCGATGTCCATGTCCCGCGGGCCGTTGAAGTCCAGCCGCTCCAGGCCGTTGGTGAGCGTCCAGCGCCACAGCGGGTGCAACGCCTGCGCGATGACGTGCTGGAAGCAGTCGATCACCCGTTGTTCGTCGATCGTTTCAATCACCAGCAAAGGCGTTGCGGCACGCACCAGCGTGCTCAGGTCTTCCAGTTGGCTCATGCATCCTCCCGCAAGAGCGGATACGTTAGCAGAGCTGTCACGACCTGATCGTTATGCTCGATGCGGACAGCGACTTGCCTCAACGCAACCCTGCCCCAAACTGACGGTCTTTCCACGGTGTCACGGAGATTCCCATGCAGCTACGCAGCGACAACTTCCAGCACGGCAAACCGGTTCCGCCGCAGTTCGCCTTCGCCAGGCCGGCCAAGCCGGTGGCGCTGTCGGACAACTTGAGCCCGCACCTGGCTTGGAAGGATGCGCCGGCCGGCACGCAATCGTTCGTGCTTACCTGCATCGACAACGACGTGCCGAGCAAGCCCGATGACGTCAACAAGGAAGGCCGCGTGGTGCCGCCGGATCTGCCGCGCGTGGAATTCGTGCACTGGCTGATGGCGAACATTCCGCTCGAATGCGGCGAACTGGCCGAAGGCGCATGCAGCGACGAGATCACGCCGCGCGGCAAGCAGCAGCCGTACGGCCCGCCCGGCAGCGTGCAGGGCGTCAACAGCTATACCGACTGGTTCAAGGGCGACGTGCAGATGCAAGGCACCTACCTGGGCTACGACGGCCCATGCCCACCGTGGAACGATTCGCTGGTGCACCACTACCACTTCCGCATCTACGCGCTGGACGTGCCGTCGCTGCCGCTGAAACCCGGATTCTCGCTGGAAGAACTGCGTGCGGCGATGTCCGGGCACGTGCTCTCGGAAGCTGTACTCACCGGTACATACAGCCTCAATCCCAGCGTGCCGGCTTGAGCGATACGCGCGCTTCGCGAAGAGCCTGAGCCCGCGCCTTCACGCCAGCACAGCGCGCTGTATGGCACATGGACAAAGGGCTGCGACGGGATGCCTGTGGATGCGCGAGGGACGCCGCCATGCTGGTTACGCCCTGGTCTTCCCAGGCATGGCTGTCATCGCTGCCCTACTCGGCTTTTCCGGCCATGCCGGTACTGTCGTGTGGATGACCAGGTTGCTGCTCGTGCCATGTCCGA
Organism: uncultured Dyella sp.; assembly: GCA_966430775.1. GTDB lineage: Bacteria > Pseudomonadota > Gammaproteobacteria > Xanthomonadales > Rhodanobacteraceae > Dyella_B. The sequence goes on along the minus strand of CBJMMB010000244.1, from coordinate 479 downwards.
TGCCGGCCGTGATCACAATTCAAACGAGCCGGCCGAACAGCGCGATGATTGGTTCATCCAACCACGCGGCAAACCGTTAGAGTGAATACCCTTGAGATCTCACGGAGCAACGTCATGAGCAATGAAGTCCAGGCCAATCAAGACAACGTCCACGGCCGCATCGACCAAGGCGCCGAGCGCATCAAGCAGGCCACGTCCGACGCCGTGGCCACCAGCAAGGAAAAATTCGATCGCGCCGCCGACCGTGTCGAAGAACGCGTGCACCACGCCACCGACAAGGCCGCGCATGCCGCCAATCGCGCCACCGATAAAGTCGCCGAAGCCACCGAGCGTGGGCGTGAGGCTTACGATCACGCCAGGGAACGTGCCGACGAGTGGCTGGAAGAGGTACGCGAATACGTGCGCGAAAAACCTGTCCAGGCAGTAGCCATCGCACTCGGCGCCGGTTGGTTGCTTGGCCGCATCCTGCGTCGCTGAAA
>CBJMMB010000243.1:0-3887 GCA_966430775.1 uncultured Dyella sp. | reverse complement strand
GCGGCCAGGCGGGTGAGGTCGTCGGTCCAGTCGAGGCTGATCGCGGCGTTGGCGATGGCCAGCAATCGGCCGTGCGACGCCAGGCGGCTTACCCGCTTCTCGATCGACAACGACTGCGCGCCACGTGCATCGCCCGGGCTGAGCACGGCGTGATAGAGCAGGGCGCTCAACACCCGTTCCATGCGGCGGGCCAGACGCTGCTCGAGCGGCTCCAGTTCCACCGCATTCGCTTCGACGGCATGCGCTTGCGAGGCGCGCGATCGGCTCGGCCGGGCATTCGGCGCCGAGGGACGGGTGCCGGCAGGCCAGAGCGGGATCACGTTGCTCGGAGCGCTTTGCTCCGATTCGATCAGGAAGTTGGTGGTTGTCTTCATAGTGCCCTTGCCCATGCATTGGACGTGCCAGCCCGCTGGCCTGAAAGGCTATCGGCCGCAGGTCCGGCCGGCTGAAGGGTTTCGGTTGTCCCGGGCGGCCAGGACGGCCCCGGGTGGACCCCACTGACCTGCGAAAAAAGGTCCGTTCTGGCAAGGATTGGTCATCACGTTCCTGTCTGGGCCGCGCATAATCGGCCACTCGATCCGCCTGCACGGGAGCTTCCATGAAACGCGTTACTGGCATTGGTGGGATTTTCTTCAAAGCCAAGGATCCGAAGGGCCTTGGCGCCTGGTACAAGAAGCATCTCGGCGTCGATGTCGCCGACTGGGGTGGCGCCGCGTTCCGCTGGAACGGCCCGGACAACCCCGAAGGCGTCGGTACCACCGTCTGGAACCCGTTCGCCGCGGACACCAGCTATTTCGCCCCCAGCTCCGCGCCTTTCATGATCAACTACCGCGTCGACGACCTGCACGGCTTGCTGACCGCGCTGCGCGCCGAAGGCGTGCACGTCGAAGAGAAGGTCGAGGAATCCGAGTACGGCAAGTTTGGCTGGGTGGTCGATCCCGAAGGCAACAAGCTGGAGCTGTGGCAACCGCCGTCCGGGCAGTAAGAGGCCGGGCCGCCTGTAAATTCCGGGTGGCAGAAAATTTGCATCAGCGACAGACATAAGGTCTGCCATCCGGCACACAGGGGAGCTGTCGATGAGGCGCTGCCGTTCGCCACTACTGTGCCTGATCGCCTGGGGCGTGGCCGCGGCGGCGCATGCGGGAACGTTGACGATACGAACGGCCGACAACCACCAGCAGCCGGTCGGCGATGCGGTCGTGACCATCGATCGCGCATATGTCAGTGCCGCGGTCGCCACGCATTACGTCGACCAGAAGGGCGAGCGCTTCATTCCTTACGTGGAAGTGATGCATCCCGGCGACAGCGTGGTGTTTCGCAACAGCGACAACACGCGGCACCATGTCTATTCGTTCGCGCCGATCGGGGCGTTCCAGTTCATTCTCAGCCCCGGCGAAAATTCCGCGCCGGTCGTGTTGAACCAGGCCGGCACCGTCGCCGTCGGCTGCAACATCCACGATCACATGATTACCTACCTGGTAGTGACCGCCGACCAGGCGCAGGTGACGAACGCACAAGGCCTGGCGCAGTTCGATGACCTGCCGCCCGGTCGCTACACGGTGACGGTCTGGCATCCGCAATTGTGGCCGGGGCATCCGCCGATAAGCGCAACCGTCGACGTACCTGCAACGGGCGCCGCGCCCGAACTGCCGTTTACGTTGCGGCTGATGCCCGACCCGCGCCGGGTCGCCGACCACGAACACCTGGACTACTAGCGCCATGCGCATGGTGATCGGCTTCCGGCTACGCCTTGCGCTGTTCTTCGTCGGGATGCTGGTGACGGTGCAGTTGATCACCGGCGCCCTGGTCTACAGTGTGACGCGCCACGCGCTGGTGCTGGATGGCGAACGCCAGCTCGCCGCCAGCGCCAAGGCGTTCCAGGCGCAGATGGACGATGTTTCCGCGCGCATCGCCGGCAACGTGCGTGTGATGGCGCTGGATTTCGCCTTGCGCCAGGCGATTGCCGAAGGCGATCGCGGCACTGTGCTTTCGGTGCTGCACAACCATGGCCGGCGCGTGGGCGCATCGCGTATGCAGCTGGTCAATCTCGATGGCACCATCGCCGCCGATACCGCCGACGAGCATGCGGCAGGGCAAAGCTTTCCCTTCGGCGAACTGATCCAGCAGGCGTTCAATCAGCAGACTGCGGTGATGGCCGCCGTGCAGGGGCATGTGGATTGGATCGTCGTCGTGCCGATCTACGCGCCGCAGCCGGTGGGCCTGGTGGTGGTCTACGTGCAGGTGGACGATCAGCTGCTTGCGCACATGCAACAGCTGAGCACCTTGCGGCGCGACGTTGCGCTGGAAGTGCAACTGGCGCCTTCGCATTGGCAGGCGGTGGCGCTGGGCGATCGCGCCACGCCTTTCGCGCGCGGCCTGGAACAGGTCACGGGGGATCTCCCGACGCAGCCGAACCTGCGCCGCATGGGGCAGGGTGATTACATCGTGCTGGCCCAGCCGCTGCAGCGGCCGTACAACAGCGCGCCGGTCGTGGTGCTGTTCGGTTATTCGCTGGACGACGCCTTGCGGCCGTATCGCAACCTGGCGTTGGCCTGGTCGGCCTTGCTCGCGCTCGGTCTGGCCACCGGCCTGGTGGGCGCGTGGCTGATCGCGCGCAACGTATCGCGTCCGGTGGAATGGCTGGCGACGGTGGCCAGGCGCATCGAGCAGGGCGACTACCGCACACCGCCCCGCCTGCGCCGTCGCGACGAGATCGGCGCGCTGGCCAGCGCGATCAGTGCCATGGCCGAAGCCGTGCAGCAGCGCGAGGAACGCATTTCCTACCAGGCCACGCACGATGCCGTGACGGGATTGCCCAATCGCATGGCGATCGAGGTCGAGATCACGCACGACATCGCCGATGGCCTGACGCGCGGCAGCCTGCTGATGATCGGCCTTACGCGCGTGCCGGACATCGTCAAGACCATGGGGCACGGCCTTTGCGATCGCCTGATGCACGAGGCGGGCGAACGTATCCGGCGCCTGGCGGACGGCGCACAGGTGGCGCGCGCCACCGACAGCAACTTCGTCATCTGGCTTGCCGGCGCCGGCGTCGACGATGCAGTCCGCGTCGCCAAGCACGTGCTCGATGTGCTGGCGGCGCCGTATGTAGAGCCCGATCTGAGCATCGACATGGTGCCCGCCATCGGCATCGCGCTTTATCCGGAACACGCCGGCCACGCCGTTGCGTTGCTGCGTTATGCCGAGACGGCGCAGTTCGCGGCGGTCGGCTCGCCCCACGCCTGGGCGTTCTACCAGACGGCCACCGATCCGCACCGGCCCGAACGGCTGTCGTTGATGGGCGAGCTGCGTGAAGCACTCGCGCAACACCAACTGATCTTGCACTACCAACCCAAGCTGGCGTTGTCGACGCGGCGCATGGACAGCGTGGAATCGCTAGTGCGGTGGCAGCATCCCGCCCGCGGGAACATACCGCCCGACGTGTTTATCGGCATGGCCGAAGACACCGGCAATATCCATCGCCTGACGCGTTGGGCGTTGGAAACGGCCATTGCGCAAGCCAGCCAGTGGCGTGCGCAGGGCTTGATGCTACGCGTGGCGGTGAATCTTTCCGCCCGCGACCTGAGCGATGCTGAACTGCCCCGGCACATCGTCGAGCTGGCGGATCTGCACCGGCTTCCGCACGATCAGCTGACCTTGGAAATCACCGAGCGCGCCGTGATCGGCGAATTCGAATCGGCCTCGCGCGTGCTTCAGCAACTGGACGAGCAGGGTTTTCATATCGCCATCGACGATTTCGGCGTCGGCCAGTCTTCGCTGTCATACCTGCACAAGCTGCCGGTGCACGAGTTGAAGATCGACCAGAGCTTCATCAGGCACCTGATCGACGATGCCAACGACCGCATCATCGTGCGCTCGATCGTGGA
>CBJMMB010000242.1:0-3907 GCA_966430775.1 uncultured Dyella sp. | reverse complement strand
GAAGTGATCTGGACCAGCACGCCCACCAAGTGGAGCAACAACTTCTTCTGGAACCTGTTCGGCTACGAATGGGAGCTGACCACCAGCCCGGCCGGCGCGCATCAATGGAAGCCCAAGGGCGATGCAGGCGCCAACACCGTGCCCGATCCGCATGATCCGTCCCAGCGCCGCGCGCCGTCCATGCTCACCACCGACCTCGCGTTGCGCTTTGACCCTGCCTACGAAAAAATCTCTCGGCGCTTCTACGAGAACCCGGACCAGTTTGCCGATGCGTTCGCCCGCGCGTGGTTCAAGCTCACGCATCGCGATATGGGCCCGCGTGCGCGCTATCTCGGCCCCGACGTGCCGACCGAAGCGCTGATCTGGCAGGATCCGGTTCCCGCGGTCGATCATCCGTTGGTGGATGCGCAGGATATCGCCTCGCTCAAGCGCAGTGTTCTGGCCTCAGGCCTTTCCGTTTCGCAGTTGGTTTCGACGGCATGGGCTTCCGCTTCCACCTTCCGCGGCTCGGACAAGCGCGGCGGCGCGAACGGCGCTCGCATTCGCCTTGCGCCGCAGAAGGATTGGCAGGTCAATCAGCCCGAGCAATTGGCGAATGTGCTCAAGACGCTCGAAGGCATCCAGCAAGCGTTCAACAGCGCGCAGCCGGGCGGCAAGAAAATCTCGCTCGCCGACCTGATCGTTCTGGCCGGTTGCGCCGGTGTCGAGCAAGCGGCGCGCAATGCCGGTGTCGATGTCACGGTACCGTTCGCACCGGGCCGCACGGACGCCACGGCGGAACAGACCGACGTGGAATCGTTTGCCGTGCTAGAACCGGTCGCCGACGGTTTCCGCAACTACCTCAAGGGCAAGTACAGCGTGCCGGCCGAGGTGCTGCTGATCGACAAGGCGCAGTTGCTGACGCTGAGCGCCCCGGAGATGACAGTGCTGGTGGGCGGCATGCGCGTACTCGGCACCAACGTTGGAAACACCCGCCATGGCGTCTTCACCCAACGTCCGGAAGCGCTGAGCAACGATTTCTACGTCAACCTGCTGGATATGGGCACGGAGTGGAAAGCCGTTTCCAACGACCAGAACGTGTTTGAAGGACGCGATCGCGCATCCGGCCAGATCAAATGGACGGCCACGCGTGCCGACCTGGTCTTCGGTTCGAACTCCCAGCTCCGTGCGCTGGCCGAAGTCTATGCAAGCGCCGATGCGCAAGAAAAGTTCGTGCGCGACTTCGTGACGGCCTGGAACAAAGTGATGAATCTCGATCGTTTCGATCTGGCCTAATCGCCAAACACAGGCATTGCCGCCACAAAAAAACGCCGCAGCGCCCCACGCTGCGGCGTTTCCGTTTGAAATCAGTTGATCAGGCCGCCATACCGGAGAGCGTGCTGCGCAGCTCCTCATACGGCGTCGCCACCACTACGGCCGGCGCAACGGCCACCGGCATCGGCACACGTGCAGGCAAGCGTCCGGCGCGAACCAGTTGATCGATGGAACGCTGCATTTCGCGCTGGCCGAATGGTTTCTTGATGAAATCATCCGCGCCGAAGCGCTGCACGTAGAACTGCTCGGTCGCCTGCTGATTGCCGCTTATCATCACGATCGGGATATGTTGGGTGAGCGGGTCGTGACGCAAGGTGCGCAACACGGAGAAACCATTGACGCCGGGCAAGACGATGTCCAGGAAAATCAATTCCGGCTGCTCGGCCTTGGCCAGCTCGATCGCGCTTTCGCCATCGACGGCTTTCTGCACCGCGTAGCCCTCCTGGCCGAGCATCTTGCCGAGCACGGCGCGGATGGTCGGCGAATCATCCACCACCAGGGTGCGCAAGCCCGCCGCCGCCTGCAGCAGGTTCGCATGCTGCGCATCGTCGGTCGCGTGACCACCCAATAATCGCTTGAAGAAGTCGATTCCGCTCATGGTGTTTCCCCTTGAATCCCCAGTTCGCGGCAGCTTTTCCGAAGCCGCCCGCTTTTGTGAGGATATTCACGCAGATCTGCGCGGATTTCTGAGATGCGCTACTCAGGGAAACTCCTTAAGCCGTCGCAATTCTCGACGTTCCTGCTTGTTTGGACGGGTCGGCGGGCGGTTTAGCCCCTCCCCGCTCAGGCGTCGTCGCTCACGGGCCTCTTCGCGCGCCAGCCGGCTGGCCTCGGTTTCGCGGTAGAGCGTCTGCGCCACGCTGGCTGGCCCGCGTTGCTCGGCAAGCGCCAGGATCTCCAGTTCCAGCCGCTCCTCGCCGCGGGTCAGGCGCACCCGGTCGCCCACGTGCAGCGCCTTGGAAGGCTTGCAGCCGCCGCCGTTCACGTCGACCTTGCCACCCTCGATGGCCTGCTTGGACAGGCTGCGGGTCTTGTACATGCGCGCGGCCCAAAGCCAGACATCGGCACGTACTTCGGTCAGCGGCTCAGTGGTTGTCTGTTTCATCGTGGCATTATCGGTAAATCGCTGGATGATGCATGCCAAGTGGGAACGCATGCACGTCGACGCAAGGCTGGCGAACGAGCTGATAGGGAACCTGCATGCTGCTTTATCTGCTGGATCTGATCGGTGTGGCGGTGTTTGCGGTGAGCGGCGTACTGGTCGCTGCGCATTCGGGCATGGACCTATTGGGCGGCTTGGCGCTGGCCGCATTGACCGCCATCGGCGGCGGCACGCTGCGTGACGTGTTGCTCAATCGCCATCCCATTTTCTGGATTCGCGATGCACGCTATCTGCTGGTCATCCTACTGGTCGCTTTGCTGAGCATGCTTTACCTCGCGTACTTTCCGCCGCCCGGCCATGGCTTTTTGATCGCCGATGCCTTGGGCCTGGCGCTGTTCGCGATCAGCGGCGCACAGATTGCGGAAGCGGCAGGGACGTCATGGTTGATCGTGGTTCTGATGGGAACCATGACCGGCACTGCCGGCGGCGTGCTGCGCGATGTGATGAGTGCGCGGGTTCCGCTGATTTTTCGCGAAGATCTTTACGCGACAGCGGCGATTGCAGGCATCGCGGTGTATCTGGTTCTGCAGAAGCTTGGAACGCCGCGCGCCGTGGCAGTGAGTGTGGGCGTGCTGGTGATTCTTGCGGTGCGCTTATTGGCGGTTGTTTGGGGCATGCATTTGCCGCGATTGCACGCGGCGCCCTAAATCGCCTCATCCGTCCCTCCCCTGCATCCAGGGGAGGGAACAACATTAGCCTGGCGCGGGATTAACCCAGCAACACGCGATTCAAGCGCTGCACGAACGCCGCCGGATCAGCCAACTGCGCACCGGCGGCAATCTCCGCCTGTTCCAGCAGCAGATTGGCCAGATCCTTCGCCTTACCCTCGTCGCTCTCCGCTTCCACGCGCTTGAGCAACACATGCTGCGGATTGATCTCGAGCGTCGGCTTACCGGCCGGCATATCGTGGCCTGCTTCGCGCAACAGGCGCGCCAAGTGCGGCGCCATCTCGTAATCGGACAGCGCCAGGCACGAAGGTGAATCCGTAAGGCGCGCGGAGACTTTCACATCGCCCACGCGATCGCCCAGCAGGTCCTTGAGCTTCTTCAGCAATGGCTCGGCCGCCTTGCTCGCTTCTTCCTGCTGCTTCTTGGCTTCCTCGTCCAGCGGGAATTCGCCCTTGGCGACATTGCGCAGCTTCTTGCCGGCGTATTCGTTCAAGCTGCCCAGCATCCATTCGTCGATACGGTCGGACATCAGCAGCACTTCGATGTCCTTGGCTCTGAACGCCTCCAGTTGCGGACTGCCCGCGGCGGCAGCGTGGCTGTCGGCGGTGATGTACCAGACGGTATCCTGGCTGACCGGCATGCGGCCGATGTAGTCATCCAGCGATACGCTCTGCGTGCTGCCTTCGCCCTTGGTCGAAGCGAAGCGCAGCAGCTTGGCGATGCGTTCGCGGTTGGCGTGATCTTCCACGATGCCTTCTTTCAG
>CBJMMB010000241.1:0-3962 GCA_966430775.1 uncultured Dyella sp. | reverse complement strand
CGTCGGTCAGCACGCGCACGCGTTGCGCCGGATTGCCCAGCCACAGCTCGCGCTCGCCGACCACCTTGCCCGGCGGCACCACGCTGCCGGCGCCGACGAAGCCGTATTTCTTGACCACCGCGCCATCGAGCACCGTGGCGTGCATGCCGATCAGGCAGTAGTCCTCGATGGTGCAGGCGTGGATCACCGCGGCGTGGCCAATGGTGACGCCTTCGCCGATCACGGTGGGAAAGCCGCCCGGCGAATACGGGCCGTCGTGCGTCACGTGCACGACGGTGCCATCCTGGATATTGCTGCGCGCGCCGACGCGAATGTAGTTCACGTCCCCGCGCAATACCGCGCCGGGCCAGATGGAAACGTCATCGCCCAGCACGACGTCGCCGATGACGGTGGCCGCCGGATCGACATAGGCGCGGGCGCCGAGGGTGGGCAGGACGCCCTTGAAGGAACGTAGGGGATTCATGCCTGCATTTTAGCCCTCGAGCGGGAGATGTGCGGCATCGCCCGAAGGAAGCGGCGCGTGTTCCCGTGCTTCCAGCACGCGCAGGGTTTCCTCATAGCCGGCATCGATGGCCAGCTGCCAGTCGCGCCAATCGAGCATGCCGACGTGCTCCAGCGGCGGCGTGATCAGCACATCCGCGCGGGCGCGGCAGTGCTCGCTGGTCTCCTCGCTGTTGACCATGGCCGCGCGGGTCAGCGTGGAAACCAGGCGCGGCCAGCCGGTGCCGCGACGCTGGCGCAGCCACAGCCGCCACCACGGCGGCGTGGCGAATTCCTCGGTCTGTGCGCGCAGTTCGATATCCGCGCGAATGCTCACCGCCGTAATGTGCGCGATGCCGTCGTCGGCCATCACGTCCGCCGGCAGATTGTCGACCAGGGCGCCGTCGACATACACCTGCCCGTGATGCAGCACCGGCGGAAGAATGCCGGGAATGGAACTGCTCGCGCGCAGCCACAGCCACAACGGACCGTGCCGATGCACGACCTTGCCGCGCCCGGAAAGATTGGTGGAGACACAGAAGAACGGCAGCTCCAGATCCTCGATGTCGATCGCACCGAACGCGCGCCGCAGCATCAATGCCGCACGCCGCCCGCGCGTGAGCGCCACCAGCGGCACGGTCCAGTCCGACAGCGGCTTGCCGTGCACGAAGGCCTCGTAATACACGCGCATCATTTCTTCGAAGCTCCAGCGATTGGCCACGCCGGCGCCGATGATCGCGCCGATGCTGGTGCCGCCGATGGCGTCGAAATCGTGGCCGGTTTCGCGCAAGGCACGCAGTGCGCCCAGATGCGCCAGGCCGCGCGCGCCGCCGCCGGCCAGTACCAGGCCGCGCGCATGACCGCTGATCAGGCGCGCGATGCGAGGAATATCGCCTTCGCCGCAGATATGGTGATGCTCCAGCTCGCCGCTGAACTGCGCGCGCCAGCGCCGCGCGGCGCCCGGCAGCACGCGATGCGCGGGATGGATCAACAGCAGATGGCGCGGCCGATGTCGCACGCGCGCCGGATGCCCCGGTGCGGCTTCGGGCCATGGCCGCGCCGGTTGCGCCGCCAGCGCGGGCAACAGCAGAACGTCGGCCTGGCGCAGGCAGCGCAGGCGCCAGGAGGCATCGCCGGTGCTGTCCAGATACACCACGAAACGCGCCTGCGCCTCGCGCTCGGCGAACCAGTCGCTGCCGCGGTTCGCGCCATGCTCGGCATCGATCACCACGCAGTTGCCGTAGGTTTCCAGCGCCTGCGCCAGCTGCATCGCCAAGCCGCGTACCGGCACGCCCTGGTCCACCGGCAGGATGGCGAAGGTGCGTGGCTTGTCCGGCGGTTCCACATGGCGTTCACGGCGGATCAGCCGATCGATCGCCTGCCGCGCCACGTCCAGCATGGCGCGCGGATGATGCTCGATCAGCTGCTCGAAATGCTGGCGGTCCAGCCGCAGCAGCTCGCAGTCGCGCAAGGCGCGCACGTTGTAACGCAGCGCCTCGCCGCTGAGCAGGCTGATCTCGCCCAGGCAATCGTCGGCGGAGACTTGCCGCACCAGCGTGGTCGGGCCGTCGAAGACACCCAGGCTGCCGCTGCGCAGCAGGTACAAGGCGTCGGCGGTTTCGCCGGCCTTGAGCAGATACTGCCCGCCCGGCAGGCAGATCCAGCGCAGATGCTCGGCCAGCGTCGTGCGTTGCGCAGCGGTGAGATGCGCGAACAGGGGAATACGGCCAATCAGGGTGGAAACGTCGGCGGGCACCATGCGCGCGATGGTACGACGCGCATGATGACATCGTCCCGCTTGATTTCACCGCACGCCGCCAGCACCCTTCGAGCCCTGAAGGAGCCAAATCCATGAGCCAAGACAACCCGCTGCTGGCCGACACCACGTTGCCTGCGTTTTCCCAGATCAAGCCCGAGCACGTGCTGCCCGCCGTCGATACCTTGCTGGCAGAAAGCCGCGCCGCGATCGCCGCGCTGACCGCGCCCGGCGCGCGGCATGACTTCGACGCGGTGATGCTGCCGCAGGAGCGTCTGGAGCAGCGCATCTCCCAGGCGTGGTCGCCGGTCTCGCATCTGCATTCGGTGGCCGATAGCGAAGCGCTGCGCGAGGTGTATGGCCCGGCCGAGGAAAAACTCACCGACTACTCGATCGAAGTGGGGCAGAACCGCGATCTCTACGCCGCCGTGCAGGCGGTAGCCGATGCGCCGGATTTTGCCAGCTTGTCCCGCGCGCAGCGTGCGCTGGTCGAACATGCCTTGCGCGATTTCAAGCTTTCCGGCGTGGCGCTGGAAGAACCGGCGCGTTCGCGCTTCCGCGACATCGGGGTGGAACTGAGCAAGCTGTCCACCGAATTTTCCAATGCCGTGCTGGACGCCACCGACGCCTGGCAGGAACACATCACCGATGAGCGCGACCTGGCCGGCATTCCCGATTCCGGCCGCGCGGTGCTCAGGCAGTACGCGAAGGAAAAAGGTTTGGACGGCTATCTGGTCACGCTCAAGCAGCCCAGCGTGCAAGCCGTGATGACCTATGCCGACAACCGCGGCCTGCGCGAACGCGTGTACTGGGCGTACCAGACGCGCGCCTCCGATCAAGGTCCGCATGGCGGCAAATACGACAACAGCGCGCGCATCGAGAAGATTCTCGCCCTGCGTCACGAAGCGGCGCAGCTGTTGGGTTTTGCCAATGCAGCGGAAGAATCGCTCGCCACCAAGATGGCCGGCGCGCCCGACGAAGTGCTGCACTTCCTGCGCGATCTCGCCGCGCGCGCCAAACCGGTGGCGCAAAGTGAGCTCAACACCTTGCGCGACTTCGCCGCCAGCGAACTCAAGCTCGACAACCTCGAATCCTGGGACGTCGCCTACGCATCGGAAAAACTGCGTCAAAAACAGTACGCGCTGGATGAAGAACAGCTCAAGCCGTATTTCCCGCTGCCGGCGGTGATCGACGGCCTGTTCGGCCTGGTGCAGCGGCTCTACGGCATCACGCTGAAACCGCGCGACGGCATCGACGTGTGGCATCCGGACGTGCGCTACTACGACGCCATCGATGCGGATGGCCATATCTTCGCCGGCGCCTATATCGATCTGTATGCGCGCAGCGGCAAGCGCGGCGGCGCGTGGATGGATGTCTGCCGCGCGCGTTTCGACGACGGCACGCACATGCAGTTGCCGGTGGCATTCCTCACCTGCAACTTCGCCCCGCCCACCGAAGGCCGCCCCGCCCTGCTCACGCACGATGACGTGCTCACCCTGTTCCACGAATTCGGCCATGGCTTCCATCACCTGCTGACTGAGGTGCCGCTGCCCTCCGTCGGCGGCATCGAGGGCGTGGAATGGGACGCGGTGGAACTGCCCAGCCAGTTCATGGAGAACTTCGGCTGGAACCGCGAAGCGCTGGATCTGTTCGCCCGGCATTGGGAAACCGGCGAACGCCTGCCCGACGAGCTGTTCGAACGCATGCTGGCCGCGCGCCATTTCCA
>CBJMMB010000240.1:0-3970 GCA_966430775.1 uncultured Dyella sp. | reverse complement strand
CTCACGAGGAATCCACATGGGCCGCAGCATCGCCATCGTCGAAGACGAACCCCTGATCCGCGCCAATTACGTCGAAGCCCTCAATCGCTTCGGCTACGACACGCGCGGCTACGGTTCGCGGCAGGACGCCTCCAGCGCCTTCGGCGTGCGCCTGCCGGAGCTGGTGATCATCGACATCGGCCTGGGCGACGAGCCCGAAGGCGGCTTCGACCTGTGCCGCGAGCTGCGCGCGAAATCGGCCACGCTGCCGATCATCTTCCTCACCGCGCGCGATTCGGATTTCGACGTGATCTCCGGCCTGCGCCTGGGCGCCGACGATTACCTGAGCAAGGACACCAGCCTGCATCAGCTGGCCGCGCGCATCGCCGCGCTGTTCCGGCGCATCGAATCGCTGAAGGCGCCGGCCTCCAGCGAAACGGTGATCGGGCATGGGCCGCTCAAGCTTGAATCCGAGCGCATGCGCGTCACCTGGAACGACGTGGAAGTGCCGCTCACCGTGACCGAATTCTGGATGGTGCATACGCTGGTGCGCTTCCCCGGCCACGTGAAAAACCGCGATCAACTGATGCGCGAAGCGGAACTGGTGGTGGACGACGCCACCATCACCTCGCACATCAAGCGCATCCGCAAGAAGTTCATTGCGGTGGCGCCGGAATTCGACGCCATCGAAACCGTGCACGGCGTCGGCTACCGGTGGCGCCCGTGATGCGTTGGATGATGGTTTTGCTGCTGGGCGTGCTCGCGGCCCAGGCGTACGGCAAAAATACCGATGCGCATACGGTGATGGTCTACGGCGGCCAAGACGGACCCGGCTGGGCCATCACCACCGAGTTGCCGAGCGGATGGAACAAGGACTGCTGCACCTACGCCAAGGCGATCGGCGTCAATCTGGTGCTTTACCAGGGCGAATGGACCGGCAAGCCCGAGCGCGTGATGGTGCTCAACGTCTGGCCGGCCAAACTGCCTACGCTCGCTGCGGAGGTCGATGAAGACCGGCAGCATTACTTGCAGTCCGACGCGCATGGAAAGGCCGACGCATTCCCGGTGGCCAACCCGCGCGCGATCACCTGCCAAGGGGTGCTCTACCGCGGCTCCGATCACATCGACGACGCCGTCGTATTCTGCGATCCCGGCAAGCAAAGCGGCGTTCGCTACAGCTGGTCGATGACCGTCAACGAGGCGGATCCAAACCGGCAAACGCTGCTCGCCACCTTCAAGCGCGTGGTGGAGCAATCGATCTATATGAAGTACGAGAAGCCGGCGTCCACGACGGCCACGAAATAGGCTGGCGCGTGGAATTGAGTATGGTCGACGCATGAGCCTGCGCCAAAAACTCCTGCTGGTCGCGCTTTGCACGCTCGCGTTGCCGGCGGCGGGCTGGTTGTACGTGCGGCAGATGGAAACGCTGCTGCGCCAGGGCCAGGAGCAGGCCTTGACCGCCACCGCCACCGCGGTCGCGCGCAGCCTGGCGGTGACCGACGTACCGCTGCCGCAGCCCGGCAAAGGCTGGTACGTGCAGGAGGCGGTCAATCCCATCGTCGTCGACGGTTACGGCGATGATTGGGCGCCGATGACGCCGTGGAGCCAGCCGCTCGGCAAGCAAGGCAAGCTGCTGCTGGCCGAAGACGACAATGGTTTCTATCTCTACGTCGACGTGCGCGTGGCGCGCCGCACGCGCGCCGATGCCAGCGATGGCAATGCGCTTTCAGCCGATCACCTGATACTCGACCTGGTGCAGGGCGACCAGCACCGACGCTATTTGATCGCCAGCGCCGCGCCCGGTGCATTCACCGCGCTTACGCTCGACCCGCCGGCCGGCGATCTGCCGGATCGCGTATCCGGCCAATGGCAGGAAGATGGCGGCGGCTATCACGCCGAACTGCGCCTGCCGCGCGGCCTGGGACTGAGCGCGCTCGGCGTGGGCATTTACACCGCGGCCGACGGCGGCGATCCGATGGCGACGGATACCCGTCCGCTGTGGCGTTATTCGCAAGACGTTTCGCAGGAACTCACGCAACTGGCGCCGAGCGGCACGCGAACGCGGCTGCTCGCGCCCGCCGGCTGGGTGTTGGCGCGCAGCGGTCGCCTGAGTGCGTCGGGTCCGCAGCCGGGCTGGTGGTCGTCGCTGATCTATCACTCGTTGCTGGCCAATCCGCTGGAAGAAGCCGAGGCCTGGACCACCGACGCCCCCAAGCTCGACCTGCCGGAAGTGGAGCTGGCCTGCAACGGCAAAGCCACCGCGGTATGGCGCCAGGGCGAGGAACGCGACAGCGTGGTGCTGGCGACGGCGGTGCCGGTGGAGCGCGGCGAAACGGTGGTCGGCGTGCTGCTGCTGGAACAGGCCAGCCGCGCGGTGCCGCTGCTGGCCAATCGCGCGTTTCTCAGCCTGTTGCTGACCAGCTTCGGCGTGATGCTGGTGGCCGGCGCGATCCTGCTGTTCTTCGCCACCCGCCTCAGCTTGCGGCTTGGCCGCCTGCGCGATGCGGTCGAGCGCGCGCAAGTCAACGACGGACGTCTGGACGGCCAAATGATCCAGAGCCATTTCCCGATGGCCGAATCGGACGACGAAATCGGCGACTTGGCGCGCAGCTTCCAGAAGCTGTTCGAAGCGGTCGGCGGCTACACCGATTACCTGCGCACCCTGGCTTCGAAACTCTCGCACGAGCTTAATACGCCGCTGGCGATCGTCAAATCCTCGCTGGACAACCTCGAACACGCCAAGCTGTCCGATGAGGCGCAACCGTACCTGGCCCGTGCGCGCGACGGCGTGGCGCGGCTGGGCACGCTGGTGCGTGCAATGAGCGAAGCCAGCCGCATGGAGCGCGCGATCGCCGCCGCGGAGCCGGAAGACGTCGATCTGGTGGACGTGGTGCGCGGTTGCGCCGAAGCCTATCGCCCGCTGGCCGGCGCGCGCCCGCTGGAATGCGTGCTGCCCGAGCAGCCGGTGCATTTGCATGGCGCGCCGGAACTGATCGCGCAGGCGCTGGACAAGCTGTTCGACAATGCGCTGTCGTTCACGCCGCCCGACGGCTGGCTGCGCCTGAGCCTGCGCGCGGTCGATGACGGCGCCGAGATCGAACTGGCCAACCAGGGGCCGCCGCTGCCGGCCGCCATGCAAGGACGCCTGTTCGATTCGCTGGTCAGCCTGCGCGACAAGACCACGCCCGGCGACGTGCCGCACCTTGGCCTGGGCCTCTACGTGGTGCGCCTGGTCGCCGAACGGCACGGCGGCGTGGCGTCCGCGCGCAACCTGGAAGACGGCAGCGGCGTGGCTTTCAGCCTGCGGCTGCACGGCATGCCGCGGCAGCGGTTGGCGGGGTAAACGCTCTGCTCCCTCTCCCCATCGGGGAGAGGGCTGGGGTGAGGGGCCAACCTGGCCTCCGACTTCATGGTCTCGACGCTTATCTCGAGACATATACAATCACCCCTTTCTGCGTTCCACGGATCTCCACCACGTGATCTCCCGCGACGACTTCAACGCGCTCGCAGCGCAAGGCCACACCCGCATCCCGCTGGTGCGCGAAGTGTTCTCCGACCTGGACACGCCGCTGTCGGTCTACCTGAAGCTGGCCGATGGCCCCTACACCTTCCTGTTCGAATCGGTGGAAGGCGGCGCAACCTGGGGACGCTATTCGATCATCGGCCTGCCCGCGAAACGCGTGTATCGCTTGCGCGGCCACGAGCTGGAAGTGGAAGACGCCGGCGAAATCGTCGAGCGCCGCCATCTGGATGATCCGCTCGCCGAGATCGAAAAGCTGCGCCAGCAATACGACGTGCCGCGACTGCCGCAGCTGCCGGCCTTCAGCGGTGGCCTGGTGGGCTACTTCGGTTTCGAAACCATCGGCTACATCGAACCGCGGCTGGCGCAATGGGATCGTCCCGACGAACTGGGCACGCCCGATGTGTTGCTGATGCTGGCCGAGGAAGTGGCCGTTTTCGACAACCTCAAGGGCCGCCTGTACCTGATCGT
>CBJMMB010000239.1:0-3980 GCA_966430775.1 uncultured Dyella sp. | reverse complement strand
ACGCAATAACGCTGCTGTAACACCGGCGAGCGCGATACTGGACGCACGACGAGGTTGGAGTGCGTTTCCAAAACAACCACAGACGCGACCTTACTCAGCGCTTACAATGGCCACCATGCAGACCAAGTCTCCCCCGACCCTTGCCGGCCAGTTCCTGATCGCCATGCCCAGCCTGACCGAGCCGCCGTTTTCGCGCGGCGTGGCCTTCGTCTGCCAGCACGACGAAGACGGCGCGGTGGGGCTCTTGGTGAACCAGCTTTCCGAATACTGCTTCGGCGACGTGCTGTCGCAGATGAAGCTCGATTGCAAGGACCAGGATCTGGCCGACGCGCCGGTGCTGATCGGCGGGCCGGTGCAGCAGGAGCGCGGCTTCGTGCTGCATCGCGAGCACGGCCATTGGGAGTCGAGCTATCGCATCAACGCCGACTGGTCGGTCACCACCTCGCGCGACATCCTGGTCGCCATGGCCTCCGGCGAAGGTCCGCGCCTGGCGCTGATGGCGCTGGGCTATTCGGGCTGGGGCGCCGGCCAGCTGGAGCAGGAGCTGAAGGACAACACCTGGCTCACCGCCGATGCCAGCGAGCGGGTGATCTTCCACACGCCGCTGGAAGAACGCTGGAGCGCCGCCGCCGGCCTGGTCGGCATCGATCCGTTGCAACTCCCCGGCTACGCGGGCCACGCATGAGTTGCGTGTTCGGCTTCGACGTCGGCAGCAAGCTTATCGGCGTCGCGGTCGGCAATCGCATCACGGCCAGCGCCCGCGCCATCGCCACCATTCCCGTCCGCGAAGACACGCCCGACTGGGCGCTGCTCGACGACTTGCGCGGCCAATGGCTGCCCGAAAGCTTCGTGGTGGGCTTGCCGCTTACGCTCGATGGCGAAGAACAAGCGGCCAGCAAGCGCGCACGCCGCTTCGCCGAACGCCTGCGCGAACGCTACCGGATACCGGTGAGCCTGGTGGACGAACGCCACAGCTCGCAGGAGGCCGCCGAGCGCTTCGCCCAGGCGCGCTCGGCCGGCTTGAAGCGCCGCCGCGACGCCGCGCAACTGGATGCGGAAGCCGCCGCCGTGATACTCGAACGCTGGTTACACGAAGCCGCATAACAACAGCAAAAAGACCCTCGACATGA
Source organism: uncultured Dyella sp. (assembly GCA_966430775.1). Lineage (GTDB taxonomy): Bacteria > Pseudomonadota > Gammaproteobacteria > Xanthomonadales > Rhodanobacteraceae > Dyella_B. The sequence continues at coordinate 2,850 of CBJMMB010000239.1, read as the reverse complement.
CACGCCTGCGCCATCTCACCACCCTGGAAAACCTGCCGCGCGAATGCATCGAGCGGCTGCTGGATCGAGCCATCACCATGCGCGACGCCTGCGCGCATGGCACGCGCAAGCTGGATCTGCTCAGCGGGCGCACCATCCTCAACCTGTTCTTCGAACCGTCCACGCGCACACGCACCTCGTTCGAACTGGCCGCGCGGCGCCTTGGCGCGGACGTGATCAATTTCGACATCGGCTTTTCCTCCACCGCCAAGGGCGAGGAACTGTTCGATACCTTGCACACGCTGGAAGCGATGCATCTGGACGCCATCATCGTGCGCCACAAAGTGTCAGGCACGCCGGACGAACTGGTGCGCCATGCCATGAGCGGCGTGTCGGTGATCAACGCCGGCGACGGTAATCGCGCGCATCCCACGCAAGGCCTGCTCGATGCGCTGACCATTCGCGAACATCGGCCGGATTTCAGCCAGCTCACCGTGGTGATCTGCGGCGACGTCAAGCATTCGCGCGTTGCGCGCTCGGACGTGCACGCCTTCACGCGCCTGGGCGCCCGCGAAGTGCGTCTGTGCGGGCCGGCGTCGCTGATGCCGACGCAGGAAGAATTTCCCGCCTGCAAGTTCTACGACAACTTCGACCAGGCGATCGAAGGCGCCGACGTGGCGATCACGCTGCGCCTGCAGAAAGAGCGCATGGCCAGCATCGAACTGCCGGACGAGGCGGCGTATTTCCGCGAATACGGCCTGGACAGCCGCCGTCTGGCCAAGGCTGCGCGCGGCTGCCTGGTGATGCATCCGGGCCCGATCAACCGCGGCATCGAGATCGCGCCAGAAGTGGCCGATGGCCCGCAGTCGCGCATCCTCGAGCAGGTGGGCAACGGCGTGTTCGTACGCATGGCCGTGCTGGGCGAAATGCTCGCCCGGTAGGTTGGGGTGCAAACCCCAACGTCGTGATGCGCGGATGACAGTGTTGGGGTTTGCACCCCAACCTACGGGGAATGACGCGCGACAACCACAGCGGCGATACGTCAAAGCAGGCATAATGCTGCGGTTGAACATGACCCCTGGGGATGAATATGCGTAGACCCAAGCGCGTGCTGGCGCTGGCGTTCTCCGGCTTGCTGCTGGCCGCCTGCTCGCACAAAGACAAGGATGCCCCCCTGGCCTTCGCGCCGGCGGATACCCCGTACGTGATCGGCAACCTGGACGTGCTGGACGACAGCACGCGCAAGGCGATCCTGGCCCAGGTCGATGCGGAAATGCCCGCGCAGGTCGCGCAGATGAAAGCGCAGGCCGACCAGCTGGCCGACAAAGATCCGGACATGGCCAAATACCTGCGCACGGTGGCCGGCGAATTCCAAGGCAAGACCGCCGAGCAGCTGATCCAGGAAACCGGCCTCAATCCCAAGGGCTACATGGCGCTGTATGGCCTGGGCCTGTCGCCGGTATTGCGCATGGAACTGGCCGATACGAACGCCTTCCAGCAATTCATCACCAAGCTGCAGAACGACTACGGCAAGAAGTTCGACGTGGCCACGCTCGGCACGCAGAGCTACCAGCGCTACGTGACGCCGACCTCGCACCTGCAATTCATCATCGCCGTGGTCGGCAAGCATGCCGTGCTCGCGCTGCTGCCGCAGGATGCCTCGCAGCCGCTGCTGCGCCAGGCGCTGGGCCTGGATCGTCCGGCCAAGAGCGTGCAGGACACCGACCGCCTCGCCGACCTGGCCAAGTCCAAGGGTTACGCCAAGTGGGCGGTGGGCGAGATCGACCTGACCCGCCTGCTGCCCCTGTTCGTCGGCGGCAAGGATCCGCTGGCGCAATCGCTGCAGAAGATGCGCGCCGAAAACGAATCGGCCAAGACCGGTGAGCCGGTGGCCAACCTGGTGCAGGTCGCGCCCAGTTGCCAGGGCGAAGCCGAACGCATGGCCGCGCGCGTGCCGAAGCTGAGCGTGGGCTACACCACGCTGGACGAAAAACATCGCGACATGCGTTTCGACGTGACGCTGGCCAACGACATCGTCAGCGCGTTCAGCGGCCTCAAGGTAGAGCTGCCTGGCCTGGGCACCGATCCCACCGCGCCGTTCGAAATGAGCCTGGCGCTGCCGATGCAGCAGATCCGCACGTTCTGGAGCGCGCAGGCGCAGGCGGTGGCGGACAAGCCGTTCACCTGCCCGATGCTGGACAACCTCAACGAAACCTTCAGCAGCCTGGGCGACGCCATGCAGAAGGCCGCGGTGCCGCCGATCGGCGACCTGCTCGGCCTGCACATTGCGGTGGACGGCTACACGCCCAACCCGGGCGGCGGCATGCCGAAGATTTCCGGCAGCCTGGTGATCGGCACCAACAATCCCGCCGGTCTGCTGGCCATGGCGCAGGTCACCAGCCCCATGCTCAACGGCGTCAAACCCACGCCGGACGGCAAGCCGGTCGCACTGCCGGCCCAGCTCACCAATGCACTGGGCGAATCGGGCTGGGCGGCGATGGGCGGCAAGTCCATCGGCCTGGCCGTGGGCGCCAACGAAGACAGCAAGCTGGCCGACATCATCAAGCAGCCGGGCGGCGACGCCGGCGAACTGATGCGCGTGCACCTGGACGGCGACATGTACGCCAACTGGATCAGCCTGCTGGAACAGCGCGCCGAAAACGCCGCCGCCATGGCCGCCACCTTGAATCCGGACGACGGCAACCCGCAGAACGACGAGAAGGGCGCTGACAAAGCCGTGGTCGACGAAAAGGCCGCGCTCGCCAGCACCAAGGCGCAGTTCGAAGCCATGAAGTCCGAAGCCGCACGCATCAAGGCGATCGGCATGCGGGTGCAGATGCAGGACCAGGGGCTGGTGATTACGACGCATAC
>CBJMMB010000238.1:0-4017 GCA_966430775.1 uncultured Dyella sp. | reverse complement strand
GCCAGGCGCGAACGCAGCAGTGCGGGGTCCAGCATGTTCGGATCCAAAGGTTTGGGCGAGAACGAGGGATTATCGCTGTGGGGGCGCTACGGTCGCAATGCGAGGGCTCTGGCCGGGGCGCAGCTGGTTTTCGGTCCCGCGGGACCGTAGTTGGGGTTACCCCGGACTTGATCCTGGGGTAACCCAACGTATGCCTGGAGAATCGTTGGGTTACGCTTCGCTAACCCAACCTACGCGACACCTCACTGCGACCAGCGCGCGATCACCACGATTTGCGCAAAACCTCATCACCTCGCTTCGCCCGAACCCTCACCCGCCTCTCGGCACCCTCTCCCGGAGGGAGAGGGACTCACTCAGGAAGTCATGGCGCAAGTCACCGCACCTACGATTTCCGCGCCTGCTTCCGCGCCTCGCGCAACGCCAGCAGCTTCTCGCGCAGCTTCAATTCCAACCCGCGCTCCACCGGCTCGTAGAACTCGGTACCTTCCAGCGCATCCGGCAGGCATTGCTGGTCGAGCGCGATGCCGCCTTCCGCATCGTGGTCGTATTGATAGCCTTTGCCGTAGCCCAGGCCTTTCATCAGCTTGGTCGGTGCGTTGCGCAAATGCATCGGCACTTCCAGCGTGCCGGTCTTGCCGACCACGTCGCGCGCCTTGTTGTAGGCCATGTAAGCCGCGTTGCTCTTGGGCGCGATCGCCAGCCAGATGGCGAGTTGCGCCAGGCCCAGTTCGCCTTCGGGGCTGCCGAGGCGTTCGTAGGTATCCCACGCATCCAGCGCCATGCGCCAGGCGCGCGGTTCGGCCAGGCCCACGTCTTCCACTGCCATGCGCGTCATGCGGCGCGCGAGGTAGAGCGGATCGCAGCCGCCGTCGAGCATGCGCGTAAGCCAATACACGGCGGCATCGGGATCGGAGGAGCGCACGGATTTATGCAATGCGGAGATCTGGTCGTAGAACTGTTCGCCGCCCTTGTCGAAGCGGCGCGTGCGATCGGCCAGCACCTGTTCAAGCGTGGCTTCGTCGATGGTATGGCCATCGGCCAGTTCGGCGGCGATTTCCAGCAGCGTCAGCGCGCGGCGCACGTCGCCATCGGCGGCCTGGGCGATCAGGCGCAAGGCGGATTCGGCCACGTCCAGTTCCAGTGCGCCCAGGCCGCGTTCGGCATCGGCAAGCGCGCGGCGCAAGGCGGCCACGATGTCATCCACGGATACCGCATCCAGCACGTGCACGCGGCAGCGTGACAGCAACGCGGAGTTCAATTCGAACGACGGGTTTTCGGTGGTGGCGCCGATGAAGATGATCACGCCGCGCTCGATATGCGGCAGGAAAGCATCCTGCTGCGCCTTGTTGAAGCGATGCACTTCGTCGACGAACAGCACGGTGCGTCGCCCCTGCGCGAAATTCACCTCCGCTTCGGCCAGGGCCTTGCGCACGTCGGGCAGGCCGGACAGCACGGCGGAAATCGCGCGGAAATCTGCCTCCGCATAACGCGCCACCAGCAGCGCCAGCGTGGTCTTGCCGCAACCGGGCGGGCCCCACAGCACCATGGAATGCACGCGCCCTGCTTCCAAGGCACGGCGCAGCGCCTTGCCCGGCGCAAGCAGGCGTTGCTGGCCGACGATCTCGTCAAGGCTGCGCGGCCGCATGCGCTCGGCCAGGGGTTTGAGCTCTTCCGCGTCGCTGTCGAACAGTTGCGGGGTATGTACGTCGCGTCGTTCCATCGGCCGATGATAGGACATTGGGCAGCGGGCGCCTCGGCGGCGGGCTCTTGCTGGCCCAAAAGCGGGCTGATTATTATCCGAAACTCATTTATTGCATTAATGGTGCGAAGCTTAGACCAGGCTTAATTCGGCCCATGAAACAAGCGGTTTCATTGCATCCATAATGCAAGGCTTAGGGCAGCCTTAGCGCATTTTCTTTCGCATTATCAAAGGCTTCAATTTAATGTAATTGTTACTGAAATGTCATAGACGCTCTCTACGGTGTCGGCCTTCTCAACCCCAGCCGATACCGGAAAAGAACAATGACATCATCGACACTTGCGCTGTACCGCCGTTCGTCGATCTATCTCGCCCTGGGCGTTGCGTTGAGCATCGCCGCACCCATCCACGCACAGGACACGGCCACTGCCGCCAGCGGTCCCAGCGCGGTCGATAATGCGGATGCCAGTGCGTCATCACAAAATGCCAAAACCCTGGCCGGCATGCAGGTGACGGCCAATACGGCGGTGAGTTCCATTGCGCCCACCCAAGGCTCCACCGTGGCCACTCAGCCGCAGTCGATCATCGGCAGCACGTACATCCAGGAAAACGTTCCGCCCACCGGCGACTACACCGACGTCGCCTCCATCGCGCCCAGCGTGTACACGGTGACGCCGAACGGCGCCGGCTTGATGGAGGCCGCGGTGGTGTCCATTCGCGGCTTCCAGGACGGTCAGTACAACGTGACGTTCGATGGCATTCCGTGGATGGACTCCAACGACTTCACGCACCACTCCACCTCGTACTTCACCAACCAGGAAACCAGCAGTGTGGTGGTCGATCGTGGTCCGGGCACGGCCAGTACGCTGGGTAACGCTACGTTCGGCGGCACCATTGGCGTGGAGTCGATCAATCCGAAGAACGAGTTCAACATCAATCCGTACATCAGCTTCGGCAGCTGGGATACCGCCGTGGAAGGCGCCCGCATCGATACCGGCCGCTTTACCAGCAGCGGCACCAGCGCCGTGATCAACCTGCAGAACGGCGATTCGGATGGTTACCTCACCTACGCCGGCCAGCGCCGCCAGAGCGTGTTCGCCAAGGTGGTGCAGCCGCTGGGCGACAACACCACGCTGACCTTCGCTGCGATGTGGAACAAGCTCAACCAGTACGTGCCGTTCGGCGCTACCAAGGCGCAGATCGCGCAGTACGGCGTCAACTATGGATTGAACAACGATCCGACCAGCCAGGCCTATTACCGCTACAACAAAGATGAGATCAACACGAACATGGCCTATGTCGGCCTGCATTCGGAGTTCTCCGGCTGGACCATCGACAACAAGACCTACACCTACGGCTACAACCATTTCGGCTTCAACGGCGAAGACCCCAATGGCGAAACGCCCAATGGCACCGCCTATGGCCCGGACAACGTGCCCGGCCAGCACATGCGCAACACGAACCGTTCGTGGGGCGACATCTTCCGTCTAAGCAAAGAGATCGGCCCGGGTGAGCTGCGCACCGGCGTGTGGTACGACCATCAGGACGATATCCGCTGGTTGTATGAATTCGACGATACGCTCAACGTATTCAACCCGATCGTCAACGCCAGTGCGCCGACCTTGCAGGAAGCTTCGGCCGATCGCCGCATGAATGACTCGCTGGTGACGATCCAGCCGTTCGTCGAATACCAGTGGAACATCACCGACAACGCGTACTTCGTCGGCGGCGCGAAGTACAACTACTTCAAGCGCAATCTTGATGCCTCGGTGAACCAGAAGACGGGAACGCCACTGAACTACTCCAAGGACTGGAACGTCACCCTGCCCTCGGCCGCGTTTCACTATGCGTTTACCTCCAACTGGACGGCTTACGCGCAATGGGCCAAGGGCTTCCTGGCACCGAATCTCAACCTGCTATACGTGCCCAATCCCGCCTTCTCCGATAGCGCCGTGGCGCCGGAAAAAACCACCAATATCCAGCTCGGCACCACCTGGAGCAGCGACCGCCTGACGCTGTCGGCCGACGTCTACAAGATCAACTTCAACAACTTCGTGCAGAGCCGCAAGGTGGGCGGCCTCACCTATTTCTACAACGGCGGCGGCGTGCACTACAAAGGCGTCGAGCTGGAAGGCACCTACATGCTGGGCGGCGGTTTCAGCGTATATGCCAACGGTTCGCTCAACCGCGCGATCCAGACCACCGACAACCAGTGGAACGCCAACACGCCGCACAAGACCGCCGCGCTGGGCTTCATTTACAACAGCGGTCCGGTCTACGTATCGCTGGTCGACAAGTTCGTCGGCAAGACCTATTAC
>CBJMMB010000237.1:0-4029 GCA_966430775.1 uncultured Dyella sp. | reverse complement strand
TTTCGCCGGCCGCGAGATAGTCGATCAGTTGCTGGCGACCGTAGATCGGGGTGCTCTTGACGGCACTGGGTATGGACACGGGGCGAGCCTCACGGGGATAGCCCCCGACTATGGAGGCATCGCGCCGCCGCGAAAAGGGGGTGAACGAAAAAATTGTACGGGGCGGTATAGGAGCCGGCTACCGTTACAGGACACCGCGCTAGGCGTTGCCGCTGGCCGCTTTCCGCTCACCGGCCGGATCGCCAAGAAACGTCACGCGCATCCGCGCACCGGTTCCTTCATGGGCGTCCAGGATCTCGAACCGCGCACGATGGCTGCGCGCGATCTCTTCCACGATCGCCAGTCCCAGGCCGCTGCTTTGCCCATCGCTGCCGGCGGCGCGGTAGAAACGCTCGCGCACGCGTTCGCGCTCGGCCGGGGGAATGCCGGGGCCGCTGTCTTCCACTTCCAGGTACGCCGTGCCGTCGTGCCGGCCGCAGCGCAGCGTGATGCGACCGCCATCCGGCGTATGGCGGACTGCGTTGTCGAGCAGGTTGATCAACAGTTCGTGCAGCAGCCACGGCACGCCATGCGCGTGCGCCGGTTCGCATTCCGCGCCCAGGTCGATGTTGCGCGCGAGGGCGCGGTCGAGCATGGAATCGGCCACGGTGCCAATCAATGTTTCAAGGCGCACGCCGACGAAATCGCCGGGTGTGTGCGCCGAAGGTTCCGCACGCGCCAAAGCCAGCAGCTGGTTGGCGGTATGCGCCAGGCGGTCCACGCTGTCTTGCAGGCGCGCGATGCGATCCTGCTGGGCTTCGTCGCCGGTTTCGGTGGCCAGTACTTCCAGCTGCGCTTTCAGGCCGGTCAGCGGCGTGCGCAGCTGATGCGCTGCGTTGGTGAGGAAATGCTGCTGCGCCTGCGCTGCATCGCGCACGGTCAGCAGCAAGGTATTGAGTGACTGCACCAGCGGGTGCACTTCGCTCGGCACCGATTCCAGCGGCAGCGGCTGCAGCGATTGCGGCGAGCGGTGCACGATCCGCTCGCGCAGCCGGTTGATCGGGCGCAGCGCGACGGTGATGCCGAGCAGGCACAGGCCCAGCACCAGTAGCAGCTGGATGCCGTCGCTGAGGCCGATCACCGTGTCCAGCCGGTGCACGCCATGGTCGCGCCGATGCACGGTTTCGCCCACGCTGACGATCACCGGCTGGCCGCTTACCTGCGTGCGATAGCTGACCACGCGCAGCGTCAGTTGCTTGTAGGTGGCGTCGCGGTAGCGGAAGCCCTCGGCGGCGTCGACCTGCGTGATCGGCAAACCCGCATCGCCGGCCAGGGTATGTCCGTCCGGCAGGCATACGCGAAACAGGAAACTGTCCCGTGCCCCCGGAAACAGCCGCGTCCACACCGTCGGTCGCGCGCCGGCTTCGAAGTGCGGTGGTGGACGGCCATGCTCGCCGGCCTCGCCCTCAGGCGGTGGCGGCGGCGCGCCGCCGGGCGGATGCATGGGAGCCGGACCGAAATCAGGCTTTTCCAGATAGATCTGGCCGTCGTCGCCACGCTCCAGATGCGCCGCAATGGCGACCGCGGCACGCGAGAGCGCGCGATCGAACGCGTCATAGATCGGCGTGACGAAGCTGCGGTGATCCACCCAGATGCTGGCCACCAGCAGCAGCACCAGTGGCAGCAGCAGATAGCCGAGCAAGCGTCCGCGGATGCTTGGCGCGCGCCTGAGTAGGGATCTGGTCATTCGCCTGCTGCGTCCTAGGGATGTTCTGGTCTATTCCACGTACCCGTCACCGCACTGTATGCGCGCCTCGCTGTGCTCCAGTGGCGAAGGCAGACTGGCTGTCTGTCGAGACGCTGGGGTGCAGCGAGGCGCGCATACAGTGCGGCCCCAACATTTTGAATCTAAATGACGGGGTGACGTCCAGAAGGCCCGCAGGCTGCGCCGCGCGGCTTGAACAGACGGCCAGTCTGCCCTGCGCCACGCACCACACCCTGCGGGCCTTCTGGACGTCATGCCGGGTGCGTGGAATAGATCAGAGCATCCCTAGACGTCGTCGAGGCGATATCCAAGGCCACGGATACCGCGCACCGTCGCCGACTCGCCCAGTTTTGCGCGCAGGCGCGAGACGTGCACCTCGATCGCGTTGCCGGAGATTTCCTCGTCCCAGCTCACGATCGCCTGGATCAGCCGCTCCTTGCTCACCACGCGGCCGCTGTGATGGGCCAAGCATTCCAGGATCGACCATTCGCGGCGGGTGAGTTCCAGCACGCGCCCGCCCTCGTCAATGGCGCGGCGGCCGGCCAGGTCGATGCGCAGGCGGCCCACCACCATTTCGTTGGCGGTGGCGGCGGTGGCGCGGCGGATCAGCGCACGGCAGCGTGCGGCCAGCTCGGGCAGGGCGAACGGCTTGACCATGTAATCGTCGGCGCCCAGGTCCAGCGCATTGACGCGATCGTCCAGGCCGTCGCGCGCCGTCACGATCAACAGCGGCAGCGAACTGCCATCACGTCGCAGGCGGCGCACCAGGGTGAAGCCGTCCTCGCCGGGCAGGCCCAGGTCCACGATGGCCAGGTCGTAGTGGGTGACGTCCAGGCGGCTTTGCACGGATTCGGCGTCGGTCACCGGATCTACGACGTAGCCGGCGGTCGCCAGTCCGCGCACGATGGCGTCGGACACCAGATGATCGTCTTCAACCAGCAGTATGCGCATACGACCAAGGCATGAGTGGGATCGCAAAATCCTATCAGCTAATGCCGTTTTTATCTGTCATACCATAGGACCGGACAGGCGCGCGGGACTGCGGCGCTACAATGCACGCCCTTTCTTTCGCCGCGCCGCGCCCCATGTCCGACATCCCCGCCTGCCCGATCTGCCGCATGGAACACACCTATCCGGACGGCGAGCTCTACATCTGCCCCGATTGCGGCCATGAATGGCTGCAGGTGGCCGCGGCGCAGGTGGAAGCCGAGCAGATCGTGCGCGACGTGAACGGCAATGTGCTGAAAAGCGGCGACAGCGTCACCGTGATCAAGGACCTGAAGGTGAAGGGCGCTTCGATTCCGCTCAAGCAGGGGACGATGATCCGCAACATCCGCTTGATCGATGGCGATGTGGAGCACATCGAGGGGCATTCGGACAAGATCAAGGATCTGGTGTTGAAGGTGTGTTTCTTGAAGAAGGCGTGAGGTGTTTGACCTAACGCTTCGGCGCGGCAACCGTTGGGTTACGCTGCGCTAACCCAACCTACGCATCCTGGCGCATTGAAAAAGCCGCCTTGAAGGCGGCTTTTTCGTTTGCAGCTTTACGCGATGCTCAACGCTTCATCGAATTGAAGAACTCGTCGTTCGACTTGGTGTTCTTCATCTTGTCCAGCATGAATTCCATCGCCGCCAGTTCATCCATCGGATGCAGCAGCTTGCGCAGGATCCAGATCTTGGCGAGCAGGTCCGGTTCGATCAGCAGATCCTCGCGGCGTGTGCCGGAACGGTTGATGTCGATGGCCGGATACACGCGCTTTTCGGAGATGCGGCGGGACAGGTGCACTTCCATGTTGCCGGTGCCCTTGAATTCCTCGTAGATCACCTCGTCCATCTTGCTGCCGGTGTCGATCAGCGCGGTGGCGATGATGGTGAGCGAGCCGCCTTCTTCCACGTTGCGCGCGGCGCCGAAGAAGCGCTTCGGACGCTGCAGTGCGTTGGCGTCCACACCACCGGTGAGCACCTTGCCGGAACTCGGCACCACAGTGTTGTAGGCGCGGGCAAGACGCGTGATCGAATCGAGCAGGATCACCACATCCTTCTTGTGCTCGACCAGGCGCTTGGCGCGCTCGATCACCATTTCGGCGACCTGCACGTGGCGCACGGCCGGTTCGTCGAAGGTGGAGCTGATCACTTCGGCGCGCACGGTACGGGCTATTTCGGTGACTTCTTCCGGACGTTCATCGATCAACAGCATGATCAGATGCACATCAGGGTGGTTGTACTGGATCGCCTGCGCCACGTTCTGCAGCATCATCGTCTTGCCGGACTTCGGCTGCGACACGA
>CBJMMB010000236.1:0-4048 GCA_966430775.1 uncultured Dyella sp. | reverse complement strand
CACAACCCCGAGTTCACCATGCTGGAGCTGTACCAGGCCTACGCCACCTATCACGAGATCATGGATCTCACCGAGTCGATGATCCGCGACACGGCGAAGCATGTGCTGGGCACCACCAAGCTCGAATGGGAAGGCGCGGAAATCGACGTCGGCCCCGCCTTCCGCCGCTGGCGCATGGAAGACGCCGTGCTGGAACTCAATCCCGAGATCAAGCGCGAAGAACTGCGCAACCGCGACGCCATGGCCGCGCACGCCAAGCGCCTTGGCTTGCAGGTGAAGCCGGGTTATGGCTGGGGCAAGTTGCTGCTGGAAATCTTCGAGAAGACGGTGGAGCACACCCTGGTGCAACCCACCTTCATCATCGATCACCCGGTGGAAGTATCACCGCTGGCGCGCGAGAACGACGTCGACAAGGGCATCACCGATCGCTTCGAGCTCTTCATCAACGGCAAGGAACTTGCCAACGGCTTCTCCGAATTGAACGATCCGGAAGATCAGGCCGCGCGTTTCCAGGCGCAGGTGGATGCGAAGGAATCCGGCGACGACGAAGCGATGCACTTCGATGCCGATTACATCCGCGCGCTGGAAGTGGGCTTGCCGCCGACGGGTGGGCTTGGCGTGGGCATCGATCGCCTGGTGATGCTGTTCACCAATTCGTCGTCGATCCGCGATGTGTTGTTGTTCCCCTACATGCGGCCGGAAGCGTAATCCGCTTTACTCCCTCTCCCCTCGGGGGAGAGGGCTGGGGTGAGGGGCCAACCTCGCGACGTAGGTTGGGGTTTGCATCCCAACCTACATGCCCGCCTAATTTTTTCTATTGCCTCACCGTCATTCCGGCGAAGGCCGGAATCCATGCTCCGTGCTGGCGATAGATTCCGGCCTGCGCCGGAATGACGATGTGGCTTTTTGTAGGTTGGGGTGCGAGCCCCAACATCGTGATGCATGGAGATGGCAATGTTGGGGTTTGCACCCCAACCTATTAGAACTCCAACTCCTGCGCCGCGCACAGGTAATCGATCATCGGCGCCAGCCGCTTGTAGCTGGCCAGCATGAACGGCAACAGCTCCGCCGAACACGCCAGCGCCTCATCGATCTGTTCGCCCGCCGCAAAATCCTTGCGCTTCAAATCCTCGATCAATTCATGCCCGGGGTCGAAGCCGCGTGGTGGGCGCGTGAGCGATTCGCCCCAGAACGTAAAGTGCTCCTTGAACGCCTTGCTGTGCACCGCACGCTTCCACGCGGCAGGATTGTCGGCAAGAAACGCGCGGATATGCTTCAACGCATCCGGCTCCGGATGCCACATGCCGCCGCCGATAAAGCAATCGCCCGGCTGGATGTGCAGGTAGAACGAAGGCGCCGGAATCTCATGCCGCCGCGCATGAAAAAAGCGCGCACTGGCCCACGGCTTGTACGGTTCCTTGTCGTTGGAAAAACGCGTATCGCGATGGATGCGAAACAACGAGCCGCCCATCTTGCGCGGATCGGCACGGAAATGCGCGCTGATCTTGGCCAGCGGCGCCTGCATGTCGGTGATCAGTTCCAGGAACGGATCGCGCATGTCGCGCTCGTATTCGGCCTTGTGCTTCTGGAACCACTCGCGGTTGTTGTTGCGGGCGAGGCTCTTGAGGAAACGGAAGGTGGCGGGCGAGAAGTAGGCGCGGGGCATGGCGATGCGATGATCGTAGGTTGGGTTAGCGAAGCGTAACCCAACTTACTCTACGCGAGCGGCATTGTTGGGTTACGCTGCGCTAACCCAACCTACGCAAGAACTACGCGAAGGCGACGCCAGCTTCCACGGCAAGCTGCTCGCCCCAGGCTTGCAACTGATCCAGCACGGCGCTCTTGTTCTGGGCGAGTGGATCGTTGCGCAACACCGTCAGCTTGGCGAAGTAATCGGCAAGCGTCAGTGACGTCAGCGGCGTCGCACGCGTCAACCGCTGAACGCGAAACATCTCCCACCGCTCGCGTTCCTCCGGCGTCAACGTCTCCGGCCAGTTGCGCGCACGATAGCGGAACAGTAATTCCGCATAACGCGCATCGCGAAAATTGAAGTTGCGCGAGCCCAGCTGAGCGGGCGGTGTGGCGCGCACCTCGCGCAGCAGACGTTTGTCCGAATCCGGCAAAAAGCCACCATACAGCGCCAACTCCGGATCTTCCGCCGGTGGCAGTTCGGCAGCGCGCTGGAAAATGCGACGCAGCTTGTCGCCAAGGTCGGCCGCCGCGCGCAATTTGTCAGCGTGCGCAAGGCAACGATCCATATCCAGTTGCAGCCGTTGCAGATCCACGCCTTTCAACACGGAAAGCGGCGCCAAGGCGGGCGAACGGTTCGCGTGCACGGTTCGCAAGGGAATACGCTCCACGCCTTCAGGCAGATCGGCGCGCGCGGTGAAAATGCGGTCGACAATGTCTTCGACGTCCAGCGCCAGGAGATCGCAAGGATCCTGCGCAAGATCGTAGACGATGATTTCACCCGGTCGCGCCGGATGCACCGCGAGCGGCACGATGATCGCCAGGCAGCAGCGGCTGGCCGGGTAGCGCGACGATACGTGCACCAGCGGCGTCATCGCGGTGATGTCGAGCAATTCGAACACGCGCTGCTTGCGGCGCAAGCCGTAATGCCAATCCCACAGCCGTGGCTGGCGCACGCGTATCAGGCGCGCCAGGTCGATCAGCGCCTCCACATCCGAAAGCGCATCATGCGCGCGTGACTGATGCAGGTGATTGGCCGTGGCCAGATGCTCCAGCTTGAAGCTCGGCGTGCCGTCCTCATGCGTCGGCCATACGATGCCTTCGGGCCGCAGCGCCGCGCACATGCGCACCAGGTCGATCAGGTCCCAGCGCGAATTGCCGTTCTCCCATTCGCGCGCATACGGCTCGAAGAAATTCCGATACAACAGCTGCCGCGTGAATTCATCGTCGAAACGCAGGGAGTTGTAGCCCACGCCGCAGGTGCCCGGCGCGGCCAGCTGCTCATGCACGCGTGCGGCGAAATCCGCTTCGATCAAACCTTCACGCTCGGCCTGCTGCGGCGTGATGCCGGTGATCAGGCAGGACTCCGGGGAGGGCGGCATGTCGTGCGGCGGCTTGGCGAAGAACATCACCGGCTCGTCGACGATCTCCAGCTCCAGGTTGGTGCGGATGCCGGCGAACTGGATGGGGCGGTCCCGGCGCGAATCGGTGCCGAAGGTTTCGTAGTCGTGCCAAAGGAGGGTGTGCATGGCGTGATTTTAGGGGAGAAGGAACGGGAAATAGGGGTAGCCGCCACTTCCTCTCTCCAAGCCGGGCTCCCATGCATTTGGCGCCCTATCCGCCCCCAGCTAAACTGCCCATTCAGGAGGGCGCATGAGCCAAGCGAACGAAGACAACCTCATCTGGATCGACCTGGAAATGACCGGTCTGGATACCGACAACGATTCGATTCTCGAAATCGCCACCATCGTCACCGACAAGGACCTGACCATCCTGGCCGAAGGTCCGGTGTTCGCGATCCGCCACAGCCTGGATCGCCTGGAGTCGATGGACAGCTGGAATCGCAATCAGCACCGCCGCTCCGGCCTGTGGGACCAGGTGGTGGCCTCCGATGCCACGCACGCGGCGGCCGAGCAGGCCACGCTGGAATTCCTCAAGCAGTGGGTGCTGCCGGGCAAGTCGCCCATGTGCGGCAATTCCATCTGCCAGGACCGCCGCTTCATGCATCGGCAGATGCCGCAGCTGGAGCGCTTTTTCCACTACCGCAATCTCGACGTATCCACCCTGAAAGAACTGGCGCGCCGCTGGGCGCCGACGATCGGCCGCGGTTTCTCCAAGGAGTCGGCGCATACCGCGTTGTCGGACATCCGCGATTCCATCGACGAACTGCGCTACTACCGCCAGTTCATGGGCACGCTGGGCGGGGTGGAGCAAAGCGCATGATCGATCCGATGTTCGCTACCGTGCTCGACTGCAACGGCCGTCGGTTGACGCTCGATCGTCCGCGCGTGGTGGGCATCCTCAATGTCACCCCCGATTCGTTCTCCGACGGCGGCCAGTTCGCCAGCGTGGAAGCGGC
>CBJMMB010000235.1:0-4053 GCA_966430775.1 uncultured Dyella sp. | reverse complement strand
CAGAAAGCGCCAGAAGCTCACGCGATGCGTGGCGCCCGCGGTGATGAACACCGCCGTGCGCATGCCGGGCAGAAAGCGCGCGAAGAACATCAGGCGGTTGCCGTAGCGCGCGAACTTGTCCTGCATCTTCGCGTAGCGGCGCGGCGGCATCAGCCAGGAAATAGGCTTCCACTGCAGCATGTGCACGCCGTAGTGATGCCCGAGCAGGAACATGCCCGCATCGCCCGCCAGCACGCCGACCATGGTGACGGCCGCCATGATGTGCACGTCGGCGTAACCCAGTCCGGCGATCACGCCGCCGGCGACCAGGGTGATGTCTTCCGGCAAGGGCAGGCCGGCGCCGCACAGCAACAGCGCCATGAAGACGGCCACGTAGCCGTGCTCGGCGAAGAAGGTGATCAGGCGTTCAAGCAGATCCATCGACGTTCCTTGTTGTCGCGAGGCAGCTCATGACGCGGCCGTGGGAGTGGGCGCGCGCGCCGCCAACAGTTCACGCAATTCCGCTTTTTCGGCGCTGCTCAGCGTGCCTTCGCGATTCTTCGCGACCAGCGCATCGCGGCGCTGGTCGATGGCCTGCTTTTCCATGCGTGCGAGCGCGTCGAAAAACTCCACGCGCTGCATTTCCGGTTCGCCGACCACAGAGGTGGCCATCAGCTTTTGCAGCGAGGCATATTCGGGCCGTTCCTTGAAATGATCCACCAGCATCGCCGCATTGATGCCGGGCCGCGAGCGCGCGATATCGATCAGCTCGGCGAGCAGGCCCACGCCGGGCTTGTCCAGGCGCAGGAAACCGTACGGCCTTTCCACCTCGTCGGCGACGCCGGGTTGCGCCAGCAGCAGGGCGATGGCGCTGCGCACCAGCGAACGTTGTACCGCCATCGGACGCTGCACCGGCCGATGCGTGGCCGGATCGGCTTCCAGCACGGCGCGTGCGCCGGTGCGCTTTTCCAGTTCCTGCGCCATCAAATCGCGGAAGGCACCGTCGGGCAGGCGTGCGATCAATGGACGCGCACGTTCGGCCAGGCGCGCGCGCCCGTCGATCGCGCGCAGATCCACCTCGTGCGAGAGTTCGCCGAAGAAATAATCGGACAGCGGCGTGGCTTCGCGCAGCCGCTTCTCGAAACCGTCCTTGCCTTCCTTGCGCACCAGCGTGTCCGGATCTTCGCCTTCCGGCAGAAACAGAAAATACGCCTGGCGGCCGTCGCGCAAACGCGGCAGTGCCGATTCCAATGCTTTCCACGCGGCGGCGCGGCCGGCGCGGTCGCCGTCGAAACAGAACACCACATCCGGCGCGGCGCGAAACAGCACTTCGGTGTGCTCCGGCGTGGTGGCGGTGCCCAGCGTCGCCACCGCGATCGGCAGGCCGGCCTGATGCAGCGCGATCACGTCCATGTAGCCTTCCACCACCACGATGCGCGCGAGGTTGCTGTTGGCCTGCTTGACCTGCCACAGCGCGAACAGCTCGCGGCCTTTGTGGAACAGCGGCGTTTCCGGCGAATTGAGGTATTTCGGACCTTGCTCCGATTTCAACACCCGCCCGCCGAACGCGATTACGCGACCACGGCGATCGAGGATCGGAAACATCAAGCGCTCGCGGAAGCGGTCGTATTTGTTGCCGCGTTCGTTGTTCGCGACCATGCCCGCTTCAGTGAGCAACTGCATGCGCTTGTCGCTGGTGCCGAGGCTGCGGATCACCCCATCGAAACCGGCTGGCGCCCAGCCGATGCGGAAGCGTGCGATGGTGTCCGCATCCAGGCCACGCTTGCTGCAATACGCCTTGGCTTCGGCGCTTTTCGGCAATTCGCCTTCATACCAGCGCGCGGCGGCATCGAGCATGGCGTAGAGATCAGTCTTGTCTTCGCGCGGCGCGTTGTCGCGTGCGCCTTCGTAAGGCACTTTCAGGCCGACCGCTTGCGCCAGTTCTTCCACCGCATCGGGAAATTCCAGCCGCTCGTAATCCATCAGGAACTTGATCGCGCTGCCATGCGCGCCACAGCCGAAGCAATGGAAGAACTGCTTGGCCGGACTGACGTAGAACGAGGGCGTGCGCTCGTTGTGGAACGGACAGCAGGCGGTCCATTCGCGCCCGGCTTTTTTCAACGGCACGCGCCGCTCGATCACGTCGACGATGTCGACGCGGGCGAGCAGTTCGTCGATGAAGCTGTCAGGGATGCGGCCGCGCATCCGGCTAGTCTAGCCGGACGCCACGGAGGCAACATCGCCCTAAGCCATGTGAATGACGCCGATGACCGCCAGCAAGGCGATCAGGAAGATGATGACGAAGATCGCGAACAGCACCTTGGCGATGCCGGCGGCGACGCCCGATAGCGTGCCGAACCCCAGCCAGCCGGCGATAAGGGAAATGATCGCGAAGATGATGGCCCACTTGAGCATGCGTCGATCTCCCGCTTGCGTGTTGCGTTGGGGCACATCTAAGCGCGGAACACGTGAACGCCACGCCGTGGAAGCGTGGCGTTGCTCATCATGTGGCGTGCCGCTTTCCGGAAGGAACGCGGCGATCGGCTGCGTCAGCCGTTCAAGCGTTGCTTGATGCGGCCCGACACCAGGCCCATGTCGGCGCGGCCGGCAGCCTTGGCTTTCACCGCCGCCACCACCTTGCCCATGTCACGCGCGCTGCTGGCGCCGGTTTCGGCAATGGCAGCCTCGATCAGGGCATCGATTTCCGCTTCGCCGAGCTTGGCCGGAAGATAGGCTTCGATCACCGTCATTTCGGCGCGCTCCACGTCGGCCAGGTCCTCGCGGTTGGCGGCGACGTACTGGCTGACCGAATCCTTGCGCTGCTTGACCATCTTCTCCAGCACGGCGATGGTCTGGGTGTCGTCCAGCTCGATCCGTTCGTCCACTTCGCGCTGCTTGACGGCGGCCAGGATCAGGCGGATCACGCCCAGGCGCTGCTTGTCGCCGCCACGCATGGCGGTTTTCATGTCTTCGGTAAGTTGCTGTTTCAGCGACATAGGGATGCTCCGATGACTCCTTCGGAAAGCACAAAGCCGACGTTGCGGGGCAACGTCGGCCAGTGCAAGTGCCTTGCAGGCAGCGGCTGCGAATGGACGCGCCGGCTGCGGAGCTGAACGAGTGCGGCGAAACGCCAGGACACTCGAACCCGCCGAAGCGGGAAGGGCTCAGTACAGGCGGGTCTTGCGCGAAACGTCGCGCGAGAGGCGGCGCAGGTGGCGCTTGACGGCAGCAGCGCGCTTGCGCTTGCGCTCCTGGGTCGGCTTTTCGTAGAACTCGCGCTTGCGGGTCTCGGCGAGGATGCCGGCCTTTTCGCAGGTGCGCTTGAAGCGGCGCAGGGCGAGTTCGAACGGCTCGTTCTCGCGGACTTTAACGCTCGGCATGGAAACTCCGGGATGGTGACTGGGTCGAGAAATACGGTGAGCCGCCAAGTATACGCCGGTAGCGGTGAAAAATTCAAAGCATGGAACGGGAAATCGTGGGGCGGAAACCCCGAAGGGTGTCGCAAAGGCCTGCATATCGGCAAAAATGCCTGCCTGCATACCGAGGCCGCATCTGAAGATGCCTGACGTTTCCCGCTCCGCACTTTCCCGTCCCGTCCTGGGCATCGAGACATCCTGCGATGAAACCGGCGTCGCCCTGCTGCGCTGGGAGCCGGATGCGCCGGGCCGCGGGCTGCTGGCGCACACCCTGTACACCCAGGTGAAGCTGCATGCCGATTATGGCGGCGTGGTGCCGGAGCTGGCCAGCCGCGACCACGTGCGCAAGCTGCTGCCGCTGGTGCGCGAAGCGCTGAAAGAGGCGGGATTGACGCCCGCGGACCTCGGCGGCGTGGCCTACACCGCCGGCCCCGGCCTGGTCGGCGCGCTGCTGGTGGGCGCGGCCACCGGGCGGGCGATGGCCTGGGCGCTGGGCGTGCCGGCGATCGGCGTCCACCATATGGAAGGGCATCTGCTGGCGCCCTTGCTGGAGGACGACCCGCCTGCGCCGCCCTTCGTGGCCCTGCTGGTGTCCGGCGGCCATTCCATGCTGGTGGAAGTGGAAGCGGTCGGCCGTTACCGCATCCTCGGCGACACG
>CBJMMB010000234.1:0-4096 GCA_966430775.1 uncultured Dyella sp. | reverse complement strand
TCGCCAACATCCTCACGCCGCCGGATTACATCGGCAACATCATCACGCTGTGCGAAGAGAAGCGCGGCGTGCAGCGCTCCATCCAGTATCTGGCCACGCAGGTGCAGATCAGCTACGAGCTGCCGCTGGCCGAAGTGGTGCTGGATTTCTTCGACAAGCTCAAGTCGGTGTCGCGCGGCTACGCCTCGATGGATTACCACCTGGAGCGCTTCGATACCGGCCCGTTCGTGCGTGTGGATGTGCTCATCAACGGCGATCGCGTGGATGCGCTCAGCCTGATCGTGCATCGCAGCCAGGCCGACCGCCGCGGCCGCGACCTGGTCGAGCGCATGAAGGACCTGATTCCGCGCCAGCAGTTCGACGTTGCCATCCAGGCCGCGGTCGGCGCGCAGATCATCGCGCGCTCCACGGTGAAAGCCTTGCGCAAGAACGTGCTCGCCAAATGCTACGGTGGCGACGTCAGCCGCAAGAAGAAGCTGCTGGAGAAGCAGAAAGAAGGCAAGAAACGCATGAAGCAGGTCGGTCGGGTCGAGATTCCGCAGGAAGCCTTCCTCGCCGTGCTCAAAGTGGACAAATAGCGGAGCCAACGCATGGATTTTGATTTTTCGGCCATTCTGCTCGCCCTCACCGTGCTGTTCGGTGTGGTGTGGGGTCTTGATCGCTTGTTCCTGTACAGCAAGCGCAAGGCGCGTTTCGCTGCGGCGGGCGAGGAATACCGCGATCCGGCTCCGGTGGATTGGGCGCGCTCGCTGTTTCCGGTGATCTTCGTGGTGCTGCTGCTGCGTTCGTTCGTTGCCGAACCGTTCCGCATTCCCTCCGGTTCGATGATGCCGACCTTGGACGTGGGCGATTTCATCCTGGTCAACAAGTTCGCCTATGGTCTGCGCCTGCCGGCGTTCAACAACAAGGTGGTGAGCATCGGCGAGCCCAAGCGCGGCGACGTGGTGGTGTTCCGTTTCCCCGGCTACATCTGCCAGGACGACAACGGCAAGACGATCCGCAGCGGCGACATCACCTGCGCCGATCCGCATGCACCGATCGCCAGCCAGAACTGGATCAAGCGCGTGGTCGGCCTGCCGGGCGATACGCTGGAAGTGCACGACAGCCAGATCGTGATCAACGGCAAGCCGGTGATCGATACCCAGATCGGCCCGTTCAAGGGCAACCCCGCGCGCCAGGAAGACAACGAGCTGCTGTACTACAACGCCTCCATCTGGAGCGAGCAGCTTGGCTCGGTCAGTCACCTGATCGCCCGCATGCCAGCACGTGGTCCGACGCCGCCGATTCCCAACTCGCGCGTGCCATCGGTGGTGCCGCCGAACTGCTACATCGTGATGGGCGACGACCGCGAGAACAGCGAAGACAGCCGCTGGTGGGGCTGCTTGCCAGAACAGAACCTGGTCGGCAAGGCCTTCATGATCTGGTTCAGCTGGAAGGGCTGGGGCACCGGCAGCGTGGATTTCCGTCGCATCGGCACCGTCATCCATTGATGTCCACGTTGGCGGAATCGTGAACATGTCCCTGGCGATGCGTGCGTGGACCGGGCAAAGTATGCGTATCGGGTTTAGCTTTGGAACAGGGGCCGCGCCAGCGGCATAGCGAGGGGACAATGAAATCCAGACAGTCGGGCATCACGCTCATCGGCTTCATCATCGTGTTGGCCGTGGCGGGCTTTTTCGCCTATATGGCGATGAAGCTGGTGCCGGCCTATACCGAATATGCCGGCGTGGTCAAAGCCATGAACCAGATCGGCACCGAAGGCGTGGAAGGCAAGACGCTGGATCAGGTTCGCCGCGATCTGCTGTTCAAGCTCGGCTTCCAGTACGTCGACGACGCCACCATCAGCCCGAAGGACATCACCATGGGGCAGGGCCCCAAGGGCAACGAGCTGCGCGTGAGCTATGACAAGGACATACCGTTCATGTACAACATCGACTTCCTGATCCATTTCGAAAAGAGCGTGCCCGTGGCGGGCAATGTCGCTCCACCGCAATAACAGTGGAATTGCCCTATCACTTTCGCGATCCCTCGCTGGCCGCACTTGCCCTGACGCATCGCAGCGCGGGCAAACCCAACAATGAGCGCATGGAGTTTCTCGGCGACGCCCTGCTCGGGGCGATCGTCGCCGAGATGCTCTACGAGACCCATCCCAAGGCGGCCGAAGGCGACATGTCGCGCCTGCGCGCGCAACTGGTGAATGGGCAGGCGCTGGCGGCGGTGGCGCGCGAGCTTGAACTGGGCGATCGCCTGAAACTCGGTTCGGGCGAACTCAAGAGTGGCGGATTCCGGCGTGATTCCATCCTCGCCGATGCGTTCGAGGCACTGATCGCGGCGGTGTACCTGGACGGCGGTTTCGACGCCTGCAGGACCTTCGTACGCACGCTGTTCAACGATCGCATCGCGGCCTTGCCGCGCGCCTCCAAGGACGCCAAGACCCGGCTGCAGGAATGGCTGCAGGCGCAAGGCTGGCCGCTGCCGCAATACGAACTGGTGGCCGCCGAGGGCGAAGAGCATGCGCGCATCTTCGAGGTGAACTGCATCATCGTCGAACCCATGCCGGTGATTGCGGCAGGGCGCGGCAGCAGCCGGCGGCTGGCCGAGCAGGACGCGGCCGAGATAGTGCTGGCCCGCCTGACCGTGGCCCAGGAAGCACCGTGATCCATCCGGCCGGATCGCACCGCCTGCACCCCTGATTTTTTTGCATGGCGACGCCACGCGTAGTGGCGTTCGCGCGCGCGCGGCGCCATGCTTGTCCCCGACTACGAACGAGTACTGCGCATCATGAACGACCAACGCGACGCCACCGTCGAAAACGCACTGCCGCATCCGGATTACCGCTGCGGCTTCGTGGCGCTGGTCGGCCGGCCGAACGTCGGCAAGTCGACCCTGCTCAATGCCTTGATCGGCTTTCGCCTGTCGATCGTCAGCCCGCGTCCGCAGACCACGCGCCATCGCATCCTCGGCATCGCTTCCAGCGAAGCCGGGCAGGTGCTGTACGTGGATACGCCCGGTTTGCACCGCGGCGCCAAGCGGGCGATGAACCGCAGTCTCAACCGCGCCGTGCATTCCGCACTCAGCGAAGTGGAGCTGGCGGTGCAGGTGATCGAGGCCGGGCGCTGGACCGACGAAGACGAGGCGCTGTATGAGGCACTGGGCGAACAGAGCATTCCGCGCCTGCTGGCCATCAACAAGGTGGACCTCAGCAAGGACAAGACGACGCTGCTTCCGTTCGTGGCCGAGCTGGCGCAGAAGCACAGTTTCGAGGCCATCCACTATGTCAGCGCGCTGAAACAGAAGGGCCTGGACGCGCTCACCCAGGACATCCTCGCGCGCCTGCCGGTGCGCGCGCCGGTGTTCGGCGAAGACGAGATTACCGATCGCAGCGAACGCTTCCTCGCCGCCGAAATGGTGCGCGAGCAATTGATGCTGCGCCTCAACCAGGAACTGCCATACGCCACCACAGTGGAGATCGAACAGTTCAAGGATCGCCCCGACGGCGTCGCCGAAATCCACGCCGTGATCTGGGTGGAGCGCGAAGGACAGAAAGCCATCGTCATCGGCCAGGGCGGCGAGCAATTGAAAGCCATCGGCAGCGGCGCGCGCCGCCACATGGAGCGGATGTTCGAGCGCAAGGTCTTCCTGCGGCTATGGGTGAAGGTGCGCGAAGGCTGGGCGGACGACGAATCGATGTTGAAGCAGTTCGGCTATACCGAATAGCGTCCGAACGGAACAGGCATCCTCGAACCTTCCGAGCCGCCATGCTCATCGAGCAACAGCCCGCCTATATCCTGCATTCGCGCCCATATCGGGAAACCTCGCTGCTGCTCGAATGCCTGACCCGCGAGCATGGGCGCCTGGGTGTGGTGGCGCGCGGCGTGCGCAGCCAGCGCGGCCGCCTGCAGCGCTCGCAGCTGGAGCCGTTCCAGCCGTTGGCGCTGGATCTGCAACTGCGCGGCGAACTGGCCACCTTGCGCAACGCCGAATCCACCGCGGCGCCGCTGCGGTTGCAAGGCGATGCCGGGCTGGCTGGCTTGTACGTCAACGAACTGGTGGTGCGGCTCACCGAACGGCAGGATCCGCATCCGGCGCTTTATCA
>CBJMMB010000233.1:0-4103 GCA_966430775.1 uncultured Dyella sp. | reverse complement strand
ATGGGCCGATATACAGGTTGCCGATCTGCTCCGGCGGAAACAGCGTGAACTGGCGCCGCCCGCACGCGACGCAAGCGATGTTGTGGTACTCGTCGAAATGCGCAGGCGTCACCACGCGATTGCCGATCCACAGCCGCGGCTGGATCTTCGGATCGAGGAACGGCACGGCGTGTTGATCCACGAAGCCAGGCAGCGATGTGGAAATCAGCGCGCTCTGGATCGCCAGGCCGGCAGTGCTGTGATCGCGGCTGTAGTGCGCAAGGCGCTGCAAGCCCTGCGTGATGGATACGCGGTGATGCTCATAGTTGAAGCCGCTGAGATCGCTGTTGTAACCGACGATGCCGTCCTCGCCCGGCGGTACCAGCAAGGTATCGACCGGGGTGCCGTTGTCCAGCTCCGACAGGCGTCGCGCAAACGCCGTGTCCGATTGCCGGGACAGTTCCACCACCGGCCAATCGCGCACCAGGTTGCGAAACACCAGCGGGCGGCCGAGACGCATCAGCTCATCGACGGCGATCGATGCGGGAGAGCCCTGGAATTCCTCGATGGAAGCCGGCATGCGCATGCTTCAGGCAGTCAGGTCAGCCGACATGGTAGCGGCTTGCGCGTCACTGGTACGCGCGCAGCCGGTTGAATACCCATCCGTAATACGACTTCACCAGCGCCTTGTCCGCGCAATCGGCATACAGGCCGTTGCAGCGTTCGCGCAATGAGGTGAGTGCGGAGAAATACGAATCGTTGGGCAACCCCGCCGCCTTCAGCACCATGCCCGGCAAGTGCGCGATATCCAGCATCGGATAGGTCGGCAGCGCCGGGCCGGGCACGTTGCTCTTGATCATGTAGTAGGTGAGGTAATCCTGGTACGGCACCAGCGCCGGCGGCAGCTTGCGTGGCAGCGTGCGCATCAGGTCGTCGAAGGAAGGCTGGTGATCGCCGAAATGCACCAGCACGGTCGGCTGCTGGCGATCGAGGAACGCATGCTCCAGACCTTTCATCGCCACGTCCGAATCATGCAGGCGCTGCAGGTAGGTGTCGAAATTCAACGCGGTAGCCGGTGGCAAACCCTGCAGCAGGTTCTGGAACGGCTTGGGCAAGGTCGACATCGGATCGTCGTGCGGCCCGTGCTGGTTGATGGTGAGCACCATCAGGAAGATCGGCTGGCCCGGTTTTTTCAGCTTGTCGTACACGCGCTTGGCGGCGCCGAACATCTGCGCGTCGGTTTCATCCCAGTCGTCCAGGCCGAGTTCGCCGGCGCCGAAGAAATGATCCACACCATAGGCTTTATACGCATCGCGGCCGTTGAGGAATTCGCCGTGAGTGGGATAGACCGCCACGGTGGTGTACCCCAGCTTCTTCAGCAGCCGCGGCAGCGAATCGCCCACGTGCGGCGCAAGCACATACGGCGCATACATGCCGCCGGGGCCGAAGATATCCTGCGGCATGCCGGTGAGTGCAGCGAATTCACTGACCCAGGTGCCGCCACCGAAGGTATGCACGCGCATCACGCCGGTGCCGCGCGTGCGTTCGTCCGGCTTGAACATAGTCAGATAGCACTCGGGCACAGTGCAGTGCTCGAACGGTGCGGGATCGAAGGTGCTTTCTTCCAGCACCTGCACGATGTCGGGGTAATGGGTGGGGTCGACCGCCGCGGGCAATTCGGTGACAGTAGCCTGCCAATCGCGCGCAGCGGTCGCGTCATCCGCAGCCGCCGGCACATGCACGCTGGAATCGCGCAGGTTCACGAAGAAGTTGGTGAGGTCCGCATCGTCAGACATCTTCTCCCACGCACCGCGCGCATGCACCTGCTCGAACGGACCGGTCGGCAGCAGGCAGATCCAGAACACCAGCGCGCACAAGGCAATGCCGCCCACGCGCAGCAATGCGCGCGGCGCTGTGCGCAAACGCAAAAACAGTTGCCGGTCGCAATACCACGCCAGCCACAGCACCACCGGCACGGCGATGCCCACGCACAGGCCCACGCTGTAGATGTTCGGATAGCGGCGCAGCGTTTCGAACAGGCTGGAGCGCACGTAATACACGAAATCCGCCGGCATCAGCGGGGATTCCAGGTATTGCTCCTTCAGCACCGTAATGGCACGCAACAGCAGGAACAGGCCGCCGCTGAACACCAGCGCGAAGGCCATGCGCGTAAACACAAACAGTGCGGCGCCGAACACGCACAGCATCAGCGTGAGCACGAACAGGCGCTGCTCCAGCAGAGGTTCCTGCCAGGCGGTGAACCACACGCAAATGGCGAAGAACGCCCATGCGCAGACAGCAGTCACGCGGCTTCGCGAGGCGCGAAACGGAATCAGCGGCATGGATGGCTTTCCCCCTATGGCCGCGCCGGTGGGGACGGCGCGTCGTGCTGGTTGTCAAAATACCGTCATTTTAGGGGTGCGGCCGCCGCCGGAACATGTGCCGGGCAGGCGCAGCCTGTCATCCATATCTGCTAGGTTCATCCATTTACCGCTCCCTACCCTGCCCATGGCTCTTCGTCCCCGCCTTACCGCCCTCATCACCGCCCTGCTCCTGGCCGGCTGCGCCAGCCAGCCGCATCCCGCCGCCACCCAGGCCCGCACCGAACCGCTGCCGGATGGCCTGCGCGCCGACGTGGCGGTGCTGGAAACCACCGACCTGCATTCGAACATCCTCAGCTACGACTACTACAAGCAGAAAGCCGACCCCACCTTAGGGTTCGAGCGCACCGTCACGCTGATCCGCAAGGCGCGCGAGCAGTTCACTAACAGCCTGCTGTTTGATGCCGGCGACACCATCCAGGGCAGCGTGCTGGCCGATTACCAGGCGCAGGTGCAACGGGTGGATTGCGGCGAGCAACTGGCGATCTACAAGGCGATGGATGCGGTGGGCTACGACGGCGGCACCGTCGGCAACCACGAATTCAACTACGGCCTGCCGTTTCTTTCGCAGGTGACCGGCACCCCGATGAACGTCGACGGCGGCGCCACCCAGCGCTGCGCCGGGCCGCACTATCCGCTGGTGCTGGCGAACGTGTACAGCGCGCGCGACGGCAAGCCGATCTTTCAGCCCTGGACGATCGTGACGCGCAAGATGGCCGCGTTTACGCCGGACGGCAGCAAGCTCAGCGTGCCGATGAAGATCGCCATCATCGGTTTCGCGCCGCCACCGATCATGCAGTGGGACAAGCAGAACCTGCAGGGCAAGGTGACCGTCACCGGCGTGGTGGAAGCGGCGCAGAAATACCTGCCGGACATCCAGGCGCAGCATCCGGACCTGGTGATCGCGATTCTGCACGGCGGCATGAACACTTCGCCGTATACGCCGGACATGGAGAATGGTGGTTGGTATCTGGCCGGCGTGCCGGGCATCGACGTGTTGCTGATGGGTCACGAACACACCGAATTTCCCGGCCCGCGTTTCGAACACATGCAGGACGTGGATGACGAACACGGTTTCGTGCGCGGCGTGCCGGCGGTGATGGGCGGTTTCTTCGGCAAGGATCTGGGCGTGATCCGCCTTGCGCTGGTGCGCCAGCAAGGCCATTGGACCATCGACAAAACCAAGACCTTCAGCCAGGTACAGCCGATCTGTCCGCCGATGCTTGTCGCAGGCAAGCCGACCGTGTCGCCGAACAACTGCGTGCCGGCCGATCCGCAGATCAAGCTGGTGGTCGGCAAGGTGCAACAGGCGGCGATCGATTACGTGAACACGCCGATCGGCCAGAGCGCGGTGCGCATGAGCAGCTATTTCGCCGACGAAGGCGACATGAGCGCGCTGGCGCCGGTGAATGCCGCGCAAATCGACTACGCCCGCAACCTGTTGCAGACCGAGCATCCGCAACTGGCGAACGTGCCGGTGCTGGGCGCCGCTGCAGCTTTTCGCAACGGCTTTGGCGGCGCGGACGATTACACCGACGTGCAACCCGGACCGCTCACTTTGCGCAGTGCGGCGGATCTGTATTTCTATCCGAACACGTTGTCGGCGGTGAAGATCGACGGCGCGAAATTGAAAGCGTGGCTTGAAAAATCCGCCGAACGCTTCAATCGCATCGACCCGAATGCGGATGGCGAGCAGCAGCTGATCAACAGCAAATATCCCGGCTTCAATTTCGATCAGATCCA
>CBJMMB010000232.1:0-4138 GCA_966430775.1 uncultured Dyella sp. | reverse complement strand
AGCGGACGCACGAACAGGCGGCGCAATTCCAGCCGCGTCACAGCGAGTAAGGTCATGCGGCCTGGGCCTTGCCGTTCATGGCGATGTCGAAGAAGGTTTTTTCCAGCGCGGCATGCTGGTCCGCGGCAAGCGCGCCGTCGTAGCGCAGCACGCCTTCGTGCAGGATCGCCACGCGATCGCACACCGCCGTCACTTCGGTCAGCTGGTGCGTGGAAAGGATCACCGCCGTGCCGGCGGCGGCCAGTTCGCGCAGCAGGGTGCGCAAGGCGACCACCTGTACCGGGTCGAGCGCGTTGGCCGGCTCGTCCAGCACCAGCAGGGCCGGCCGGTGCAGCAGCGCGCAAGCCAGCCCCAGGCGTTGCTTCTGTCCCTGCGACAGGACGCCGGCCAGACGGCGCGACAGGTTGTTCAGCTCGAGGCGTTCGAGCACCCCGTTACGGGCTTCGTCGAGTCGCCTGCCGGTGAGCCCGCGCAGGCGGCCGTGGGCGTCCAGATGTTCGCGCACGGTCAGTTCTGGCCATAGCGGGGCAGCTTCGGGCAGCCAGCCGAGGGCCTGGCGGGCCAGTTCCGGGTGCTCCAGGAAGTCCTGTCCCTGAATGCGGATGCTTCCCTGATCGGGCCGCAGCGCGCCGGCGACCATCGCCAGCGTGGTGGACTTGCCGGCCCCGTTCACCCCAAGCAGCCCAAGGACTTGCCCGGCCTCCAGGCTCAGGCTGAGATCGGACACGGCCGGCCGGCCGGCGCGGCGCCGGGTCACATTTTCAAGTTGCAGTACGGGAGGTAAAGCGGGTTTCGGCGCGTTCATTGCATGATTGTCGGGGCGACCCCATCCGCTATACAACCGTTTGACGTCACGGTTTAACGGAAACCGACGCCCAAGGCCGTACCATGCTGGTAGGTACGGACCCCCTCGATTAGACTGCTTTTTCTACTTCAGGATTTACCAAGATGCTCGACGCTGTGCTGCATTTCCTTTCCGGTGGCGTGAGCCAGGCCGGTTGGGTGGCGATTCTCGTCTACCTGTTGGTGGTGACCCAGATCACCATCTTCACCGTCACCCTGTACCTGCACCGCTGCCAGACGCATCGCGGCGTCGACCTGCATCCTGTCGTCGCCAACTTCTTCCGCTTCTGGGGCTGGCTCACCACCGGCATGGTCACCAAGGAGTGGGTGGCGGTGCATCGCAAGCACCACGCCAAGGTGGAAACCGAGGAAGATCCGCACAGCCCGCAGATCTACGGCATCAAGAAGGTGTTCTGGGACGGCGTGTCGCTGTACCGCGACGCCAGCTACGTGAAGGAAGACCTGGAAAAGTACGGCCGCGGCACGCCGGACGACTGGATCGAGCGCAAGCTCTACACCGGCCACCCCTACTGGGGACCGGCGCTGATGCTGATCATCGACGTCACCCTGTTCGGCGTGATCGGTGCCGCCGTGTGGGCGGTGCAGATGGCCTGGATCCCGTTCTGGGCGGCCGGCTTCGTCAATGGCATCGGCCACTGGTGGGGCTACCGCAACTTCGAAAGCTCCGATACCGCCACCAACCTGATCCCCTGGGGTTTCTGGATCGGCGGCGAAGAACTCCACAACAATCACCATGCCTTCCCGAGCTCGGCCAAGTTCGCGCTGCGCAAGTGGGAATTCGACATCGGCTGGGCGGCCATCTGCGTGCTGCGCAAGCTGGGCCTGGCCAAGGTGCTGCGCGTGGCGCCCACGCTGGACGTGCGCCCCAACGTGCATCTGCCCGACGCCGAAACCCTGAAGGCCGTGCTCACCCACCGCTTCCAGGCGATGACCGACTACTACCGCAACGTGATCGTGCCGACCCTGCGCGATGAAGCGCAGCACGCCGGCGAAGGCATCAAGTCGATCCCGCGCCGCATGCGTCGCGCCCTGGCCGATGGCGGCCGCTGGCTCGACGGCGACGGCCGCGAGCGCATGCAGGCGGTGCTGGCCAAGCGTCCCGCGCTCAAGACCGTGTGCGAATTCCGCACCCGCCTGGCCGACCTGATGGAACAGCGCGGTGCCGATCAGGCGCTGAAGGGCTTGCAGCAGTGGATCGTCGAGGCCGAGCAGAGCGGCATCCGCGCGCTGCAGGAGTTTGCGCAGCGCTTGAAGGGCTATTCGGTGGCCGCGAGCAGCGTCTGACCACGCATTGACGTTTCAACCAGAGCCCGCCTTCATGGCGGGCTTTTTTATGGGCCGGTGCATCATGGCGACAAGGGTGCTGTTGATCGGGGCAACCGGCGTGTTCGGCGCGCGCATCGCCGCGCGTCTTGCGCATGACGCGCGGTTTGCGTTGACCCTTGCCGGTCGCACGCCGGCGACACTGGCGCGTCTGCAGGATGAACTTGCCGATCCTTCCGTGCGTACGGCGGTGATCGACGTGGAAGCGCCCGGTTTCGAGGACATGCTGCGCAGCCTCGCGCCAGACCTGGTCATTCACGCCGCAGGTCCTTTTCAGGCGCAGGATTACCGCGTCGCGAAGGCCTGCCTCGCCTGCGGCAGCGATTATGTGGACCTGGCCGACGGCCGCGAATTCGTGGCGGGTATCGGCGCGCTGGATGCGCAAGCACGCGAAGCAGGTTGCCTGCTGGTGAGCGGAGCGTCTACGGTGCCTGCGCTGAGCAGCGCGGTGATCGATCACTTGCGCGATCGGTTCAGCGCATTGCTCACCATCGATCATGCGATCAGCCCCGGCAACCGCGCGCCGCGTGGCGATGCGACGGTGGCGGCGATATTGGGGTACTGCGGACGGCCGATACCGCTGTGGCGCGATGGCGCATGGCGCAGCGGCCATGGCTGGCTGTCGACGCAGCGCCTGCCGTTCGCATCGGGACCACGCTGGGTCGGCTTGTGCGATGTTCCTGATCTCACGCTTTTCCCGCAGCGCTACGCTGGCGTGCAGCGCGTTACGTTTCGCGCGGGGTTGGAGTTGCGTCGACTCCATTTCGGCACATGGTTGCTGGCGTGGCTGGTGCGACTTGGCGTCATTCATGACCTGGCGCGCCATGCGCATCGGTTGCGGCGCATCAGCGAGTGGTTTCTTCGCACAGGCACCGACGAGGGCGGCATGCTGGTGTTTCTGCAAGGTATCGACAACCAATCACGACCGCTGCGCCTGCGCTGGTCGCTGCATGCCGCCGCGGGAGACGGCCCGCAGATTCCGGCCATGCCTGCCGTGGTGCTGGCGCGCAAGAAGGCGGACGGTACGCTCACCGCGCGCGGAGCGATGCCGTGCATGGGTTTGTTCGGCCTGGAGGAAGCGATGGCGGCGCTCGCCGATTACGATGTTCGTGCTGAACTCGACATCATCACGCGATAAAGCGCGAGCGTTGCTCCGGTGTAGGCACGAAGCACTGCTCGCTACGCCCGAACAGCCGATAGCGATGGCGTGCGATAAAGCGATAGGCCACGTCGCGCAGGCTGCGTGGAATCCATGCCATCGCGCCACCGAGCCAACGCCAACGGCGATCGGGCAAGCTGCGCAAAATACGCGCGATCGCAGTGGTATCGGTATAGCCGTGGCCATCTTCGACCAGCAGCATCGAGTACGGCGAATCCGGATCCAGCCCGTGGCTTTGCAGCAACCGCCGGCCGCTTTGCGCTTGCATGGAGGTGAAGCGGTAATGTCCCTGGCGATCGTGTTCGAGCAGAAAGCGCACCCAGCGGCTGCACAACAGGCAGACGCCGTCGTAAACGATCACCGGCGAGGCAACGGACTCAGTCATCAACGATCTCCAGCCATCCGCGATACGCAACCAGCCGGCCTATCCAGGGCAGCTGCGTGTCGATGGCGAAAGCATAGCGTCCATCGCGCTCGCCGCTGTGCGAGAAGACCGTGCCGAGCCACGCGCGCGGCACGCGCATGCCCAGCACCTTCGCGTTGCGCAAACACCACGCCACGCCGTGTGCATCCGGATGCAACGAAAAGCACAAGGTGACCGGGCCGAGGCGTTCGAGCAGGCAAGCCGACGCGGCATCGCGGCGTAGCGTCGATTGCATGCGGCCTAGCGCAAAACGCCGCGTCCAGATTTCGCGTCCATCGCGGCGTTCGATGCACACTTCCAGCGCCTGTTTGCGGCCGGGCGGCGGCAAGCCGAGCAGGCGCCGCAAGCCGTTCAAAATAAAATTGCCG
>CBJMMB010000231.1:0-4147 GCA_966430775.1 uncultured Dyella sp. | reverse complement strand
GCCGGAATGACGGTGAGGACAAATCGAATTCTTCGGCCAACATAGACGAACGTCGAAATGACGAGCAATAAGCATCAGGCTGCCGCGGCAATACGCGACGTGGCCGCAGCAACCGCCGCACGCCGCCGCAACGCATTGCGCCATACCGCCGCCAGCATTCCCAGGAACAAACCCAGCACACCGCCAGCACCCCACATCAACGCAGGGTTGGGAAACGCCGGATTCTCCGGCACATAGACCGGCCACATCAGCGATGTGTCGTAGGTATAAGTGCTGCTCAGGCGCGCTTCCAGATCGCTGCGCGCCTGCTGCAGGGAGCGGATCTCGTCGTTCTTGCTGCTCAACAGCAGGCCCGCGAAACCGTCCTTGGTCTGGGTGGCGACCTGCTGCAGGTGATCCCGTTCTGCGGTGACCTGTTGCAAATCCGCCTGCACCTCGGCCAGGCGGGCGCGGGCGAAATTCAGTTGCATGGACTCGGCGTCGTGATGAATGGTCTTCAGCTGATCGACGGTGGCTTCGGCCAGCTTTTTGGCCAATTCCGGCGAGTGCGCGCGCACGCTCAGCTTGATCAGCGGACCGGCATACGGCAGCGGCTCCAGCTTGAAGCTATGGCGGTAAAGCCGGCCTTCGGGCGTGCGCTCGCCGATGCCGATGCTCTGCAGGGTCTGGTTCTGGAACGGAATCAGCTTCAGGCGTTCCAGCACGCGCTGCAGCGGTTCGGCCCGGGGATCCTGCCCTGCCGGCGCGGCGCCGACCTGCCCGATCTGGATCCAGGCATCGGCTTGCCACTGCGGCGTGGCCACGCGCAGAAAAGCAAAGACGGCGGCGAGCACCACGATCAGCACGGCCAGGAACCAGCGCCATTCGCGTTGCAGGATGCGCCACATATCGATCAAGTAGATTTCATCTCGTTGCATAGTCGTGCTCGTCGGAAAGTGGATATAGCGCGTTGCGATTGGGCAACCAGGCGGCCAGCGCCTGCAGCAACAGGCACACGGCGATAAAGCCGCCATTGGTCCAGGTATAGGCTTGCGGCGCGAACGGCGACATCACGCACACGTACGCAACGCGCAGGAAAATCAGCAAGGGAAACAACCCCGTCGATGCCCGCAGGCGCCGCACGCTCCACGCCAGCAAGGCATACAGTCCAAGCATCGACAGCACCGCGCCGGCAGGACCAAACGCCATCAGGAACGGAAAGAATTCCGTACCCACGTTGATGTTCGGCGCATCCAGCGGAATATCCGTATCGCCCGTCGCGACGGTGGCGCCCGGCACCAGTTGGCTGAGCAGGAACGACGCATTGACGTAGTGCTTGGCGTAGATCGCGCCGAAGTTGTACGGACCGGCGCCGATATAAAGCAGCAGCCACTTCACGCCTTGCGACGCATCGCGATAGGCCTCGCTGAAAGGCAAGGTGACCGTATCCAGCGAACCCGAACGCAGCATGCCCAGCACCGAAAACACCACGCCGCCCAGCACCGCCAGCAACAGCACGCGCAACCATGGCACCGGCTTGTGCTCGTCCCGGCGCAGCAGCAATACCATGGCCAGGGCGAACAGTGAGGCGAAGATGCGATTGCGGTCGATCGCCAGCACCGGAAACACCAGGCCGGTCAGGATCAACGCCCAGCGCAGCCGCCGGTTACGCGCGCACAGCAGGCCGATCGGCGGCAAGGTCCAGCACATATCGGAGATATGCCGGATATGCTCGTGGCCGCCCTCCATCGTGGCGTAGGAGGACGGATTGGTGAGCAGCGGTATCGGAAACAGCGCCAGGTCGAGCAGGCAGAAAAAGCCGACCGCCACGGCGTAGGCCAGCGCGACGAAGGCTTCGCGCGTACCGACATAGCGATGATGGCGAAAGCTGGCAAGCGGCGGCAGGCGCGTGCCGAACGGCAGGTCGATCAGCAGCACGCCCAGCGCTGCGAGCGCCAGCAGCGACAGGCCTTCAAGGTACTCATCTGGCATGTCGAAGCTGTAGAGCGTCAGCACGCACGCCAGCAGCATCGGCAGCACCAGATAGATCGACGGCAGGCGCAGCAGCCGGTTCATGTCTTCTCCAGCAGCGCGCCGATCGGCGGCAGCCTCAGCTTGGATATGCCCAGCAGCGCCACGTACACCAGCAGGTGGAAAGCCAGCGCGAACAGGCGTTTCTGCAGGAAGGCGATCTTCGCGCAGATGTAATGCGCCTGCGCCTTGAGCAAGGTGCGATGCGGCTCGTCAAACAGCTCCGCCCGGCGCCGTGCGACCTGGCAGGACTCGGTGAGATTGACGATACGCGTGGCCGTATGCCGTGTCTTGCTTACGTTGTTGCCATGCAGGCGATACGAACCCACGTGCAGGTCGATAAACCCAAGCGCATCGCATGCGGCCAGACGCAGGAAGAAATCCCAGTCGTCGATACGCAAGCCTTCGGTCCAGCGGCCGACCATCTCCAGCGCGCTCTTGTGCAGCAGCGCCACCGGACCGCCGATCGCCCACTGGCTGATCACCGCGCGACGAATGCCTTCGTCGCTACCGTACAAACGCTTGTCGGCATGATGCAGGTCGCGCATGCCGCTGTCGTGCAGCTTGTTGCCGTACTGGTCCACCACGACGGAATCGCCGACCACGGCGCGCTTGGCCGGATGCTTCTGCAGATAACGCACCTGTGCTTCCAGGCCGCCCGGCAATAGATAGTCGTCGCTGGCGCACAGGCGCAAAAATTCGCCACGCGCGCGTGCGGCCAGCTCGTTCCAGGTGGCGCTGATGCCGCGGTTTTCGCGCTGCACGTATTCCACGCGCAGCAGATGGCCCTGCGCTGCGATCCATTCGGCGATCTTTTCGCCGGTGCGGTCGGTGGAGCCGTCGTCGATGATCACGATCTCCTTGGCCGGATACGGATCCTCCAGCACGCTGTCCAGGCAGCGCTGCACGAAGCGCTCGTGGTTATAGGCCGGAATCAACACCGAAACCAGCGGTCGCGCCGTGCCATGCATGGGCATCACTTTGGCTGCTGTCGTCATAGCGCCCCCAGATAACGTCGCGCAACGACCAGGTTGAACGCGAGATAGAACAGGTAATTCACCGCAAAGGCATACATCGCACCGACCAGGCCGAACCAGGCGGTGAACACGTAGACCAGCGCGAGATAGCTCAGCGCGAACACGCACTCGGAAATCACGAACAGCCGCGTCATCGCCTTGGCCAGCATCAGGTACGACAACATGAACGAGGCGATCTTGAGCACGTCACCCAGCAGCTGCGGGCCGTACAAGACATTGGCCGCGGCGAAGTCCGCACTGAACAACAGGCGCGTCACCCAGCCGCGCATGGCGTAGACCAGCAGCGCCAGCACCAGCACCGCGGGCATCAAATAACGGTACGCATGACGCAGCTCGCTCGTCAGCGCGTCGCGATCGTGCGTGGCGGCCAGCTTGGGCAAGTAATAGATATTGATCGCCGTAGTAAGAAACAGCAGGTAGGCATCCGACACCTTGCTAACCGCCTGCCAATAACCCACCTGCTCCCAGCCATACTGCACGGCCAGATGATTGCGGACCGCGATATTGATCAGCGGCAGCAGCAACGCCGAGGTGAGCGTCATGATCGAGAACGCCGCCAGTTTCAGGCTCATCTCGCGGTCGAACTGCAGACGCAGCATGCCGCGCTGGAAATACGGGCTGCGCCACCAGACCGGCAGCCCCACCACCAGCAGCAACAGCTGCCCCGCCACCAGCGCCAATAGCGCGCCATACAGATGCAGCCAGCGTGACAGGCCCAGCGCCAGCACCATGCTCAGCGTTGAGCCGAGCACTTGGATAAACGCCAGCCGGCGCACGTCCATAAAGCCGTTGATCACCGCCAGGATGTAATTGGCCAGCGCAATGCCGAGCTGCGCGACGGCCAGCAGGCGGATCAGGTTTTCGTACCGCGCATCGCCCAACAGCCACAGCGAAAGCGGACGGCTCATCAACAGCGCAATGCAGCCCATCACGGCGGACGCGACGCACGCGTACCAAAGCGCAGCGGACAGCAGACGCGAAAGCTTTTGCGCGTCGTGACGGTACTCCGCCACGTATTTCACGATGCCCGCGCTGATGCCGCCGCCGGCAAGTACTGCCAGCAACGACATCAGGCTCATGAACTGCCCAAGCTTGCCCAC
>CBJMMB010000230.1:0-4158 GCA_966430775.1 uncultured Dyella sp. | reverse complement strand
CCGAACTCGAAATCGAATTCATGCCCATCGTTACGCACTGCATCCGCCGATATCGCTGCAGTCCAACCTGCGAACATCACTACACCAAGCACACAACCTGTCCAGCGCTTATTGAGCAGAGCCATACGCTTCTCCCGGCTTCGTGCGGAAACGCTCGCCGTAGAAACTAGGCTGATGAGTGGCTTGAAAAAATAGCCACTTTGGTTTGGTGCATATAGCCACTTGTTTACCTAATCGTCATCCCGGCGAAAGTCCACTGCTGTCCAGGGTAAAAGCCCCACAACACCTCATCGTCATTCCGGCGAAGGCCGGAATCCATTTATATCCATGCGGAATCCATGTCGATTCAATGAAGGCTCTGCGCAACCGTCACCATAGATTCCGGCCTTCGCCGGAATGACGATGAGGCTTGTTATGCTTTACGGAAACCATCCACCAGCTCAAGCGAATGAAACCCGAAGACCTGCAACGCCTGGTAACCCTCGCCATGCCATTCGGCAAATACCAGGGCCGATTGATCGCCGACCTGCCAGGCGCGTATCTCGCCTGGTTCGCGCGCAAAGGTTTTCCACCGGGGGAGCTGGGCCATTTACTGGCGCTAATGCTTGAGCTCGATCACAACGGGTTGAGGACCCTGCTCGATCCACTACGCAAACGCCAATGATCCCGCTCTATCCGAAGCCGATCGCGGTAAAACCTGAACACTTGTCCGCGCAAGAACTCGCTACCGTAGCCCAAGCCCATCGCGGCTGCCAGCCCCATTCGAACAATTGCGCGCCCTCCCTTATCCCTTATAGCGTGCACTGCGATCAAACGAAGCGCCGGCCTCCCCACCGGCATTCCATAGCTGACCTGTCATGTCCCCACATGCTCTCCGTCATGCCGCGCCCTTATTAAGCAGCAGTCTGTTTTTTGTTCTAGTAGCGATGTGCGGCAACGCACGCGCCGATTATGGCCCGCTGCCCAGCGCCAATGATGTGCCCAGTGATACGGACAATCGACCCGATCTCGCCAACCGGCACGTCGATATTCCACGCTGTCAGCGTAACGACAGCCTGCAGCCGCAAGGCACCGTCAGCCCGCCGATCAGCACCTGCGAAACACTGTCGCCCGATTGGGGCGGATGGCGCAACGAGCTGGCGGACCATGGCTGGATGATCGGCGGCGGCATGTCGGTGGGTGGTTCCTATGATGTCTTCAACCACCACGAACACACGCAGCTTTATATCGGCCAGGATCCCAGCTTCAGGACCAATCCGTTCGTCTATGCCACCTACGACCTGAGCCGCATCGGTTTCGCCGGCGCCTCGCAATTGGTGTTCAACGCGGATTTCCAAGCATTTTCTTACAAGGACGAAAATCCAACCGGGCTTTCACTCAACAGCCTTTATATCAACCAGCGTTTCCATGATGGAAAAGTGCAGCTGCAATACGGCTTCGACGAAATCTCCAACCAGTTTTACGGCTTTTCCCTAGGCGCCAATGCCACTGCATCCACCGCCGGCATCTCAAGCTCCATCCCCTTCGAAGTCGGCTTGATCAACAACAAATCCGCACCGGAAGTGAATCTGCGCGTGGTATTGCCCGGCACGCATGTCTATGAACGGTTCGGCGTTACCCGCAGCGTCGACCCCGATGGCGTGAAAGCCGATTGGAAGAGCAACAATTTCCTGGGATTGAAATGGCATATCCCCGGCGCCAAGCCGCTGTATGTCAACGAACTGGGTTACTTGACCGATTCGGCGCCCAGGCAGCGAATGACATGGTTGCGCCAGGGCATCATCTACAACGCAAGCCGTTACCCCCAATTCCGCGGCGGCTATGCGGGCAGCAATTATGCCTATTACCTGGTCGGCGATTACCAATTGATGCAAACCGATGCAACGCAGCCCTCCCGCGGCATCTACCTCAACGCCAACCTCGACTACGCGCCACCGGATCGCAACGTCTACTCCGGCGATATCGGCATTACGCCGTATGTGCTTGGTCCATTTGGACGGCCGTATGACGTGCTGTCATTAAGCTATACGTTCAATCGCCTGAGCAAGTCCTTCCAACGCACGCAGCAAATGTTGGGCATTTCGGCCGTGGATTACAGCTCCACCTACGCGCTCTCGTATGTCTATCGCTGGACACGGGGCTTCTATATGACCAACCAGCTCAGCTACACCACCAACCCGATTCCTACCCCGCGACGAGCGGCGGCGCTGACCTGGATGAGTTCCCTGTCGCTCTACTACTGAGCGCAACACGCCACAGCCGATCGTTACGATTTTCCCCAATACCAAGCATGTATTTGCCCAGCGCGGAGCTCTTGGATAAGCCTTCGTAGAAAATACGGAGCTGGTCCATCCAATCTACGTTGCTGTCGCGCGCAGCCCGCAAAGCGGAGGGCCGGCGTTGGCTATTTTTCGCCAAGAAAATAAATCGCGTTCTCCTGTGGCATCACGGAACCCAAGTGCTCATGAAATCCACAACCATCATGGCGGCGTTGGCAACCCTTTGCCTCGCGTGTGGCGCAACAACGAACGTCGAGGCTGCCGCGACAGGTCAGCAAGATTGGCCAGGTGCCGGCCAACTGTTCGTAGGAACATGCTACCAGCCGGTTGACCGCACGCCACAGCAGATCCATCAAGACATTGCCCGCATGAAAAAGGCCGGCTTTACCGTCGTTCGCATGGGTGATTTGTCCTGGGATTACTTTGAGCCGGCCGAAGGCGTGTTCGATTTCAAGCCATTCGATGCCGTCATGGATGACATGCACGCCAACGGCATCAAGGTCATCCTGGACATCAGCGGATTGCCGGCCCCGCAATGGTTGCACCATAAATATCCGGGCGTAGACATCGTGACGCAGGATGGCGTAAGGCTGCACGCCGCCGAACGCTACATGGACGACATCAGCGATCCGGACTACAAGCGCCTGGTCACCCAATTTGCCGACGCCTTGACCAAGCACTATGCGCATCATCCGGCATTGTTCGCGATCGGCTACGACAACGAAATCGGCAACGGCTTCATGTCGTATTCCGAAGCCGACCGTCTTCGATTCATCGACTGGCTCAAGCGCAAGTACAACAGCCTGGACGCCTTGAACAAAGCCTGGGCTACCCAAAGGTGGTCGCGCCGCATCGATTCATGGGACGAGGTGCAACTGCCGTATGCGAACGGGCCGGGCCCGGCGGAACGTTATCTGGACCTGCATCGGTACTGGTCGGATGTCACGGTGGATGCGCTGAAGAACCTCGAGGCGATTCGCGAAAGAAATACGCCCGACAAGCCCGCCATCTCCAATCTATGGGATAGCAGCCCGCGCAAAGGCTTCGATTACCTGTCCACGTATCGTCAATACGTCAACTACGGCGCCATGGGCTTTTATCCCGCGGACCCCATCAGCAGCAGCTTCGAGGCACTGATGATGAAGGGCGCGTTGTCGACGCCGATCTGGTTCAACGAATTCACCGCAGGTGGTGGGGGTGACTACGGCAAGAAGGGGCGCTCTCGCATGTGGGCCTATATGGGCCTGATCGATGGTGCGCAGGCCTTGTTGGCCTGGACTTTCAATTCTCATCTGGGCGGCGAGGAGCAGGCTCTGTTCGGTCTCATCGACCATGACGATACGCCATCGTGGAAGCTGTCCGAATTCGCCACCATCGCGGATGAATTCAAGAAGCTGCAGAAATTGGGTTTTCCGAGACAACCCCATCCGGCCATCGCCATTGCCTATTCATTCGAGAGCCGGGTGGCGTCGAGCCCGAACGGCCCTTCCAATACGGTGCGCCAATACATAACAACCCCATACATGGATCAGGAGCATGGCGCTTTTGAACCGCTGTTCGACGACAACCTCGATGTCGCTGTCATCAATATCGGTCACGAGGATCTGAGCCGATACAAAATGGTCATCGCACCTGGCGATTACGTCATGGATGCGGACAGCGCCAATGCCATTCGCAAATACGTGAGCAATGGCGGCGTCTTCATCATGAGCGCCTTTTCCGCGAAGGTGGACGAGCACAGCCAGTTCTTCAATACACCGCTGCCGGGACGGCTCAGCGA
Organism: uncultured Dyella sp.; assembly: GCA_966430775.1. GTDB lineage: Bacteria > Pseudomonadota > Gammaproteobacteria > Xanthomonadales > Rhodanobacteraceae > Dyella_B. The sequence continues at coordinate 99 of CBJMMB010000230.1, read as the reverse complement.
CGTATTCGGGCTGAAGACCAACGCTTTTTACAATGCTCCGCAACCGTTGGTGATCAAGTTTGGCGCCGAAGAGGTCAAAGTCGAAAACCCTTTCTATGA
>CBJMMB010000229.1:0-4174 GCA_966430775.1 uncultured Dyella sp. | reverse complement strand
GCGCGGCCTTCACCTTGCGCAGCAGCTCGGAAGCGTCGCGGCCGATGCCGTTGTCATGGATTTCGCACAGCTTGATCTGGCCTTCCGGGTTGATCACGAAGGTGCCGCGCAGGGCCAGGCCTTCTTCTTCGATCATCACGTCGAAGTTGCGGGTGAGGGTGCCGGTCGGGTCGCCCACCAGCGTGTACTTCACCTTCTTGATCGCGTCGGAGGTGTCGTGCCATGCCTTGTGCGCGAAATGGGTGTCGGTGGAAACACCGTAGATCTCAACGCCCAGCTTCTGGAATTCGGCGTAGTGGTCGGCCAGGTCTTCCAGCTCGGTCGGGCACACGAAGGTGAAGTCGGCCGGGTAGAACACGACCACGGACCACTTGCCCTTCAGCGAGGCGTCGGTCACTTCAATGAACTTGCCATCTTTATAAGCATTGGCCTTGAACGGTTTGATTGCGGTGTTGATCAACGACATCGGCTGTTTTCCGTGTTGGTTAGTGGTGAGGCTTGCAAAGATACGGGAGCTCGATTGAAAGAGCCAATTGATTGTTGGGATAAGAATGATTCATCGAGCCTATCAGTGTCCTATCCGCAACGGCCTCGCATATGAGGGTACCCGGCGGGTATTTCAAAGCGGGTGCGGTCTGGCGAGGGCGGATCGCCAGTGCCTATGGCGGGGGTGAAACCGGGTGCAGTGCGCAAGGTAGCCGCTGCGGTATCCAGCCCCCGTCAAGGCGCGCGGGGGCGACGGTGGCGGGTCACGCGCCGTCGATGGCGTAACGACACGGCCTGCACGATTCGGATTGCTTAATGCATCAAGCTCGACAATCGGACTGGCGCCGATCGATGCATGACGCAATCCAGTGGCTGCACCTTCTCGCGCTCGGCTCGCTTGGCCTGGCAAGCCTTTGCGCCGCGGTGATCTTCGCGCACATCAACGGCCATCCCCAGCGCATGGGCATCATGGATGCGGTGTGGCCGATTTGCGCGCTGTTCGGTTCGGTGCTGGTGCTGATCGCCTACTTTTGCTACGGCGTGCGGGATGCGGAAGATGCCACCGAAGCGGAGCGCGAACCGGCGCCGTTTCCGGTGATGGTGGCCAAGGGCACGCTGCACTGTGGCAGCGGATGCGCGGTCGGCGACATCGTGGCGGAGACCTTGCTGCTGATCTTTCCCGCGGCGGCCACCTGGTTCGGCTGGCATTGGCTGTTCCAGGAAAAACTGTTCGCCGCGTGGGTGCTGGATTTCATCCTTGCCTACATTGCCGGCATCGCGTTCCAGTATTTCTCGATCGTGCCGATGAAACAGCTTTCGCCCGGACAAGGCATCGTCGCCGCATTGAAGGCGGACAGCCTGTCGCTCACCGCCTGGCAGCTGGGCATGTATGGCGTGATGACGCTGCTGCAGTTCGAAGTATTCAAGCCCTTGCTGCATGCGCCGGTATCGGCCGGCACGCCGGAGTTCTGGTTCGCCATGCAGGGGGCGATGATCGGCGGTTTCATCACCAGCTATCCGGTGAATGCCTGGCTGATCCACGCCGGCATCAAGGCAGCCATGTAGCGTGGGACTGGCGATGCATAGCGACGATCAAAAACCCGCCGAGATCCGCGACTACGCGGTGGTCGGCAATTGCCACGGCATTGCGCTGATCTCCAAGGAAGCACGCGTGGAATGGTGCGCGCTGGAGAGCTTCGACGCGGCGCCGGTGTGCTTCCGGATGCTCGACGATCACATCGGCGGCTACCTGGATACGCGCCCCACCGAGCCTTTCGAGGTCACACGCCGCTACCTGCCGAAGACCAACGTGCTGGAAACCACTTTCACCACGGCGGCGGGCAGCGCGACGGTGACCGATTTCATGCCGCTGGGTCGCCACCCGGATGCTGCGCCCGACGACTTCGTGCGCCTGCAGCCCTTGCCATGGCTGGTGCGCATCATCCGCGCCAGCGAGGGTGAAATGGATATCCAGCTCGATCTGCTGCCGGGCGTGGGCTGGGGCACCTGCGAGCCGGATGTGCGCCGGATCGATCACGGCGTAGCCTTGAACGGCGCAAGCCTGCTGTGCAGCCATGCGATCGACGTGGAAGGCGCGCGCGTACGCGGCGTGATGCATCTGCGCGCTGGCGAAGAGGTGCGGCTGGTGCTGATGGCCGGGCACTGCTCCATGCCATCCGACGTGCTTGCCAGGCTGGATCGGCTGCTCGCCATCACGGTGGCGTACTGGAAGGCATGGATCGGCCGCTGCGGCTACAAGGGTCCGTATGTCGACGCCGTCGAGCGCAGCGCGCTGGCCCTGAAGCTGCTCACTTACGCGCCGAGCGGCGCCATCGTCGCCGCCGGCACCACCTCGTTGCCGGAAGTGCTCGGCGGCAGCCGCAACTGGGACTACCGGCTGAGCTGGGTGCGCGATTCCACCTTGAGCCTGTTCGCCTTGGCCGTGCTGGGCTATCGCGAGGAACCGGAGGCGTTTCGCAAGTTTCTGTTCGACTGCGGCACCGGCGCGGTGTTTCCCACGCAGATCGTGTACGGCATTCATGGCGAACACGACCTCACCGAACGCGAGCTCACGCATCTGCGCGGTTACGGCGGCGCCCGTCCGGTGCGGGTGGGCAACGCCGCGCATCGCCAGCGCCAGTTCGACGTGTACGGCGAGGTGATGGACTGGCTGACCCTGCATTGCGAACTCGGCGGCAGCCTGCGCCTGCCGGAACTGGAACTGCTGCGACGCACGGCCGACTACGTGGCCGAGCACTGGTGCGAACCGGGGCAAGGTTTCTGGGAAGAACGCGACGAGCCGCGGCATTTCGTCTACGGCAAAATGATGTGCTGGGTGGCGCTGGACCGCGCGCAGGTCTTGCTCAAGTGCCACGACTACGACGCCGTGATGCGCGCGATGGTGGAAGACGTGCACCGGCGCGGCATCGCACCGCGCGGCTACCTGCGCAAGTGCTACGACAGCGACCTGGTCGATGCGGTCCTGCTGCGCACACCCACGCTCGATTTCCCGCTGCCGCCCGGCTGCTTGCAGGCCACCATCGACGAAGTGATGGACAAGCTGGCCACGCCCCGCGGCGTGTATCGCTACAAAGGCTGCGATGGACTCGACGGCGACGAAGGCGTCTTCGTCGCCTGCGGTTTCTGGCTGCTGGACGCCTTGCTGTTTACCGGCAAGAAACAGCAGGCGCAGGAATGGTTCGAAACCATGCTGCAGCAGGCGAACGACGTGGGCCTGTACGCCGAAGAGATCGATCCGGAAAGCGGACAATTCCTGGGCAATTTTCCGCAGGCGCTATCGCATCTGGCGTTGATCCACGGCGCGGTACTGCTCGATTTCGTCGAGCACGGCGGGTCGGAGGTTTTGAAAGGCACGCATGCCGATCGGGTGCAGCATGCGGTGCGGATGATGGAGGAGGCGAACCGGGCCAGGCGGGCGCCGCAGGCGGAAGTGGATGCGGGCGATTGGTTGTTGGATCTGGCTGCGTTGGGGCTAGGGTAGATCGGTCGCATTCGCTAAGCAGATAACAATGCCAATTCGTCATTCCGGCGAAAGCCGGAATCCATGTTGAATCCTGCGTAGAGCTTTCATTGAATCGACATGCATCCCGCATAGACATACATGGATTCCGGCCTTCGCCGGAATGACGATCAGGTAGCCATGCCTACATCAACCGCCTCAACTCACTCCTCGGCATCCTGCGCGAAAACGCCACCGCCGCCAGCGCACCAATCCCCAGCAACACCGCATTCCGATTCGACGTCAGCCACCATTGCATGCTGTGCGACTTGGCGCGCGCATCGAAGCGGCCATGCGTGCCGTAGTCCACCGGCGCGGCGTCGAACAGGTTGTCGGGCCGTTCTTCCGGCACCGGTTCCATATCGACCTGTCCCTGATAGCCCTTGCGTGCCAGGACGCGATCGACCAGCGACGGGAACCATTTGTTGATCGCGATCGCCTTCACCGCGGGAAAGCCCACGCACACTTCGCGCCGCCGGTGATGCGCGGCCCAATGCACGCCCTTGGCCGCCAATTCCGGCTGGAAGATCGGCGGCACCGGTTGCGGGCGTCCATGCAGGCGATTGCGCGCCCATTCGAACTGCGGCGTGTTGAACGCGGACAGCTGCACCATCGTCACGTGCACCTTGCTGCGGTCGTGCAGCAGTTCCACGCGCAACGCGTCGGTGA
>CBJMMB010000228.1:0-4201 GCA_966430775.1 uncultured Dyella sp. | reverse complement strand
TGGTTGACGTTGTCCCGCCCGTTCTGGTCCATGTAGATGGAATAGGCCACGTACAGCACGGCGTAGATGATCGCCGGCACTTTCAGGAAGAAGATCCAGATGCTCTGCCACGGCGCATACATGATGAAGCCGAACACCACCGCCGACACCGCGCCGGACGCGCCGAGGCTGCGGTAATTGTTGTTGTGCCGATTCTTCAGATAGGTGGGCAGGATCGACACGATCAGCCCGCCCAGATAGAACAGCGCAAAACCGAACGTGCCCAGGGTGGCGTTGTACGCCGGCTCCATCGCCCGTCCGAAAAAGAACAGCGTCATCATGTTGAACAACAGGTGCATCGGATCGGCGTGCAGGAATCCGTACGTCACCAGCCGGTAGTACTCGCGCTTGCGCTCGATCGCCGGCGGCCACAGGATCAGGTCGTCCACCAGCCGCCGGTTGTTGAAAGCCATGAACGAGACGATGCAGGTGGCGGCGAGAATGATGAGCGTAGTCATCGGCATATGACGAATCCGACCATGGGAAAAAGGAATCCGCGCATCTTGACGTTCACGCGCCAAGTTGTCGACCGCTAGAATGGATGATCGTTTCCCACTTTTTTGCCCTGCCGTACGTATGAAACCCATCCGCTACATGCACCTGGACGTCTTCGCCGCCGGCCCCGGCGGCGGCAATCACCTGGGTGTGGTCACCGACGCCGGCGGATGGAGTGATGCCGACATGCAGCGCTACGCGCGCTGGACCGATCTGGTTGAAACCACCTTCCTGCTGCCGCCCGACGATCCCAAGGCCAGTTATCGCGTGCGCATTTTCACGCCGGAAAAGGAAATCGCCTTCGCCGGCCATCCCAGCGTAGGCAGCGCACATGCGGTGCTCGAATGCGGCCTGGCCGAACCGGAAGACGGCGTTCTATGGCAGGAATGCGGCGCGGGGATATTGCCGATCCGCGTGGAAGGCAGCGGCGCGCAACGCATCCTGATGCTGCAATCGCCGGAGGCGCGCGTGGTGAAAACCGGCCTGCACGCCCACCCGCTGCTGGCCGCCACGCTCGACGGCATCGACCTGGGCAAGCTACCACCCGCGCTGGTCGACGGCGGTCGCCGCTGGTGGCTGGCCGAATGCGTGGACGAAGCCAGCCTGCGCGCATGGCAGCCTGATCACAGTGCGATCGGCGCACTCGCCGTCGCCAGCGGCAGCATGGGCCTGTGCGCCTTCGCGCGTAGCACGCATCCGGATTATCAACTGGTGGTGCGCGCGTTCCCGTCCGGCGTGGGCATCGTGGAAGATCCCGCGTCCGGCGCCGCCAATGGCCTGATCGCCGCGTACCTTACGCATGCCGAACCCAACGGTCCGCTGGCCGGCGGCTATTCGGTGAGTCAGGGCCGCGAAATGGGCCACGATGCGTTGCTGATCGCGCACATCGTCGACGGCACGATCTGGATCGGCGGGCGCACCAACACGGTGATCGACGGCACCCTGCACTGGAACGCGCGTGACTGACGCGCCACGCATCTGGGTGGATGCCGACGCCTGCCCGGTAGCGATCAAGGAAATCCTGTTTCGCGCCGCGCAACGCGCGCAGGTGCACGTCACCCTGGTGGCGAACCATGCGTTGCGCACGCCGCCTTCGCCGTACATCCGCAGCATCCAGGTGGCCGGCGGTTTCGATGTGGCGGACAACGAAATCGTGGGCCTGGTCGCGCCAGGCGATCTCGTCGTCACGCAGGACATTCCACTGGCCGCCGCGGTGATCGCCAAAGGCGCACTGGCGGTGCATCCACGCGGCGAACTGTTTACGCCCGACACCATTCAACAACGCTTGACCATGCGCAACTTCATGGAAGAACTGCGCAGCACGGGCGTGAATACCGGCGGGCCTGCCGCCTTACATCCGCGCGATAAACAGGCATTTGCCAATCAACTGGACCGCTGGCTGGCGCAACAACGGTAGGTTGGGATGCAAACCCCAACGTCGTCATGCTGATGGTTTCAAATACGTTGGGGTTGGCACGCCAACCTACGCACGCCGATCCAGATTCGCCCTTCGTGCGGATGCGCGCGCAAGCGCCGCCAAATCCATCTCCTGCGCGCCATCGGCCAGTGCCTCGATCAGGCTTTCCCGCAACACGCCTGCCAGCGGCATCGGTACCTGTTCTGCTTGCGCGGCATCCTGCGCCAGCATCACGTCCTTCAAGCCCAGCGGCAAGGCGAAGCCCGGCGGTGTGAAGCGCTCCTCCGCCATCGCCTTGCCGTAGCCCTGGTACACCGGGGAGGCGAACAGCGTGCTGGTCATCAGCTCGATGAAATCGGCCGCGCTCACGCCATAGGCGCGCGCCAGCACGGAGGCCTCCGCCAAGCTTTCGATCGCCGAGACGATCATGAAATTGCCGGCCAGCTTCACCACGTTGGCGCGCTCGGGCGTTTCGCCCATCGGCCACAGCCGCATGGCCATCGTTTCCAGCAACGGCCGGGCTTTTTCGATCGCACCCGGCACGCCCGCCACCAGCATGTTGAGCTTGCCCGCGGCGGCCACGTCCGGACGGCCAAACACCGGCGCCGCGACGTAGCCGAGGCCGCGCCTGGCATGCTCTTCGGCCAGTTGCCGCGCGAGCGCCACCGAGATCGTGGCGTGATTGACGTGCAGCGTGCCCGGATCCATCGCGTCGAGCAGGCCGCCGTCCAGGAACACGCTGCGTACCGCCTGGTCGTTCGCCAGCATGCTGTGCAGCACTTCACCCTGCGCGGCGCGATCCGGCGTGCTGGCCGCCTTGGCGCCCAGCGACGCGAGCTTTTCCGCCGCCGCTTCGGAACGGTTCCACACCGTCACGTGATGCCCGGCCGCCACCAGGTTGCTGGCCATGGCGCTGCCCATCGCGCCCAGTCCGATAAAGCCGACTTTCATGGAGCTTCTCCTGTTGCATGCGACAAGTGGAGCACGGGCGATGTCCAGCGAAAGCGAAGCATCACGCCACCTCGCCGGCGGCACGGCCGGACGCCCATGCCCATTGGAAGTTATAGCCGCCCAACCAGCCCGTCACGTCGACCACTTCGCCGATGAAATACAGGCCGGGCACGTGTTTCGATTGCATCGTGCTGGAAGAAAGACCGTCCGTGTCCACGCCGCCCAAGGTGACTTCCGCCGTGCGATAGCCTTCGGTGCCGCTGGCGACGATCGGCCAGTCGTGCAATCGCGCGCCGATATCGCTGAGGTCCGCATCGCGATACTGGCGCATCGGCTTGCTGCCCAGCCAAAGCTCGCACAAGCGCTGCGCCAAGCGGCGCGGCAGCACGTCGCCCAGCACGTTGCGCAACTCCGCCGCCGGCCGTGCCGCGCGTTGCGCGATCAGCCAGTCGCCGATGTCCTGGTCCGGCGACAGATCGATGCGCAGCTGGTCGCCCGCTTGCCAATACGAGGAAACCTGCAGGATCGACGGCCCGCTGATGCCGCGATGCGTAAACAGCAGCCCGGCCCGAAAGCTGCGCTTGCCCACGCGCGCTTCGGCCACCGGCAAGGCGACGCCGGCGAGATCCTGGTAGTGCTCCAGATGCTTGCCGCTCAAGGTCAGCGGCACCAGTCCCGCGCGCGTCGGCAGCACGTTGTGCCCAAATTGCCGCGCCAGCTCGTAGCCGAAACCGGTGGCGCCCAAGCTGGGAATCGAAAGACCGCCGCTGGCGACCACCAGCGAATCGGCATGCACTTCGCCATTCGCCGTCAACATGGCGAAGCCTTCATCCGTTTTGCGCACGCGTTCCACCGCGCAACTGGTTTCGATGCGAGCGCCGGCCGCCGCGCATTCGTCCAGCAGCATGCGCACGATCAGCTTGGAGGATTCATCGCAAAACAGCTGGCCCAGTTCCTTCTCGTGATAGGCGATGCGATGCTTCTCGACCAGCGCGATGAAATCGGCCGGCGTATAGCGCGCCAGCGCCGACTTGCAGAAATGCGGATTGGCCGACAGGTATTGCGCGGGCGTCACGCCAAGGTTGGTGAAATTGCAGCGGCCGCCGCCGGACATCAGGATCTTCTTGCCCGGCTTGTTGGCATGGTCGAGCACCAGCACACGCCGTCCGCGCTGCCCGGCCGTGATGGCGCACATCAGGCCCGCAGCGCCGGCGCCGATCACCAGGACATCCACCTTCACGCCATCACCGCCGTCGCCGCCATGCACATCGGTCCATTATCCAACACCGGCATGCCTTA
>CBJMMB010000227.1:0-4234 GCA_966430775.1 uncultured Dyella sp. | reverse complement strand
GCCGAGGTCGATCAGCCGGTCGCAGAAAGCGGACGGCTCACCGGTGAGGGTCGCGATCATGTCAGCGCATGGTTCGGCTTCGATACCTCGAAAACGAAAGCGGTGAACGTGCGCATCGCCACCTCCTTGATCAGTCTTGAGCAAGCCAAGCACAACCTGGAACTGGAAATCGCGCCGCAGGATCGTTTTGACGACGTACGTGAACGCGCGCAGCGCATCTGGGACAAGCAGCTGGGCATCGTGAAGGTTCAGGGCGCCAGCCAGGATGAGCGCGTCACGCTGTATTCCAATCTCTATCGCCTGTTCATGTATCCCAATTCCGCGTACGAAAACACCGGCACGACGAACGCACAGGTGTATCGCTACGCGAGTCCCTTCTCGCCCGCGACCGGCGAGAACACGCCCACGCGTACCGGCGCGCGCATCGTCGACGGCAAGGTGTTCGTCAACAACGGCTTCTGGGACACCTACCGCACCGCGTGGCCGGCCTATGCGCTGCTGATGCCGCAACAGGCCGGCACGATGATCGACGGTTTCGTGCAGGAATACCGCGATGGCGGCTGGGTCGCACGCTGGTCGTCGCCCGGTTATGCCGACTTGATGGTCGGCACCAGCGCCGATGTGGCGTTCGCCGATGCCTGGCTGAAGGGCGTGCACAACTTCGACGTGCAGTCGTTCTATCAGGCCGCATTGAAAGACGCCACGGTGGTGAGCCCGCTCAAGGGCACCGGACGCAAGGGCCTGCAGCGTTCGATCTTCAACGGCTATACCGATTACGCGATCGAGGAAGGGCTTTCCTGGTCGATGGATGGCTATATCGCCGATTTCGCGATCGGCAATCTCGCCAATGCGCTCGCCTCGCAACACGATGCGCAGGATCCGTATCAGCCGCGCTACGCCGAAGACGCCGCCTATTTCCACGATCGCGCGCTCGACTACGTAAATCTTTTCAACCCCGACATCGGCTTCTTCGTCGCGCGTGATGCGAAAGGTCAATGGCGGTATACCAAGCAGGATTTCGATCCGCTGCGCTGGGGCGACGATTACACCGAAACGGATGCGTGGAACATGGCCTTCCACGCACCGCACGATGGCGCGGGGCTCGCTGCGCTGTACGGCGGGCGCCAGGCGCTCGGCGCGAAGCTGGACCAGTTCTTCGCCACGCCCGGCGTTTATCACGTCGGCGGCTACGGTGGCGTGATCCATGAAATGCGCGAAGCGCAGGCCGTGCGCATGGGCCAGTACGGCCACAGCAACCAGCCTTCGCATCACATCATCTACATGTACGACTACGCCGGCGAGCCGTGGAAAGCGCAGGACAAGGTGCGCGACGTACTGTCGCGCCTGTACCTGGGCAGCGAGATCGGCCAGGGCTATGTCGGCGACGAGGACAACGGCGAGATGTCCGGCTGGTGGCTGTTCAGCGCCGCGGGTTTCTATCCGTTGCGTATGGGCACGCCCGAATACGTGATCGGCGCGCCGTATTTTCCGCATATGGATATCCATTTGGAAAACGGCAAACACATCGTGATCAATGCGCCCGACGTGAGCGACAAAAATCGCTACATACAAAGCCTGCGCGTGAACGGCCAGCCGTGGAACAAACTCACCTTGCCGCACGCATTGCTTGCACAGGGTGCCACGCTGGATTTCGTGATGGGACCGAAGCCTTCCACCTGGGGCAGTGATGAGCAGGCCTTGCCGGCGTCACTGACCCTTGGCGGCAAACCTTCCCCGATGCACGATCTGGCAGGCACCGGCAATGGCGAGCCCAGCAGCGATCCCGCGATAGCTGATCTCAATGCCCTGTTCGATCACACCAGCGATACCGAAGCGCAGCTGCCCGCTTCGCCTGTCACCGTCAACTGGCATTTCCCCCAGCCGCGTGCAGTGGCGATGTATACGCTTACTTCCGCCAGGCAAGCGCCGGCGCCGTCGAGCTGGACGCTGGAAGGTTCCGATGACGGAAAACATTGGAAAGCACTCGATACGCGCAAGAACGAACGCTTCCCATGGGCGCGTCAAACACGTGCGTTCGGCATTCGCCAGCCAGCGCCGCATGTCTATTACCGGGTTCGATTCGACAACGAAACACCGAAAGCGTTGGCGGAAATCTCGCTGCTAGGGCGCTAGCCACGTCGGTTGGGTGCAAACCCCAACGCACGCGGCACCTAGCCCGAAAGTCATGCTCACAAGCCCGCCCCTGGCGGGCTATGTTGGGGAACTCGTTCCTCACATGAAAGGTGATCGCCATGCAGCGACTCAAATGGATACTCACCGCCGCGATCGTAAGCAGCACCACGGCGATGGCCGCGTCGCCCGCCACCGTGGGTGATGCGCCAACGGCAAAAGCCAGCCACGTCGACATCGGCATCGATCTCAAAGGCATCGATCATTCGGTAAAGCCCGGTGACGACTTCTTCCATTACGCCAACGGCGATTGGGTGAAGACCACGCAGATCCCGGCCGATCGCTCCAGCACCGGCACGTTCCTGCACGTGTATGAATTAGCCGAAAAGCAGACCTCCACGCTGATCCGCAACGTTGCGCAAGGTCATGCCGCGCCCGGCTCCAATGAACGCAAGATCGCCGACTACTACGCCGCCTACATGGATGAGGCCGGCATCGAAAAGCATGGCCTTGCGCCGTTGAAGCCGGAGTTCGATCGCATTGATGCGATCAAGACGCGCGACGATCTCGCCAGCGTGCTCGGCAGCCAGATGCGCGCCGACGTCGATCCGATCAACGCCACCAATTTCCACACCGAAAACCTGTTCGGCCTGTTCGTCACGCAAGGGCTGGAAGATCCCTCGCACAACATGGCCTATCTGCTGCAAGGCGGCATCGCCATGCCCAGCCGCGACTATTACTTGTCACAGGACAAGGAGATGGCCGCGGCTCGCGCCAAGTACGAAACCTATGTCACCTCGCTGCTGAAGCTCGCCGGCACACCGGATGCGGAAGCACAGGCCAAGGCCGTCATCGCACTGGAAACCAAGATCGCACAGGCGCAGGAAAGCCTGGTCGACAGCCAGGACGTGCACAAAGCCAACAACGTGTGGAACGTCAGCGATTTTGCGCAAAAGGCGCCGGGCCTGAACTGGAATGCCTATTTCAAGGCCGCCGGCCTGGACGGCCAGCAACACATCGACGTATGGCAGCCATCCGCCACCACCGGCATCGCCAAGCTGGTGGGCAGCGAACCACTGGATACCTGGAAACAGCTGCTGCGCTATCACGCGCTGGACGACGCCGCGCCGCTGCTGCCCAAGGCGTATGCGGACCTGCATTTCAATTTCTACGGCACCACACTGCAGGGCACGCCCAAGCAGCAGGATCGCTGGAAGCGCGCCGTCAGCAACACCAATACCGATCTCGGCGATGCGGTGGGGCAGCTTTACGTGAAGCATTATTTCCCCGCTTCGTCCAAGGCGAAGGTCGAGGAACTGGTGAAGAACATCGTCGCCGCGTTCGATCAACGTCTCGATACGCTGGCATGGATGACGCCGGCCACGCGCGCGAAGGCGAAGGAAAAGATCGCCACCTTGCGCGTGAGCGTGGGCTATCCGGATACCTGGCGCGACTACAGCTCGCTAAAGATCAGCGCCGACGATCCGCTCGGCAATCATGAGCGCGCCGTCGCACTGGAATACAAGCATCAGCTGGCCAAGCTCGGTCAGCCGGTGGACAAGGGCGAATGGTGGATGACGCCGCAGACCGTCAACGCGGTCAACTTGCCGCTGCAGAACGCGCTCAACTTCCCGGCCGCCATCCTGCAACCGCCCTTCTTCGATCCGAACGCCGACGCGGCTGCCAACTACGGTTCGGTCGGCGCCGTCATCGGCCACGAAATCAGCCATAGCTTCGACAACACCGGCGCCGATTTCGACGCGCAAGGCCGGATGGAAAACTGGTGGACGCCGGCCGATGCGGAGCACTTCGAAGCCGCTACAAAGAAACTGGTCAAGCAATACGACGCGTACCAGCCGCTCCCTGGCCTGCACGTCAACGGCCAGCAGACGCTGGGCGAAAACATCGCGGATGTTTCCGGCCTTACCGCGGCATACGCGGCATACCACGCTTCGCTCGGTGGCAAGCCGGCGCCGGTGATCGACGGTCTCAGCGGTGACCAGCGCTTCTTCCTGGCTTTCGGTCAGGCATGGCGTTCGAAGATTCGCGATGCCGCCCTGCGCCAGCGCCTCGCCACCGACGTGCATGCGCCGGCCGAATTCCG
>CBJMMB010000226.1:0-4236 GCA_966430775.1 uncultured Dyella sp. | reverse complement strand
TAGCGCAGCGCATGCACCACCCACCACACCGCTGTCGGCGCCGAGTCGGGCAGCAGGCGAATGCCGGCGAGGTAGAGCGCGAAGCAGGTCAGCGCTGATGGCAGAGATATCGGGCGCAGCCGCGCCAGTTCCGACCAGATGCCAGCATCGGTGCCAAGCAGGTAGCCGTACAGAAACATGCTGAAGTAGAGCGCATGCGCGTACCAGTCGCCCCACAGCGCGCCGGTGAACGGATAGCGGTCGGCCAGCAGGCGATCCCATACGAACAGCGGGATGGCCGGCAGCAGCAGTAGTGCCGGGCCACGCAGCTGCAGAACGGCGGCGCGCAGGCGTTGGCCGGCCGGGGACTCCAGCAACGGCAGCAGCGCCATCAGCAGCATCGTGTAGACCCAGAGGTAAGGCAGGTACCACAGGTGGTTCCAGGTGAAGCCGAACTGCCAGCCGGTGAAGGCGCCGGCCGGCCACGGGCCACCGGTCCAGTAGCGCAGCAGGAAGTGGCCGAAGCCGGGCTGCACCAAGTGGGTGGACAGGCCCTGCACGTAGGGCTGGATGGGAATCACCACCAGCATGCCGAACACCAGCGGCAGCAGCAGGCGCACGGTGCGCTTCCAGGCCATCCCCGGCAGGCTGGCGCGGCGGTGCATGAAGTTCACCGCCAGCCCCGAGATCAGGAACAGCAGCTCCATCCGCCAGCGGTTGAGAAACAGCATCGGGTCCTGCAGCCAGGCGGCGGTGTGGCTGCTCTTGAGGTGGAAGTCCCAGTCGGCCACGTACAGCATGCTGGCGTGGTAGAGGATCAGCAGTCCGAAGGCGAGGACGCGCAGGGCGTCGATGTCGTAGCGGCGGTTCATGGGGCGGACTCCGTGGCGGGAAAGTGGAGTCAGCTTCGGCGCGCCGGTGCCGCGTGTCGTGTCTCAAGTGATTGTTTGCAGGGCGTTTGTGACGAACGGTGGAGGGCAGGGACGGATGGGGTGGCGTGTGCGTAGAATCCGCGCATGCAAATCTCTCGCGGCTTCGATACCTTCCAGCGCTGGCGGCGTCCGATCGAGGTCGGGTTCTGGATCGCGCTGCTGGCCCTCAACGTGATCTTCAACAGCATCGACTCGCGCATCGACCATGCCGGCCGGATCGCGCCATGGGAACCCTGGGTGTGGGAGACGAGCAGCGCGCTGGTGATGCTGGCGCTGCTGCCGGCGGTGATCGTCGCCGAGCGGCGTTGGCCGATCCGCTTCGACACCTGGCGGCGCAACCTGCCGCTGCATGTGCTGCTCAGCGTACCGTTCAGCCTGATCCACGTCGGAGGCATGATCGCCCTGCGCTGGCTGGCGTATGCCGCCATCGCCGGCTGGCCTTACCGGTTCGGAGCGTGGTGGATCAACTTCGGCTACGAATATCTCAAGGATGTGCGCACCTACTTCCTGATCATCGGCGTGCTGATGCTTTATCACCTGTGGCTGCTGCGCCAGCAGGGCGAAGCCAGGTTGCTGGTGGAACCGGAAGAGGGGCCGCCGGTGGAGCCGGTGGATCGGCCTGACCGCTTTCTGGTGCGCAAGCTGGGCAAGGAGTTCCTGATCAACGCCAGCGAGATCGAGTGGCTGCAGGCCGCCGGCAACTACGTGAACCTGCATGTGCGCGGGCGCGATTACCCGATGCGCAGCACCATGGCCGGGATCGAGGCGCGGTTGGATCCGGCGCGTTTCCTGCGCGTGCATCGCGGGTATTTCATCAATCTCGACTATCTGGTCGAGATCGAACCGTTGGAGACGGGGGATGCGCGGTTGCGGTTGCGGGATGGCACGACGGTTCCGTGCAGCCGTCGTTATCGTGCGGCGTTGCGTGAGCGGTATGGGCAGGCGGCTGCGGTGGCGTAGACACATTCCAGAAAGTTCAACGCTACCGATTCCGTCATCCCAGCGAAAGCTGGGATCCAGTGCCTTTGGGGAATGTAAGTCGCTGGATCCCAGCTTTCGCTGGGATGACGAACGTTTTAGCCATTCTTGGGACAGCAGTGGACGAACGCCGGGATCCAGTGCCTTTGCCGCTTAAGTCACTGAGCCCCGGCATTCGCCGGGGCGACGAGCGCGTATCAAAGCTCGCCAACGCGCACCACCACCTTGCCGAAATGCTTGCTTTCCAGCAAATCGATCAGCGCTTGCGGCGCCTGTTCGAGCCCGTCGACGAACGCTTCGCGCAGTTTCACCTTGCCGCTCGCCACCCACGCTTGCATGTCGCGCAGAAAAGGTTCCAAACCGGTATCGAAGTGATCGAGGATGATGAAACCTTCCACATGAAGACGGCGAATGAGGATCTGCGTCATCAGCATGGGTAGGCGATTCGGGCCGGATGGCAGCTCCGTGTCGTTGTAATGGGCGATCAAGCCGCATACCGGTACGCGTGCGCCGTTGTTGAGCCGTGGAAGTACCGCATCGAATACGGCGCCGCCTACGTTTTCGAAATAGACGTCGATGCCGTTCGGCGTTGACGCGGCCAGCTGCTCGGCGAAATCGGACGCGTGATGGTCGATGCACGCATCAAAGCCCAACTCTTCCACGGCGTAACGGCATTTTTCGCGGCCACCGGCAATGCCAATGGCGCGTGCGCCCTTCAGCTTGGCGATCTGGCCGACCACCGAGCCGACCGCACCGGTTGCCGAAGCGACGACGACGGTTTCGCCGGGTTTTGGCTGCCCGATGTTCAACAAGCCGTGATAAGCGGTGAAGCCCGGCATGCCGAGCACGCTCAGCATGAGCGAAGGGTGGGTGATATCGCTGTCGATCCGGGTGAGGTCTTTTCCATCGGAGAGTTCGTGCGTTTGCCAGCCGCTGAAACTGCTGACCAGGTCCCCAGCCTTGAATGCAGGGTGCCGCGAGGCTTCCACCCGGCTTACCGTGCCGCCGACCATGACATCGCCAAGATTCAGCGGCGGCGCGTAGGAGGGCGCATCGCTCATTCGGCCGCGCATGTAGGGATCGAGCGAAAGATAGATCGTTCGAAGCAACACTTGCCCTTCAGACGGTTGCGGCACCTCCTGTTGTTCCAGCCGGAAATCGCTGAGCTTCGGTGCGCCGTGCGGGCGTGCATTCAAAACAATGCGCCGATGGATGGGTTGCGTCATGGGCGTTCCTTCGGTAAGCGGATCAGGGTGAGATGGATCGGTCGTCGATCAAGCTGCGCAAACATCATGGGTGCGGTGAATAGATTTATCCACCCGGGAAATAGCGCGGGATGGCTGCACCAGACGCCATGTAGGGTTCTCTATTCTGAAGTCGAGCATGACCAATGGCGGATGCTTTCACGAGCTCTGCATGACACCGTCACTCGCGCCTGATCGCGCCGGTAACTTATGAAACGCGCCGTTGCAGCCGTCCTGCTTGCCGCCAGCCAGCTCGCCACCGCCGCGCAGCGCCCTCCGTTGGCCGACTCGTTCGACCTGCAGGTAACGTGGGCACCGGCGCCCGTCGCGATCGCCGGCACAGTGCAGCTCGTCTATGAATTGCATGTGTCGAGCTTCGCCGCTGCGCCGTTGGAACTGGAACGCATCGATATCATCGATGAAAGCGACCATCGACATGTCGCCAGCCTGGCTGGGGACGATTTGAAGCAAGCCATCGGTAGACCTGACCTGCCCGCCAAGGATAGCGATCCGCTACGCATCCCTCCGGGTGTACGCGCGGTTGTATATCTATCGATACCCGCCGCAGGCCTGGCTGGCCATCGCCTCCAGCACTTGCTCGCGTATCGCTCCCTCAACGGTGAAAGCTTCGTAGTGCGGGGCGGCGAATTCACCGCGGGATCGCCCAAACCGGTAGTACTCGGGCCTCCACTACGTGGCGGTCCATGGACCGCCATCTACAGCGCGGCATGGGCGCGTGGACATCGTCGGGTGCTCTATACCGTCAACGGCAAGGTGCATATCCCGGGGCGCTTCGCCATCGATTGGATCAAGCTCGACAACGCGGGCAAACACGCTCGCAGCGACGGCAGCCGTCCCGCGGATTGGTATGGCTACGGCGAACAGGTGCTCGCGGTGGCAGACGCTACCGTGGCGGATGCGAAAGACGATATGGACGAACCCACGCGGGTCTCCGAAAGCAACAAGGTGGCCATGGAAAAAGCCAGCGGAAACTATGTGGCGCTGGATCTGGGCCAAGGTCGATATGCGTTCTACGAACACCTGAAGCCTGGAAGCATTCGCGTGAAAGCCGGCGACAAGGTCAAGCGTGGCCAGGTGATCGG